>JALZJN010000074.1 GCA_030859735.1 Actinomycetota bacterium
GAATAGACGGGGGCCGAGAAGGCGGAGAAAGCCTGGCCAAGGAGCTTGCCGCGGCGACGGGGCTGGCGCTGTTGGAGGAGCCCTGCGACCACGGGGTGCTGGTCCCCGCCCTGCTCGGCTGCGCTCCGGGGCTCGAGCTCGTCGGAGTCTCACTGGACGAGGGCTCGGAGTGCGGCGAGAGGGAGGAGGTCATCACTCGGTTGGCTCAAGCTCTGCAGAGCTTCGGCGGCCGTGTAGGCCTCGCCGCCAGTGCTCATTCCGGAGCCGCGCTGTCGGCCTCAGCCCCTTTGACCGAGCTCGAGGGGGCCGTGGAGGCCGAGGCCGCCTGGATCGACGCATTGCGCTCGGACGTGGGCTCGTCGGAGGAGGCGACGAGCAGACTCGCCCTCGTGGCGGGCTCGTGCGGAGCCGGCCCCCTGAGGGTTCTGAGCGCTCTCGGCCGAGGACGGGCCGCGGTGCTTCACGCCTACGAGCGGCCCTTCGGCGTGGGTTACGTGGTGGCCTCCGTCACATGACAAGCGAAGCTGTGGCTGTGGCAGCGCCGAGTGCCCGCCGAGTGGTGGTCAGATGCTCTATATGCTCATCTCCCCACCACTCGGCGAACCAGGTGGCCAAAGGGTGAGCGATGTCCCGGCGGTGGCGGCCCTGGTGGGGCCGACCGCGGTAGGAAAGAGCGTGGCGGGGGCCGCCGTGGCCGAGCGCCTTGGAGCGGAGATCGTGTCGGTGGACTCGATGCAGGTCTACCGGGGACTGGACGCCGGAACCGCCAAGCCCCCTCTCGGCCTGCGCGCGGCGGTGCCTCACCACCTCATCGACATCATCGAGCCCTCCCACGAGCTGTCGGTGGCCGAATTCCAGGCACTGGCGCGTGCGGCGATCACAGCCATCTCCGAGCGGGGCAATCTGCCCCTGCTGGTGGGCGGCTCGGGGCTGTACTTTCGCGCCGTGGTGGACGACCTCAGCTTCCCTCCCCGCTCGGCCGAACTCAGGCGGGCACTCGAGGCCGAGGCCGTGGCGGCTGGAAACAGCGCTCTGCACCAGCGCCTGGCCGCGCTGGACCCGTCGGCGGCGGCTCGCATCGAGCCGTCGAACCTGCGCCGGGTGGTCCGGGCACTCGAGGTCGTCGAGCTGACCGGCCGGCCCTTCTCCGCCGGCTACTCATGGGAAGGCTATTCGAGCGTCTACCGCCTGGCGGTGGCGGGTCTCGAGCTCGATCGCGCTCGCCTGCGTGAGCTCATCTCCGCACGCGTCGAAGGCATGTTCGCACGGGGCTTGGCGGCGGAGGCACGCGAGCTCGCGTCCCATGACCTGTCTTGCACCGCACGACAGGCGCTCGGCTACCGCCAGCTTCTCGAAGATGAGGGTGCGGCCCCCGAGGAATTGCGAGACAGGATCGTGACCGCCACGGCTCGCTTCGCCCGCCGTCAGATGTCTTGGTTCAAAGCCGATCCCCGCGTGGTCTGGTTCGATGCTTCCCGTGAGGATCTCGTGGAAACGCTGACGGGCCACTTTCGCTCCTGCCTGCGGTTACCTTAGTCACATGGACATCGTGAGACTCGAGTTTGCGAAGTATCAAGGTATCGGCAACGACTTCGTCATGCTTTCGGACCTCCACGACGAACTGAAGCTGACGGCGCACTTGGCCGCGCAGCTATGCGACCGCCACTTCGGCGTCGGGGCAGACGGTGTCATACGAGTGGGGCCGGGGCGCGACGGCGCAGAACTGTTCATGGACTATCTCAACTCGGACGGTTCGACGGGCGAGATGTGCGGTAACGGCATACGCTGTCTAGCGGTGTTTGCTCGCCACGAAGGACTGTCATCGTCAGAACAAATGGTGATCGGCACTAGAGCCGGGAACAAGATGGTCGAGATCTCAGGCGAACACGTCCGCGTGGACATGGGGGCTCCTATCTTCGAGCCTGCACTCATACCGGTGAGATGGGATGGCACGAACGCTCTTCAGATGAAGCTCGAGTTGAACTCGCAGCTCGTTGTCGACGAAGTCGTCGAGCTCGCCTGCCTGTCGATGGGAAACCCTCATGCGGTGTTGTTCACAACCGATGTGGAAGATGCTCCTGTGCGCACGCTGGGTCCACTGCTCGAACGCCATCCTGCCTTTCCGCAAGGGACCAATGTGTCGTTCGTCGATCCGAGCCCGTCCGCAGAGATCCGCATGCGCGTGTGGGAACGAGGCTCCGGCGAGACTCTTGCGTGTGGCACCGGAGCCTGCGCAGCGGCGGTCGCAAGCAGGCTTTTGGCCGGCAGCTCGGAGCAAACGACCGTGGTCTTGCCCGGCGGCCGGCTTGGCGTTGAATGGGACGGCAGCGTTGAGCGCGAGAGCCCTGTGTTCATGACCGGCCCCGCACAGAGGAGCTTCGCCGGTGTAGTCGAGCTCGAGGCGATTTAACATGCGAACGGCCGCTCGCATCCACCGCCTGCCCCCCTATCTGTTCGCCGAGATCGACCGGAAAGTGGCCGCAGCGCTCGCCGAGGGAGCGGACATCATCTCTTTCGGTGTGGGGGACCCCGACCTGCCGACTCCGGATCACGTGGTGGAAGCATTACGGGAGGCGGCCCTCGATCCAGCGTCTCACCGCTATCCCTCGTATGTGGGAATGCCCGAGCTGAGATCGGCGATAGCGAGCTTCTATGAGAGGCGGTTCAAGGTCTCGCTCGATCCCGATGGCGCCATCCAACCGCTGGTAGGTATCAAGGAAGGCATCTTCCACCTGCCGGTTGCGTTCGTCGATCCCGGGAGGATCGCGCTGATACCCGATCCCGCCTATCCCGTGTACGAGACCGGCACCCTGCTGGCCGGCGGTGTTCCTTACCTCGTCCCGCTGCGGGCCGAGAATGACTTTCTGCCCGACCTTGGGTCGATACCCAAAGACGTGCTCAAGAAGGCCTCGGTGCTGTGGCTCAACTTCCCGGGTAATCCCAGCGCGGCGACGGTGGACAGGTCATTCTTCGAGGACGCGGTCGAGTTTTGCATGCGTCACGATCTTCTCTTGGCGCATGACGCGGCCTATGCGGAGATCACCTACGACGGCTATGTCGCGCCCAGCGCCCTCGAGGTAGAAGGTGCGCAGGAGTGCGCAGTCGAGTTCTACTCGCTCTCCAAAACCTACAACATGACGGGCTGGAGAATCGGTTGGGTTGCCGGAGCTCCGGTGGCGATCGAGGCCATGAAGAGGCTCAAGACCAACATCGACTCCGGCATCTTCGACGCAGTGCAGCGCGCCGCCATCGCCGCTCTGGAGGGTCCCCAAGAGCAGCTTCGCGAGACCGTCGAGCGTTACCGCGCCCGCCGGGATCTGTTGTGCGAGGGCCTGTCCTCCATGGGCATCGATGTATCCCCGCCGCGCGGATCGATCTACCTGTGGGTGCCGGTGCCGAAGGGTCATTCATCGGAGTCCTTCGCCACCTTTCTTCTGGAAGAGGCGGCCATCGTCGTCGCTCCCGGTAACGGATACGGGCCCTCGGGAGAGGGCTTCGTCCGGTTTTCTTTGACCGTCTCGGACGACCGGCTTGCCGAAGGCGTTGAGCGTCTGCGCAGGGTGGTCGCCTGAGTCCCGCGACACCGACGCGCCTCGAGCGCGAGCGAGCCGTTCTGATCGGTGCCGTTTTCGGCGACGTGTCCATGGAAGAGGCGGAGTGGTCGCTGGACGAGCTTGCGGCGCTTGCCGACACAGCGGGGGCAGACGTGCTGGATCGCATGCTGCAGCGGCGCGAACGCCCCGATCCCGCGACCTATGTGGGGCGAGGAAAGGCCAAGGAGGTAGTCGATGCTGCCCTCGCGCTGGACGCGGGGATGGTGATCTTCGACGATGAGCTGACTCCCGCTCAGGGCCGGAACCTGGAGGAGCTCGCTGGCGTCAACCCCTTGGCCGAGAAGGGACTCAAGATCATCGACCGCACGGGACTGATCCTCGACATCTTCGCGCAGCACGCCCGCTCCTCCGAGGGCAAGCTGCAGGTCGAGCTCGCCCAGCTCGACTACCGGCTTCCCAGGCTGAGGGGCTGGGGCGAGGTGCTGTCGAGGCTCGGGGGTGGCATCGGAACCAGAAGGGGGCCGGGCGAGTCTGCTCTCGAGGTCGAACGCCGAGCGATTGTGAGGCGTATTCAGCGCGTCAAAGACGACATCGAAGCGCTGTCGCGCACGCGCAGGCTCAAGCGCAAGGCTCGCAATCGCTCCGGCACTGCGATCGTCGCCCTGGTCGGATACACCAACGCGGGTAAGTCGAGCCTTCTTAGCAGCCTCACCGGCTCCAGGGCGCTGGTCGAAGACCGGCTTTTTTCGACGTTGGACCCCGTCACGCGACGGTTGGCGCTACCCGCCGGACGGGACGCGCTGCTCACCGACACGGTGGGTTTTGTCCAGAAGCTGCCCCATCAGCTCGTGGAAGCGTTCAAGTCCACGCTCGAGGAGGTGGGGGAGGCGGATCTGTTGCTGCACATCGTGGATGCAAGCCGTGCCCCGGACCGACAGATCTCTGCGGTTCAGATGGTCCTGAAGGAGATCGGCGTGGCCGGTAAGCCTAGTGTCATCGTCATGAACAAGGTCGACCTTCTTTCTTCACCAGAGCTTGCCTCGCTCCAGTCGCGTCATCTCGATGCGGTGTTTTGTTCCGCCTCCAGAAAGCGAGGTTTGAATGAGCTCGTGGCGCGCGTGGGGGAGGAGCTGTCGCGCTTGAGCATCGAAGTCTCGTTGGACGTGCCGTTCGAACGGGGCGATGTGGTGGCCCGCCTCCACCAGGAGGCAGAGGTGGTGAAGGAGACCTATACCGCCGAGGGCGTCCACATCGTGGCGCGTCTCGCTCCCGGTTTGCTCGCTGAAGTCCGACCCTATCTGGCCCGGCTGTAGAAGCGCGAGCCGGCGCTCGAATAAACATGTGTATCGAGACCCTATTTGGACTGAGCTCCGTCGAACTGGCCTAGACTCCCTCGGATGAAGGCACAGATGAGGGGCTCAGGCGTCCGGGCGTGCGGTGTTGTGCTTGCCTTGTGTCTGTTGGCAACCGGCCCCCATACCGCTAGTGGCGCAGCGGCGCCGAAACGAGTCCGTCCAAATGTCATTGTGATCGTGACCGACGATCAACGCAGGGACACGCTGTCGGTCATGCCCAAGACCCGGCGGTGGTTTCGCGGTTCAGGAGTGACGTACAAGAGCGCATGGGCCCCCACTCCGTTGTGCTGTCCCGCACGCGCCTCGATCTTCACGGGTCAATATGCACACAACCATCTTGTGCGCAACAACGACCAGGGCCAAGTGAACAATCTTGAACAGCGCCACACCATCCAGTATCTGCTGGGTAAGGCGGGCTATCGCACAGGACTGGTCGGAAAGTATCTCAACTGGTGGGACCTCACTCAAGCGCCGCCTTACTTTGACCGCTTTGCGCTTTCCAACAGTCTCAAATACTACGATGCGATGTGGAACCTTGACGGGCAATTGGTCACTCAGCGAGGTTACGCGACGCACTTTCTGAAGCGCAGGGTCATGGACTTTATACGTGAAGCGGAGAAAGACGACGACGACAGACCCTGGTTCCTTTATGTCGCCACGCGTTCTCCGCATGCTCCGGCCAACCCGGAGCCGCGTTACGAGAAGGCAAGTGTTCCTCGCTGGGCGGGGAACCCAGCAGTGTTCGAGACTGACCGCACGGATAAACCTCCCCACGTCCAGGCCGCTGACGGCAGGTTCTGGCGTGCCAAGCGCCATCGCAGGACGCAGCTCCGCTCGCTGATGTCGGTCGACGACTTCATCGAGGATCTTAGGTTGGGTTTGACCAGGTTGGGCGAGAAAGGGTCCACACTGGCCTTCTACGTCTCGGATAACGGCGAGCAGTGGGCCGAGCATGGTGTGTCCGGCAAGGGAGCTGCCTACACAGGGTCGATGAAGATCCCGATGCTCGCCCGCTGGCCCGGACATCTTCCGGTGGGCAAGAGGAGCAAGCGGATGGTTACGCTGGTCGACGTTGCCCCCACGATTCTCGATGCCGCCAACGTCACGCCGAGTCATGTCCTCGATGGGAGGTCGTTGCTAAACCGCTCGTGGAGGAGGGACGCTCTGCTGTTCGAGTACTGGAATCAGCTGCGCCGATCCGAGCGGCCCAATTGGGCCTCGGTGCGAACCAAGAAAGCTCAGTACACCGAGTACTACGACGTCGAGGCGAAAAAGATCGTCTTTCGCGAGCACTACGATTTGCGGTCGGATCCGTGGGAGCTGGAGAACACCCTGGCCGACTTCGATACCGGAAACGACGCGCAGGTGGCCGGCCTATCGGCACTTCTCGACCGCTACAGGACCTGCAGTGGCTCGGGCTGCCCCTGACGGACGCCCTGGGGAGGCCTTGATCCCGGCCGAGCGAGCGGGTTCGGCAGCATTGTGCAAGCCGAGCTCAGAGGGTTCTCAGTACCCCTACGACTCTGCCCAGCACCTCGGTCCCCTGGGGCGCCTCAAAAGGCTCCAGATTCTCGTTGGCCGGCTCGAGCCACACCGCGGAGCCGCGATGACGGATCGTCTTGATGGTGGCTTCGGGTGCGTCCGAGTACTCGTTCGGCACCATTGCCGCCACGATCTGTCCCGAATGCGCCGTCGGCTGTTGGCGAATGATTACGTAGTCGCCGTCCAGGATCCCGGCCTCGACCATGGAGTCGCCTGATACCTCGAGCATGAAGATGTTGCCGTCGCCGACGAGATCGGCGGGCAGCGGGTAGACCTCCTCGACGGTTTCTTCGGCGACGATCGGAGCGCCGGCTGCGATCCGGCCCAGTAGCGGCACCGAGCGAGTGGGGCGCCGCTCGCGAGCCAGTCCCGTATCGGGGTCGAACCGCAACTCGATCGCACGAGGCTTCGTGGGGTCGATGCGCAGATATCCCTTGCGCTGGAGGGCCTGGAGGTGAGAGTGCACGGTCGAGCTGGAGGCGAGGCCGAGGGCGTTGCAGATCTCCCGCACCGAGGGTGGATATCCCTTGTGAGCGATCGCCTCGGCGATGTAGCCGAGCGTTTGCTGCTGGCGTTCCGTGAGCCCTTCGGCCATCTCGTCACCCTTTCGCCTGAGTCTGTGCCCCGCTAAGTGTCGCCCGCTCGTGTCGCCCTTCTGCCCTTTCTGCCCTTTCTGCCCTTTCTGCGGGGCCGCAGCTACCTGAGCTCGCAACTGTAGCGCCGCGCGCCCTGCTCCGCAGAACGTCTGTTCGATACCGCGACTTGCATGCGAACGTACGTTCGTTCTACCATATCGAACATACGTTCGTGCGGAATTGAGGTCGGTACCTGGACTGTCACACCCCCTCGCTACCGTCGTCCGAACGGGTGCCAGAGCCACGGCGATAGTGGCGGCCACGATAGAGGAGGTGCGCGATGGCGCTCCGTAGTCATGATCTCGTCCCCCCAGTGGAGGAAGCGGTCGTCTACCGGCTCCCCGCCTCGGCGGGGCAACTCAGGAACGCCGCAACGAAGGTGCTGGGGCCTGTGCTGCTCGCAGTGGTCCTGGGCTTGGTGCTGTGGACCTCCACCCGGCCTCAGCGGTTCACTACCGGTTCCCGGCCCGGAGCCCCGGCCGTCGTCGTGGTGGACCGGGGGCAGACGCTATGGGAGCTGTCCCAGCGCTACGCCCCGCTGGGGGCCGACTGGCGGGCCTATGCCGACGCGGTGGTGGACCTCAACGATGTCGACGGCCCCCTCCAGGTCGGCGAGCGCTTACGCCTGCCGCGCTGAGTGCAGGGAGAGCGGGAGACCTCAGGGACTTCTCAGTTTCTGGGGGTTCACTCCTATTTCTTCTCTTTTCTCTTCTAGGAGGCTTGACTCGGCGACCACAGAGGCGTAATTTCATCCTTGTTCTTCCCCACATATAGTGGCGGTCTAGGCCCTGCACCACCACATCTGGTGTAGAGGCCGGGGATCTGGGATAATCACTGGAGGCGCCCGCAGCTCATTGGGCGTCGGTTTTGAAAGGGGTATCGAGCGTGTCTCAGGCATCTCACACGAAGGTCTCGGCAACGGACGAATTTGTGCTGTCGCGCCGTTTTACGAGGGCGGGGCGGCACCCCTATGACGACATCGAGTGGGAGCTGCGAGACGCCGTCATCCGCAACTATCGGACCGGCCAAGTGGCGTTCGAGCAGAAGGACGTGGAGATCCCCAAGCAGTGGTCGCAGAACGCAACCAACATCGCCGCCCAGAAGTATTTCCGAGGTTCCCCGGGGACGCCCCGGCGCGAGCGCTCGGTCAAGCAGATGATCGATCGGGTCGCCAATCGCTACACGGAGGAGGGCTTGGGCAGGGGCTACTTCCGGGACGAGGCCGAGGCCCGGATATTTCAGGACGAGCTCATGCACCTGCTCGTCACCCAGAAGGCCGCCTTCAACTCGCCGGTGTGGTTCAACGTCGGCTGGCGGCCGAAGGGAGAAGAGCAGGTAGCGGCGTGTTTCATCCTCTCGGTCGAGGACGAGATGAGCTCGATCCTCAACTGGTACGTCGAGGAAGGCACGATCTTCAAGCACGGCTCGGGCTCGGGCCTGAACCTTTCCAAGCTCCGTTCCTCGAAAGAGCACCTGCGCTCGGGCGGGACCGCCTCTGGACCGGTGTCGTTCATGCGGGGGGCGGACGCGTCGGCGGGCACGATCAAGTCGGGGGGCGCCACCCGGCGCGCCGCCAAGATGGTCGTTCTCAACGTCGATCATCCCGACATCAAGGATTTCATCTGGTGCAAGGCGCTCGAAGAGCGAAAGGCCAGGGCGCTGCGCGAGGCCGGCTTCGACATGGACCTCGACGGCAAGGACTCACATTCGATCCAGTATCAGAACGCCAACAACTCGGTCCGTGTCACCGACGAGTTCATGAATGCAGTGCTCGAGGGGGCCGAGTGGGAGCTCAAGGGCGTGACCACCGGCGAGACGCTCGAGACGCTGCCGGCCCGGGACCTGTTCCGCGATATCGCCCAGGCTGCCTGGGATTGCGCCGACCCGGGCATGCAGTACGACACAACGATCAACGACTGGCACACGTGCCCGAACTCGGGCCCCATAACAGCAAGCAATCCCTGCTTTACCGGTGACAGCAGGGTGCACACCGATAAGGGGCTGGTTCGCTTCCAGGACATCCTTCGGAGGGTGATGGCGGGCGAGACCTTCGAGGTCTACACGCACGACATAACCAATGAGGATCGGCCGGAGAACTCCGTGCGGCTATCGAAGCCTTCCCAGTTCATGGTAACGGGCGTCAACGAGATCACCAAGCTCACATTCAGTGACGGGCGCGAGCTGCGTTGTACTCCCAACCACAGGATCTGGACGCGCAACCGAGGCTGGGTACAGGCCGACGAGCTGGTCACCGAGGACGAGGTTCTCGCCTTAGATCAGCCGACGCCGGTCGTCTCTGCCGACTATTCGTTGCCAGTGTCGACGAACTGGCTCGATTATGCCGTCAAGGGCACGCACAGGCGCGAGCTTGAGCTGCCGGAAAAATGGGACGAGGAGTTCGCTCACTATCTCGGTTGGCTCATCGGTGATGGCTGTATTGCGAACAATCAGACCATCGTCACGATCTACGGCTCCGAAGAGGACCGCCTCGAGATGCTACCCCGCCACGTCAAAGTGGCGACGCGCCTCAACGGCGGGGTGGCTCCTCATGTCTCCATGCAGGAGAACGGAACCGCTCAGCTGAGGCTGTCTCGGCGTCCGCTAGCGCGCTTCATGGAAGCGCTGGGGGTCAAGCGACACCGAGCAGCGGGAAAAGAGATCCCCTGGAGCATCTTCGAGGCCCCCGACGATATCGTGCAGGCGTTCTTGAGGGGCCTGTTCGACGCCGGCGGCTGCGCCGTCGACCTCGAGAAGTCTCGATACGTCGGGCTGGGTAGCAATTCAAAGGAGCTCCTGCGCGGAGCTCAAATGCTCCTGGATAGCCTCGGAATCAGAGGGCGTATATACGACGTCACGGGCAGGGCTCATAACAGAGGTTTTCCTTACACGCGCAAGAAGGAAGGAAACGAGGTCTTCTACGAAAGTAACGGTCGTTCGTTCGACTTGCGCATCAGTGGATCCGCTTTGCCGCTGTTCTTCGGGCTGGTCGGCTTTGACCTCGAGCGCAAACTGTTCAAACTCGAGCGCTCGGTGGTTGGACACTCGCAGTATTCGACAAAATGTTGGAGCAGGCTGCGACAGCGTGATTTCGCCGGCTTCGAACTCACCTACAATTTGACCGAACCGATCAACCACTCATACATCGTTGATGGACTGGTAGTTAGTAATTGCAGTGAATTCCTACATGTCGACAACTCATCCTGCAACCTGGCGAGTTTGAATTTGCTCAGGTTCATCGACGAACAAGGCCACTTCGATGTCGACGGCTACAAGCACGCAGTCGAGATCATGTTCCTTGCACAAGAGATCTCCGTCGGCTTCGCCTCCTATCCGACGGACAAGATCACGGACAATTCCCATCGCATGCGACAGCTCGGCCAAGGCTACGCAAACTTGGGAGCGCTGTTGATGTCGGAGGGACTCGCCTACGACTCGGACGAAGGCCGGGCATGGGCGGGAGCCATCACTGCCCTGATGACCGGGCACTGCTATGCAACGTCGGCCAAGATAGCCAGGCGCGTAGGCGCGTTCGATGCCTTTGAGCAGAACCGCGAACCGATGTTGCGAGTGATGAACAAGCATCGGGATGCGGCCTATCAGATCCCCGATGAGCTTGCTACGGACGACCTGGTGAGAGCGGCTCGCCGGGCCTGGGACGAAGCGCTCGATCTCGGCAACAAGCACGGATATCGCAACTCCCAGGCCACCGTCCTCGCGCCAACGGGCACTATTGGATTGCTGATGGATTGCGACACCACCGGCATCGAGCCCGACCTCGCACTCAAGAAGGTCAAGAAGCTGGTCGGCGGCGGCACCATGTCGATCGTCAACCAAACGGTGCCCCGCGCCCTCCGCAAGCTCGGCTACAACGACGAGCAGATCGTCGACATCATCGCCTACATCGATGAGAACTCTCATGTCATCGGAGCACCTCATCTTCACGAGGAGCACATGGACGTGTTCGACACCGCCATGGGCGAGCGTTCCATCAGCTACCTCGGACACCTGAAGATGATGGCGGCGGCGCAGCCCTTCCTGTCCGGCGCAATCAGCAAGACCGTCAACGTGCCGGAGGACTTCTCAGTCGAAGATGTCGAACGTGTCTACGTTGAAGGCTGGCGGTTGGGAATCAAGGCGCTTGCTCTCTACCGTGACAACTGCAAGGTTGGCCAGCCTCTGTCCGTCTCCAAGAGGGAGGACTCGAAGACCCCGGTCGTGTCCTCGCCGGAGCCTGTACGCCGTCGTCTCCCCAAGAAGAGGGCAGGGCGCACGTTCAAGTTCCGCGTCGCCGACACCGAGGGCTATCTCACCACCGGGGAGTTTCCCGATGGGACGGTGGGTGAGATCTTCCTGAAAGTCGCCAAACAGGGCTCGACATTGGCCGGGATCATGGACGCCTTTGCGATCTCGATATCGATGGGTCTTCAGTACGGAGTTCCGCTGTCCGCCTACGTCAAGCAATTCGTCAACACGCGCTTCGAGCCCTCGGGCATGACCGACGATCCCGACTTTCGGATTGCCACCTCAATTCTCGACTACGTCTTCAGGTTGCTGGCTCTCGACTACCTGAAAGCTGAGGACCGTCATCGGCTCAACATCAGGACGGCAGGGGAACGCCAGGGCGAGATCGAATCGAAGCTGTCCGGCGATAACGGCAACGGCAACGGACAGGGAAATGGGCACTCGAACGGCGGCGGCCAAGGCGAGGGGGTCATAGTCCTCGGTGCAGTTGCCGACGCACATGCGGGATCGATGCCCTTCTGCGGCACCTGTGGAGTGCAGATGCAGCCGGCCGGCTCCTGCTTCGCCTGCCCCTCGTGCGGCTCCACGAGTGGCTGTTCTTAGCGAGATGATCACGAGGCCCTGCCGTGAGTGCGGCGCGCAGTTGAGCCAGGGCGGGGCGGCCTGCCCTCTGTGCGGCGAGCGAGGCAGGCCGGGAGGGTCTCGTCCCGAGGAGCCCGATGTCGCCACGTATCAGGCGAGTGTGCAGGAGCTCAGAGATCAGCTGCGCCGGTTGCGGCGCGACGCCGAGGCTGTTTAGGTGCGCTGTCCCTACTGCGAGGGCCTCGAGGACAAGGTCGTCGACTCACGGACGGCCGAAGAGCGCCGGGCGATAAGGAGACGGCGGGAGTGTCTTTCGTGTGGGCGGCGCTATACGACCTTCGAGCGGCCCGAAGAGGTCCCGGTCATCGTGATCAAGCGCGCGGGCGCCGAAGAGCCCTTCAACCGGTCAAAGATCGTCGAGGGCATCCGGCGTGCCTGTAAGAACCGTCCCGTGACGCAGGGTGAGATCGAGGCGATCGCGGAGGACGTCGAGGAGACCGCACGGACCGAGGGACGCCGTCCACTGCCCTCCGCCGAGATCGGACGCAAAGTTCTCGACCGTTTGCGTTCGATTGACGAGGTCGCCTACCTGCGCTTTGCTTCCGTGTACAAGGACTTCGCCGATCTCGACGACTTCGAGCGAGAGCTTGGCCTCCTACTCAAGCGATCCGCGCCCAAAGACGCGTAATGAAACTACAGATCAAGCTGCTGGATCCCGGGTTGTCCGCGCCGAGTTATGCCCTTCCCGGTGACGCCGGGCTGGACTTGATGGCGGCTTCACCCGTCACGCTCAAACCGGGCGAGCGCGCCCTCGTGGCTACCGGCGTTGCGGTTGCCATCCCTCCCGGACACGCCGGACTGGTACTGCCTCGCTCCGGGCGGGCACTCAGGGAGGGTCTCAGCCTCGCAAACTCGCCGGGACTTATCGACCCGGGCTATCGGGGTGAGCTGAAGGTCGTCGTGGTCAACCTCGACCCCGAGGAGCCCATCCACATCGACAGGGGGGACAAGGTCGCTCAGCTCGTCGTTCAGCGGGTCGAGAACGCCGAGCTGGTAGTCACAGAGGAGCTCCCGCCCTCCGAGCGCGGCTCAGGGGGCTTCGGCAGCAGCGGCCGGTGACACCCTTTTTCTCCCCCACGTCGCCCTAATCCACCGTCGCCAAGGTGGGTGACGGTAGAAAGTCGCACACCAGCCACCGATTCGGGTGGGTGACGGTAGACGGTCGCACACCAGCCACCCCCGCTGGACGGAACCCCACCCAGGCCCCCAGCTCTGCCAAGAGCGCACGGCGGGCCTCGATCCCCCGGCGTCGCCTGTGGCCTGATCTAGTAAAGTCGAAGGCCTGCGGGCGTGGCTCAGTTGGTAGAGCGCCACCTTGCCAAGGTGGAGGTCGCCGGTTCGACCCCGGTCGCCCGCTCTAATCGGCAAGTAGCGTCTACGTCCCTATCTCAGGCAGCTATGCCCTTTCGAGGCCTAACCAGCTAGGTCTCGGTGGCCGACCACATCGCGCACCCTCTTTGAGGCGAACCCCGCAGGGCGATTGTTCTGATTGAGTCTTGACAAGTCAATAGAGAGAGGTGAAAGTGAAGCTAGACTAAGAGGGGGCGAGTTTTCGGTGGACGGTCATAAGTTTGACACCCTTGCCAAGGGCATGGCAACTCCGAGTACTCGCCGGGGATTTATCGTGACCCTTGGAGCCGCCGTCGCCGGGACTCTCCTGCGTCCGGAGCGAGCCCGGGCCGGGCCCTGCGCGACTCAGGGACAAAGCTGCACCGCGAACAAGTGTTGCAGGGGATACACATGCCTTATAGACGAAACCTCGGGCACCGACAGGTTCTGCTGCCAAAATGCCCTGATTTGCGGCGGACGATGCTGCCCGACCGGTTCGGCCTGTGTTGGCGGGAACTGTATCTGCCCGGCGGGAGAGGTCCCGTGCCCCAACGCAGATCCTAATAATCCAGTGGGTAAATGCGTAAATCTTCTGACGAATCCGGAGAACTGTGGTCAGTGCGGGCTGAGTTGCGGACCGGGGCACCTTTGCTGCAACGGGAACTGCGCAGATCCTCTAACCGATGAGCAGAACTGTGGCGCTTGCGGCAACGCCTGTGGCGCCAACGAGACCTGCATTGGAGGAGTGTGCTGTCCCAATGCGAGAGTGTGCGGCAACACCTGCCTGGCGACCGCTTGCGACGCGACCCAGTGTGAGGTGTGCGACCCGGCACAGAATCGCTGCGTTTCCACGTGCGTGGCGGGCGAGACATGTACCAACGGAGTATGCGCGGACATATGTGGCCCCACGACCTGCACGGGGTGCTGCGACGGAGGCGAGTGCAAGGCGGGCACCACCAACCAGACCTGCGGCGCCGGTGGAGGCCTCTGTGTCTCATGCCCCTCAGGAACCCGCTGCGTCAATGGGGCCTGCGTGTGCGACAGCACCAGCTGCCCCAATGGCTGCTGCCAGAACAACGTTTGTGCGGCCGGCACCACCGTGGCAGCGTGCGGGAAGCGTGGCGCCACCTGCCGCGTTTGTGACGTCGCGAGCGGCCAGGTGTGCTGCGCACCGGGCACTCACCACGAGCAAGACTGCAAGAAGCCCACAGGGGCAACCTGTACTAGCAACGGGGAGTGCTGCAGCAACAGTTGCCCCGGCCGCCCCGGCACCACACGGATCTGTGCATGAGGGACCCCGGCCCCTAAAAGCGCTGGCCGTCCTTCTGCACCTAACGAAAGGCTCTTTCTAAAGTGGACATCGCTCTAGTTGCCTCTCGGCTACTGTTAGCGTTCGTCTTTATTGTCTCCGCATTGACAAAGCTGGCGGACCGCGAGGGTACCCGCGACGGGGTGAGCGCGTTCGGTCTTCCCATGGTCGCGGGGCCGGTGGCGGTTCTGTTGCCCCTTGCGGAGCTCGCCGTGGCCGCCGCCCTGCTCCCGGCGGTCTCTGCATGGTGGGCATCGATGGCCGCGCTCGGGCTGCTGACCGCCTTCATACTGGCCATATCCGTCAATCTCCTGCGCGGAAACCGGCCAGCCTGTCACTGCTTCGGTCAGCTGCATTCCAAGCCCATCGGGTGGCCGACGCTAGTGCGCAACGGCGCTCTCGCCGCACTAGCAGGGTTCGTCCTTTGGCATGGCCCCCTCGATTCCGGCCCTCATGCTCTGGCTTGGCTCGCGGACTTGAATGGCTTCCAGCTTGCAGCCACTCTCGGTGGCGTGCTCCTTCTCATCCTGGTCTTGTTCGAGGGTTGGCTTCTCGTCAACCTTCTAAAGCAAAACGGTCGCCTGCTGGTGCGGATTGATGCTATGGAAGAGCGGGTAGGAGCCGTCGGCTCCCCCCTGATCGAGCCCCAGGGGCTACCGGGGCTTCCGGTAGGCACACCCGCTCCCTCGTTCAGCCTGGCAGGGTTACACGGCGAGACGCTGACCCTCGATGCGCTCCGGGCGGCCGGGTGCCCGGTCATGCTGCTGTTCTCGGACCCCAACTGCGGCCCTTGCAATGCGCTGATGCCGGAGATAACCGGCTGGCAGCGCGAGCAGGCCGGCAAGCTCAGGGTCGCCCTGCTCAATTCCGGAAACGCCGACGACATTCGGGCTAAGGCCTCCGACCACGGGCTCACCGACGTCCTGCTCGACTCCGACGGCCACGTCGCCCAGACTTATCAGTTCGGCGGAACACCCAGTGCCGTGATAGTGAACCCTGACGGCACGATAGGCAGTCCCTTAGCGGCTGGAGCGGACGCTATTCGGGCGCTCGTCGCTCGCACAAAGGGGGAGCCGACACTACTTCCCCTCGTCGCCCCGGCCGCTCACAACGGTACTGGGATTCATGCTGCATCACCACGGATCGGCCAGCAAGCTCCGCCGGTGCAACTCCCCGACCTCCAGGGCAAGACCGTGAGCCTAAAGCGGTTGCGCGGCAAGGACACCCTCGTGCTGTTCTGGAATCCGGGCTGCGGCTTTTGCCAGGAGATGCTCGACGATCTCAAGGTATGGGAGCGCAGCCGCCCGGAGGATTCCCCCGAAATTGTCTTGATCTCAACCGGCACCGCCGAGGCCAACCGCGAGCTCGGACTGAAGTCGTTGGTCTTGGTGGACGGGGGCTTCACCGCGGGAAGCGCTTTCGGAGTGAACGGCACCCCCATGGCCGTGCTCGTCGACGCGGATGGAAGAATTGCCTCCGAAGGGGTCGCCGGGGCCGCGGCGGTGATGGAGCTGGCCAAAGGGATTCCAGGGCAAGGCCGGCTTGCCGCCGGGCTGAACTGATTTAGCCCGAAAACAGTCTCTCCGCGAAGACTAATGTGAGGCCTGTCCGTACAGCTCGGGAGGTAGCCATGCCTGCTCAACCTGAAAGACAGCATCAGCCGGACTACGAACGGGTGCTTCACGACCTGGCGCAGACTGCCGCCGGGCTCCCTAACGCTGAACTGCTGACCGCGGTCGATGTAGTACTTCTCGACCTCGAGAAGCGGCTACTGCACTACGCGCGCGTCGGTCCGGAGATGGTTCCCATGGCGGATGAAGGCCTGGTACTGGCCGTGCGCGCCGGAGCGCGTCTCCGACAGGCACAGTCGGCAGTTTCGCATGCCGCCGGGCACCTGCAGGTCGTAGGGGTCGGCACCTGGAGCCCGAAAAGCACGAACCCGTCCTGGTCCGACGATGCCCGCGTCGTGGAGGATGAAGAGTCGTGACGGGCCGGCAACAAGCTAAGCTGCCACTACCAAGTTAAGCGCCGGGGCTGGCTCACGGGCGGCGGTCCAACGCTGTTCAAGACGAGGTTCGCCGGTAGGCGCCGGACGGTCGCCCGCTCCAACCCAGCGCCGAGTGGTCGATAAACGTCGCTAGACGACATCCTGTGATTGCTCGGCCCCCTCGATCTCTGCTGTGCTCCAGAATCCCGGCAGGGGCCCCACCCTCTCGCCCCCCTCCGCGTAGGTCAGCAACCGCTGCCGTCCCTCGTCCGAGAGCATCTCGATCGCATCGAAGAAGCCCCGGGGGCCGACCGCCCGCAGCGCTCGATCCCCGTCGCCACCGGCAGGAGGCAGGTAGGTAGTGAGCAACACCACGGGTTTGATTCTGTGAGCGGCAAGCACGTGAGCGCGGCCCAGCGCCTTCCACAAAGTGTCGGTTCGCAGCAGCCCCCCGCGCGTCGTGGTGAACGACCCCGATAGATCGAAGTACCACTCTCTTCCACTCTTGTCTGTTGCGACGAATCCGAGAGTAAGCCCAAGAGGAACCAGCTTGAGGTTGTGGGAAGTGATCTTGAATCCAGCCTCGGAGACGACGCCTTCCGCAATGGCGCCGACTGCCTTGCGCTCGGCGGCGGCTCGTGCCTGGTAACGGTCGAGTGGTTTGACGTCATGCT
>JALZJN010000165.1 GCA_030859735.1 Actinomycetota bacterium
AGAGATAGCGGCTCTCCGTCGATCTCAGAGGCTGCTTTTCCGGGCAAGCCCCGACTGACGAAGAAATCGCTGGGGTGGGGCCAGATCAGGCCATCGTGGTGGGGCCAGAGCTAGTTGACGTTTCGACTGCTGGCGCGCACTGGGCGTCGACTCGTGCTCCGGCTGCAGCGCGGCTATTCGTTGATCGATCGTTTCGTTGCCACACTCGCGCGCCTGCGGTCACTTCCGCCGCCGGCCGGCTGACGGCTTCAACACACCCTTTGGAAGACAAGCCCGATTGCGGCTGGCCGCTTCCGCATTTGCCGCTTGGTGCCTTCACTACAACACCCGTGGTCAACGCACTCGATCCAAGGTCCGCTCGGCCCTTACGGACGCTGGAGCGGCGGATACTCGCTAATCTCGTGCTCCTCCGCCGTCTACAGAGGGATTGGGTAGCTATGCTACAGACCCGAAACTTGGGCCGGGCTGATCGGTAACCCGGAGCACGCGAGAGGCGGCTAAGTCGTACATCGGCCAAAGTGTGATGGGGATATCGGTCTAGCTGCCCGTCATCCCGGCTTAGCACCCCTGGACACCTTGGAGAGGTGCGGCTCACACTTCCTAGCGACTTGCTTGAGCAGTTACCCGTGCGTGCTGACCTGGACGTTGATATTTGAGGATGGGCCGAGAGGTAGTTGTTGCTGATAGTCTGCGCGTTGATCTTGCCACCCAGATGGCTTCGCCTCACCTCTGGCCGATCAGTCTGCGGATTCCTGTTGTTTCCGATCTTGCGTCACGACCGAATCAACTGCCGCGATCTCGGCGTCCGATACAGGATTGGCCACGCAAGGCGTCTCTTTAAAGGTGGGGGTCGAATACCACTGTCTATCGACACGTACTTGTTTCAACCCAAGTCCCGGCGAGCCTTTGGTGAGCCGATGCTCTCAGCTTTCGTCCGGCAGACCATTACAGGATCTCCAGGACGTCTTGGACCAAGAACACCGCGCTGGCACCTCCGATGAGTCCTAAGACGGCGGTTCCTAGCCATGTAACCCACACCGATGAGGGCAATCCGCGGAGGAACCGAATCCGTCGGCCTACCAACCAACCGACAACCAGGAGCGCGACCAATATCCCGCCCAGCCCATTCGCCCCAGTTCCCATAAACACGACCGGAACGAGAACCAAGACGATCCCCATCCAGGGGGCGAATCTCCCCACTGGCCGGTCGAGAAGCCGGTCGACCACTTTGGCTACGTAGTAGCCGTAGAGGCCGGGCAGCAGGACAAACAACCCGATCGCCAAGCTCTGAGGCTTGATAAGAGTGAAGTCCACCCCCTGGGGATGAACTATCAGGGCTCCCCCTACCAGAGCAAACAGCCCCGCCGTGATGTGCGGGCGAAACCGATCGTGCAGCCATCCCCGAGCACCGGTGTAGATGAGGCCGCCCACCAGCCCAAGTGCGGCTGTAAACAGCACGAGAAATCCGGTAGATGAGGTGAAGGACCCAATCACAAAGCCGTCGTCGCTCTCGACTCCCATCACCGTCGGACCCGAGGTTACCCTCAGCAAGAACATCGCAAGCCGTCCGCCGACGCCGCCGATCAAACCACCGCACAGAAACCCCGCCACTGCCCCGGCGAATGCCCGATGGCCTGTTTCCTTCAGGTCTGCGGTCAAGCTCAGCTTCTGCATTGTCGAATCCATCTTTGAGCCTTCTCGACCAAATCTCCGCACAATTGATCTCTCAAGCATTTTACGTCTGTGGCCTAACAAACCTGGCATTTACCTCCAATGACAGGGCAGAGTACCTCGCGCAGATGACGGAGCTCCAGCCCGAGCTTTGGCGCCAGATGCTCGCAGTTGAGAAACGAAGTATGGAACCGCTACCTCGAGCTGATGCGCAGCAACGACGAGAAGGTAGCGCTGCGGGCCACGACCTGGTTCTTGGACAAGGTGTTGTCGGTGCCGCCGATGTTGGGTAAGTTCTCGCTCGAGGATGTTGATCTCGATCAATACTCCGCCTTCCCTGCGGGTGCTTCTGACGGAAACAGAAACCGCCGAGCACGGCAATGAGGACGATTCCGCATGAGCGCCACGAAGCCGGCTCCACGGAGCGTCGCCAGATATCGAGGTGTTCTACGCCGCGATCATGTGGGGTCAGATGCGGGGACTGCCCGGCGGTTGGAACGGGCTGCGACGAAGGTTGGAAGTCTTCTCGCAGAGAGCAAGAAACGGGGAAGCGGATGGGGCAAGCATCCAGACCCCCGCCTGGGCACACCGCCTCGAGCACAACATCTTGATCGAGGTATTACAGGACACGCTGTTTACCCGCGGCCCTGGACCACCTGGTCGAGGTTCTCCGCTCGCTTCGGGCAGAAGCCGGTGTTGGCCTCTGGGTACCCCACGACCGAGAGGCGATGGAGCGCCATAACGAGCGGCTCCGCACCTCTCGATGCTTGGACGGGAGGAGTGCAGAGGCGTGACCTTATCGGCGGGCTGATCCACGAGTACGAGCGAGCCGCGTGACACGCGATCGGGTTTTCGGCACCCACAGGGCCCATAAGGGCGGTCACGCGGGCGCGGCGCTGCTTACGCTCAGCGCGGAGCCGAATCGCGAAGAATCTGAGACCCAACCGAACAACGTTTGGATTGTTAGGACACTTGCATCGTGGTTGCTCCGTACCAGATCGCCACCGATCGGTTCCGCACAGCAATCCTCGAGGAGCAAGCACCGGTAGTCGCGGAAGAAGGCGTCGCGTAACGTCGACTCGACGCAGACACTTGTAGTGCAACCCGTAAAGATGAGCGATGTGATTCCGCGCTCCTTCAGGATCGCGTCAAGATCGGTCTCGAAAAAGCCGCTGAATCGGTGCTTTGGCACCACGATGTCGCCGTCTTCTGGTGCAAGCTGAGAGAGGATCTCTGTGTTCCAGGTATCCCTGACCAGAACCCTGCCCCCACGGCCGTCCGGCGATTTAACTGGATCCCCGATGCCAAGCCTTCTGTGAAAGACGAGATTCGGCGCGTCCGGTCCACCGGCGTCCGACAGATCCGGCTCGAACTGCATCGTCAAGTAAACGACCTGTATCCCAACACCGCGAGCAGCAGCCAGAACTCTTGCGGTAGGCGCTACCACCGACCGAATGGCCGAGATCGGGATTCCCGCCCGGTCGAACATGCCCCCCTCGGCACCAAAGTCATTCTGCATATCGACCACGACCACCGCAGTCCTCTCCGTCTCAAGGGGCAGGGGGTCCGGTCTCGCCTCGACATAGAGCATTCCACTCCTCCTCTTCCAGGTCTGGCGCGGAGCGAACCGGTCCGGCCGCTTATCCAGATACTCTGTTATTCAGAGAATATGGATATACTCCGAGAATGTCAAGACGTGGAGGGCTAGATATCGAGGACGCTCGCCAGATCGAGCCCGGTGAAGGGGAGCGGCACCTCGGGGTGCTCTTGAGGGGGATCTGGCACGGCTTCCTCGACGAACTCTTCGAACGACTTGCCGCCGAGGGCTTCGACGACCTGCGTCCCGCCTACTCACCCGTCTTCCAACACATCGAGCGAGGAGGAACACGGATCGGCGTCCTTGCGGAGCGGGCTCAGATGACCAATCAGTCAATGGGCTATCTCGTGGATGCCCTGGAGAGGCGCGGCTACGTTCAACGCCAGCCCGACCCTGCCGACAGGCGTGCTGCCCTCGTGGTGATCACGGATCGTGGCCGAGACGAGATCGCCGCGGCTCGACGACTGATCGCGGAGATCGAGCGCGAGTGGAGCGACCGGATCGGACGAGAGCGCATGGCGAGTCTTCGGCAGGCCCTTGAGGCACTGGCCGAGTCCATGGCACGTGTCGGGTGACCAGAGGCCACGGACCATTCTCTCGAACTTCCCGCGGCAGCTGCACGTGTCACCCCGTCCTGTCCCCGCTGATGGTACCCTTACCTGCTTCGCCGGTAGTGTGCGGCTCTGATGATGTATCGGCATCTCACACTCACCGCTGGACCCTGAGAGTTGCATCGCCAGGCAGTCCTCACCTTCCCCACTCCCTCGACGGAAGCGCAGGGGCCGCTGCGGGAGCGGCCTCCATACCGGTCACACCGTGAGGTGCTGCTAGACCCGTGTCTACTCGTCGTCCAGGGACATCGGCCTGGAATCGGTGGCGCCACGTCTACATGATCCCCAGCGCATAGACCAATTCGAATGTCAACGGTTCTTGCGAGCGCCCGGCATATTGAGGCCAGGGCTGCGACGCTCCCGGACGATTCTGATCGCAGCAGTCAACCGGTCTAGTTGTGCATCACTCATGCCAGCAAGTACCTGCGCTGCAAGTTCCGCACGATCGTCTCTGGCGGCGCTGCTCGCCCTTTCCAACAGCCATGTCACGCTGACCCCGTAGAGATCTGCAAGTTTGCCGAGCTCTTCGGCACTTACTCTCCTCTTTCCGTGTTCGATCTCAGATATCGCCGGGCGCCGGACGTCGAGCGCTTCGGCGGCCTCGACCGTTGTGATCCCAGCCCGCTCTCGGGCATCTCGAAGCAGGGTGGGCATGCCCTTCCACGGCGCTCGAGACCTAAGGGTTGTCATCGTACATATTGTACGCTATTCGTACGCCCTTCATTCTCACCCGCCTCTTTCCCTTGGGGGGCAAGGCTTTTCTTCACTCCCAGGTTAGTGACGTGTAAGTGCCGATACCTATAGGTGACCACAACGATAATTCGCACCCAGGAAGGAGAAGCCGATGGATGAAACCGAGCTAGGTACGAGGGAGGACGCACGGTCGACGACCGACCGAGATGATGCTCGCTTCGTGGGCATCAGACCGGAGGTTCAACGGATCCTCTGGGCCACAGACGATCAGATCGGAGACGTGGGATCGGAGACAAGCTCACGGATGAGCAGAAGAGGGTGGCGCGCGCAATGGCGCAGCTGCTGGACGCAGCGGCAGTCGACGGGGCGCTCGACCTAGCGCCCGGTACGGTGAAGTCATGGATGGACCGCGAGGCCTTTGCTAATAGGGTTGTCGAGCAGCGTCGCACGGTCATGCTCCATCGCACCACCGTTGAGGACTTCGGAAGGCTCCTGAGCCCGAAACAGCGGACCGCCGCGAGGATGCGGGGTCTCGAAACGTTGTCCCAGATCGACGTCGCCCGCGCCCTAGAAGTGAGCGACCGGACCATCCGCAACTGGGAAAGAAACCCCGCCTTCAGCCTGTATCAGGATCAACTCGAGCACGAGCAGAATAGCCGCCGTGGAAAGAGCTACGACACGGAGACGGTCCGGCTCGTCGAGGCCAGGCGCGACAATGCTGCTCATGCCCTATGTGCTCGGAGTGGATGCCTATACAGGTGGCTGGGTCGCGCTGACCCTCGCAGATGGATCTGTAGAGGCTTGTCAGCTCTACGGCCATATCTCGGATCTCATTCGCGATCACTCAGAGGCCGGGATTATCGCAGTGGATATCCCGATCGGCCTTCCGGAGACAGGTCCGCGCCGAGCAGACATGGAGGCCCGACGATTCGTGGGTCCCCCCCGGAGCAGCGTCGTTCCCACCCGCCCGCGCTGTCCTGGAGGCGGCGACTTATGGCGGGGCGCTCGCGCTTGCGCAGGGGTTGGGCGGGCCGGGTATTTCAAAGCAGAGCTTCGCCCTTGCTCCGAAAATTTTTAGAGGTAGATGGGGCGGCTTCCGTGGACGAGCGGATCGTTGAGGTCCATCCGGAGGTTTCTTTCCGAGCGATGGCTGGCCTCTCGATCCAGTTCCCTAAGAGATCTTGGAATGGGATGCTGCTCAGGCGTCGACTCCTCGAATCTAACGGGATATTGCTTCCTGATGAGCTTTCCGACGGAGGATTGGCGCCGGCTGATGATGTTCTCGACGCCGCAGCCGCGGCGTGGACGGCCGGTCGCATCGCAGAGGAGAAGGCAAGGAGTCTTCCCGATCCGCCCGAGAAGCATCCTGGCGGACGTACGGCTGCTATCTGGTACTGACTTCTTTTGGCCTTGAGGCTGTTGGGTGGTCGCGGAGGGTATGCAGGCGTCGGGACCTCCGGCCGCCCCCCGCAACCAGACCAGCATCACTCACGCAGACTGGCTAGCCTGCTGGATTTCAGCACCACGTCAAGGTAGGGGGCTGAAAACGACTTCGATCCGTACCCGCAGATGCCTAACGACCGCGGCCCTGATCATGGGCCTTCTCGTCCCGGCGTGCACTCCCGACAGTGACAGCCCGGACGAAGAGCCCGTCCAGGTGCGCTTTCGACTGGACTGGAGTGCAAATGCCCTCCACGCTCCCTTCTTCGTCGCGGCCGAGGAAGGCTATTACCGGAAGGCCGGACTCGAAGTGCAGTTCCTCGAGGGCCGGGTAAGGCGTGAAAAGCTGTCCTTTGCCCTCAGGTCTCTCT
>JALZJN010000022.1 GCA_030859735.1 Actinomycetota bacterium
GCTCGAGGTGGCCGGACTAGACGCGGAAGCTCTAGACGAGATCCTCACGCGGTGTCTTCCGACCGTTCGAGACGAGCAAGACTTGCTCCTTGTCTTGACAATGCCCACCTTGGCTAGGGTGCGAGCGGGGCTCGAGAAGTTGGCCGCTCCTGCAATCGATAATGTCTTGGATGCACTCACGCAGTGCCAGGATAAGGTCTCGCACCAGATCGAGCTTGGGTTACTACACAAGCGGGCGTTGATGGACTGGGGCGTAATCCAAACTGTGAACGGAGGGCTGCGTCCCCCGGTACGGACCCTGCCGGATCTTCTTAGACAGCTGCAGTACTTGCCCGGACAAGTCGTCGGTACAGTCGGTAAGCTTGACGAAGCCCTCGATACGGCGACGGTGGACGAGGAGATACCCCTGTTGCTTGGCCGGCTTGACGAGCGGGATGCGGAGATCGTACGCGAACGCTTCTCTCCGGGGAAGCGTCCTACACTCGATGAACTAGGTGCGCGATTTGAGGTGTCGCGCGAGCGCGTGCGTCAGATAGAAAAGCAGGCGGCTAAGAGCCTGCGCCAATAGGTCACGGTCGACGTGAAGGTCTGCCCTCCCAACGGTAGTGGCTCCAGGCTTCCCGGACGAGTCGTCCCACGATGATGACCGCATTGGAAAGGGCGACCCAGAAGTCGATGACTCGTCCTTCCCTCTCGGTACACCAGAGGAGCTTCTTGTGGGCGTTGGTCCAGGAATTGGTGCGTTCGATGACCCAACGTTTCGTGGTCCAGAGAGGGGCGGATCGGCCTTTCTCGGAGATCACGCCCGCCAGCCCACGCTCCTCCAGGAGCCGGCGGGTGACGAATGAGTCGTAGCCGCGGTCGAGGTGGACGCTCACCGACTCGGGCAGCCCGCCCAGCGTCCGCAGGGCGTCCAGGGTGGGGGCCAGAAGCGGCGAGTCGTGGCGATTGGCCGGGGCTGAAACTACTCCCAGGGGGATGCCCTTCCCGTCAACCATCATCGAGCGTTTGAGGCCCTGCTTCCCGCGGTCCACCGGACTCCTGCCAGCCTTCTCGCCACCGCAGGGAGCCTTCGTGATGCAGCAGTCAACGGCCACATCGGCCAGTTCGAGACCGATGGTCCGGTCGTAGGCTTCGCGCGCCATCTCCTCCAAGGCGTCCATCAGGCCGGCCTCTATCCACTCGTCGCGTCTGCGCCTAAGCGTCGTGGCCGAGCACGACTCGTCGGCGATCCTCCAGTAGGCGCAACCGAACACCAGTATCTGAACCAGCTTCTCGAAGACCACGCAGTCGGGTATGCGGGGCCTGTGGCAGCCAAGCGGATGATCCACTTCCCTGTCGGGCAGCAAGGCTCTGAACTGCTCCCAGATAGGCTCGGTTATGTATGATTGGATCGCAGGCACGGGCGTACTCCTTCACCTCGGGAAGCTTAGAGAACTCCCCGGATGATCGGGCATCCCGTGCCCGCCCTGCAAGTTGACGCGCCGTGTCCCTATTGGCGCAAGCTCTAAAACCAGGCCCGCTACGCCGGCATCCCGCTCAAGAGGTACGCGGCCTCCCACCGATTCCAGAACTACATGCCGGACGCCTGCGCGAGGAGGCTCCTAGACTACTACGGGTACCGTCGGCTCTGAGCAGCGAGGACCTAATGGTCTGTCTCCAAAGCATATATGCGGTGTGTTGATTTGCTCGGCGAGTCATTCCGAGCGCGGTCAGTCCAGCGCGAACGATCCTGTGACGATCTCGCCTGCCGGCTCGTACGTACCGATCACGACTCCAGTGGTGGAGACCTTGCTGTCGACGAGCTTCAGCCCGGAGGGGATGGTGCCTCCGAGAACAGGCGTTTGCCCGACCCGATGACGAGGGGGAAGACCCACAGACGGTACCGGTCGATAAGGTTGTGGCGCAACAGTGTCTGGATCAGGTCCCCGCTGCCATGCACCCGCAGCTGGGGCCCATCCTCCTTTTTGAGCGCCGCGATGCCCTCGGCCGCGTCACCCTCGATCAGCATCGAGTTGCTCCACTCCAGCGTGGGATGACTCCGCGACGCGACGTACTTGGTGGCATCGTTCAATGGCTTGGCCCCGGCCTCCTCCGGGGCGTGCGGCCAGTACGCGGCGAAAATGTCGTAGGTCCTGCGTCCGAGAATGAGGTCGAGCGGCGTGCTCATCGCCTCGCCCATGACCTGACCCATCTGATCGTCCCAATAGTTCACTGACCAGCCGCCGTGCGCGAACCCGCCGCTGTCGTCCTCTCCAGGTCCGCCCGGGGCCTGCATGACCCCATCGAGGGTCAAGAAGGTGCTCACGATCAGCTCTCTCATCTCTGGTGCTCCTTCCTCTCGTTTCCGTCCTACACACCCACGACGAACGGGCCACCACCAAATCGACAACGTACCCGAAAACTTTTGAGCTTTCGTCCATTCTAGATCGAAGACGCCCTGTACCGTACAGAAAGGAAGGCCGGGCGTCGTCACTCAAGGAGCAAGGGTGCCCGTGGCTGATGGGCGGCATCCCGGTCGTTAACGAACAATTCTCCCCAAATCATGCGATGACTCCGACTACTTAGTAGTCAATGTCTCGAAAGTTGTGGGTTCAGTTTCTCCGCCTCGAGGGCGTCCATCGTAAGGTAACGCCTTAGCGCCCACTCCTCACTGCTCCTCAAAGCTATCTCCGTGGCCAGGGTGCTCGCGCTCG
>JALZJN010000027.1 GCA_030859735.1 Actinomycetota bacterium
AGAAGTTCCACGGGTACCAGAAGCCGATGTTGAGCACTCCCGTGAACAGAAGGAACAAGCTGCCGCCCACCAATGGGATGAGACTTATCCGCTCGACCAGGTGCAGCAATCCGGCCACCGGGGGCCAGGCCCAGAGTCGCGGATAGGCGATCCACAGCTTCGCCAGCAATAGCGGTATCGACGCGAACCCGGTTGCCACGTGCAGCCCCTGAGTGACCCGGTAAAGACCCACAGGCCGCGCAGGCCAAGTGAACCATGCGGGAGGAGTCTGAATGAGATCTGAAAGTACTCCGGTCACAAAGCAGATTGAGAAGCTGACGCCGAGGGCAATCCCGAGCATTGCAGCCAACCGCTGCGAGTGAAGCGTGCTTGAAAAGGCGTCGGCCTTCAAAGGCCCACGACGAAGCCGATCCAAGCCGCCGAACGGCCGTCGCGTACTCACGACAACACCGCCCCGCCGCTGCATGAGTCCAGCCAAGCAAACCATCTCTCTCCGCTCGCCCATAGTCTGCGAAGCTTGAAGCCGCTCTGTAACGCCAGCCTGCCAACATCCCGCGCACAAACCTGCGCCCAAGGGACCCCTTCGGTGGGCCTACCGGGTACTTGAAGGTAAAGCGTCAGGTTGCACGACTTCTGTGCGGGTGAAGCAACCTCTACGAGCACGCGCCCGTTCGGAGACAACAGTTGCTTAGCTCGCGTCAGCAGCGCGCACGGGTCTGCGCCGATACCGATGTTTCCGTCAAGGAGCAAAAGACTGCTCCATCTCCCTGTTCCGGGCACGCGGTCAAACACCGACCGCTGCAACGCACAAGCTCCTTGACGGCGCGCCAGCCTCACAGCCGAAGGGGCTACGTCGATTCCGAGCACCGCAACTCCCGATTGTGCGAGAGCGGCCGCATGTCTCCCCGGTCCACAGCCGACGTCTAACACCGGCGCCAACGCCAGCCCGAGAAGCTCCAGATCCTCGTGCGTGGGCGCGGCCAGCCATCGCTCGACCGCCAGGGGCTCGAAGCTGCCGTCTTCGTGGAGCAGGGCTCAGGGTCCCCTCCACCATCACGCGTACGCCCCCAGCTCGCGGGCTTCCAGGGTCTTGACCGCGGCTGCGAAGCGCGTGTTCGGCGCGGTTTTCGCCGCCGCAAGGGCATCCTCGAAGAGATCGACATCCCGCATGGCCGGTAGCAGCTTTGTCTTCAGCCCCAGCCGATGAAGCCGATCCAGTTGGGCGGCCCCCGTCAGAGGATCGCTCATGGGCACACCGAGAAAGGCGCGCGGATTCGGTACCCTGAGCCCGATGGCCCAATAGCCGCCGTCCATCGAAGGACCCAGGACCGCGTCGGTCGTTCTGGTGACAAGATAAGCTGTCGCCTCGCTTAGCATCCTGGGGTCAAGGTGAGGCGTGTCCATCCCGATCAGCAGTGCTGGCCCGCCTGTATCTTCGAAGGCCGCGGCCAGCCGTTGGTCGAGACCTCCCCCCCGTTGCTGGACGACTCTGTAGTCCCCAGGCAGCCACTCCGGACGGGGCCCGTCGAAAACGAGCACGCGTCGCGACGCCGGAGTTGCGGAGACGACGTCAGCCGTGTCACGAAGGGCCGTGGCCGCAAGTTCTGCCGCTTGCTCATAGGTGCACGGGGGGCATAGGCGTGTCTTGCATTTCCCCGGAACGGGAGCCTTTGCCAGGATGAGAATCTGAGGCAAGGTCACCACCACACCACTTTGGCCATGTCATGCACCGTTCGGACCGTCCCCGTCAGCGTGCCCGTGACTTTCGAGCGGCCGACCCTGGGCAGATAGGTTACCGGTGTCTCCGAGATACGCCAGCCGGCCTTTGCCGCCCGAGTGACCATCTCGAGGGGCCAGCCGAAACGCCTGTCCAATACATTAAGGTGGACCAGTTTCGTGCGCAGCATCGCTCGCATGGGTCCGAGATCACTGAGCTCCACTCCGTACTTTCGATAAAGATGCCATGTCACCACCTCGTTTGCGACGCGAGCATGAGTGGGCCAAGTACCTTTGGCCGCCTGCCGGGCGCCCAGCACCAGCTCTGAAGCACCTCTCAGGACTGGGGCCGTCACATGCGAAAGCTCCCCCGGATCGAGTGATCCGTCACAATCCATGAAGCAGACGACTTCACTCGTCGAAGCGCGAAGGCCCGCATCACACGCTGCTCCGAATCCGGGCTGCGGCTCCCTGATTACGCGCGCCCCCAAGGCCGTGGCCAAGTCTCCAGAGCCATCGGTTGATCCGTTGTCAACGACTATGGGTGTAAACCCGTTTGGCATCCTCTTCATGACCCACGGCAGGGCCTGGGCTTCGTTGAGAACCGGCAGGATGACGTCGATCACGAGGTCAAAGATACGGGTGCCTTGGACATAGCCTGGGGGTAACTCCTTACGTTTTGGAGAACTCGCATCCGTCGGGGGTTGGTAATCGCCCACCGGTCCTAGTCTTGACTGATGGTTTCCACGGTTCACAGGCACCGGCGCCCATCGCTCCGCGGGGGACTGCCGGGGCACTACATGTTCCGGTTCGACCGGGAATCTCTTGTTGGATGGGCATGGCTTGCTCTGATCGGCTCTTGTTATCTATGGGGAGAGAATCTGCTGGAGGCGGAGCGCCGCATCGCGCTGCATGCTCCGCCGCTTTTTGGGCGGTTCGCCTGGCATCCGGTTGGGGGCCTCATCGTCGCCATAGCCATCGCCGGCCTAGTTGTTTTCGCCTGCGATCGCCATTTTCAGCGGCTCTCATGGCCACGATTGATCGTCGTAAGCATCTCGTCCGCTGCTCTTTTCGCCGCGGCTCTAGCCGGGTCCGGCGGGCTTGGTGGACTGACGTCTCCCCTGCTCGGTCCGCACGACTACCTCCCCGCCGTGTCACAGATTGTTTCGCCGGTAGATTTTCTCAATGGCTTCGCGAGGAGACTCGGCGACTACCCGATTCACGTTCGGGGCCACCCCCCCGGTACTGTGCTCGTGCTTTGGGGTATGGATCGTCTTGGATTGGGCGGGGCCGGTTGGGCGGCGGCCACAATGATCGCCGCAGGAGCTTCGGCTTCGGGAGCGGCGCTTCTGGCGACCAAAGAGATTGCAGGCGAGAAGCTTGCGCGCAGGTGCGCGCCATTCCTGATACTCAGTCCGGCTGCGATATGGATTGCAACCTCTGCCGACGCCTTGTTCGCCGGGGTGAGCGCATGGGGTGTAGCACTGGTGGTGCTCTCGACGGGCCGGAAGGGCCGCACTTCCGACCTCCTGGCGTTCCTGGGGGGTGCACTCTTTGGAGCGGCGCTCTTTCTTTCTTACGGCGTCGTCCCTCTCGCCGCCATCGCGCTTGCGGCCGGCGTCTACCAAGGGCGCCCAAAACCTTTGGTCATCGCCACTGTAGCCGTGCTCCTGATCGCCGCTGCTTTCGGCGCCGGAGGATTCTGGTGGCTCGATGGGCTTCGGGCCACACTCACCGAGTATCGCCTGGGGGTCAGTCAGACTCGCCCTGCCGCCTTTTTTGCCGTCAACAACCTGGCCGCGTTTTCGGTTGCGGTCGGGCCCGCCGTCTGGATCGGACTGTCGTACCTGAAGCGTTCCCCGCTGTGGCTCATCGCCGGCGCCACCCTTGTGGCCATCGTTGCGGCGGACCTCAGTGGGCTCTCCAGAGGTGAGGTGGAGCGCATTTGGCTGCCTTTCGTCCCCTGGTTATCGGTAGCAGTTGCAGCCATTCCGGATGCGGCACGCAGAAGGTGGCTTGGGGCGCAAGCTTTCCTCGCTATCGCAGTACAAGCCGGAGTCGCCACACCGTGGTGAACGACCCTACACGGATAGTGATCGTTGAAGACGACAAAGCCGTTTCAGACGTCGTGTCTAGGTACCTTGCACTTGACGGTTTCGATGTCACAACCATCGCCGACGGACACAAGGCGGTTGAGCATATTTGCGCACAGCCTCCTGACTTGGTCGTGCTCGACATAATGCTTCCCGGAATGGACGGATTGGAGGTTTGCAGGCGCATACGCGACAAGGCACCTGTTCCGATAGTCATGCTGACCGCTCTGGGCGAGGAGAGCGATCGGGTTATGGGTCTCGACCTCGGCGCGGACGACTACGTCACTAAACCGTTTTCTCCACGAGAGCTTACCGCCCGGATCAAGTCGGTACTAAGGCGCGCCCAAGGGCCCCTGGCCGCCATCTCTAATGACATCACGGGTCCGCTGAAGGCAGGGGATCTCGAAGTTGACCTCCGCAGCAGGGAAGTCCGGGTGCATGGAGCACTCGCGGCCGTGACCGCCAAGGAATTTGATCTGCTAGCTTTTATGATGATGCGGCCCCGGCAGGTCTACACTCGAGAAGATTTGCTCGAGAAAGTCTGGGGATACACGTTCGGGGACGACTCTACCGTGACGGTTCACGTCCGCAGGCTTCGGAGCAAGATCGAACCAGACCCAGCCAGGCCGGTGCACATCCACACCGTCTGGGGTGTTGGCTACCGGTTCGAACCATGATGCGGTATCCCCTTGCGCTGGTTGTCGCTGTGGTTGTCTTGCTCGCGGGCATCCTTAACATCACCGTTGAGTTGTCCATGAAGGACATCGGGATCCTCGTCGGGATCGCGATGGCGGCGGCGGTGGTGAGCGGGGTACTCGGCGTCGCTCTCCTTCACGCGATGCGAAACGCCTCAGCTTCCCTTCAGGCAACGGTCGCTGTGGCCACCGGCACTGCCGCTGTGGCAGTGGGAACAGGGCTTGCAGCAAAGGCGATGTTCATCTCGGGCCACGATCTGGATGCCCTCCTTATTGTTCTTGTAGCAGCGGGCGCAATCGGTGTGGCAATCGCGGTGTGGTTCGGGCACAAGGTAGCTTCGTCCACCGGCTCTCTCGTCGACGCGGCACGTCGAATAGCGGGTGGTGAAGTCGTGCGGCACATCGGCCCCCTCAACACCCGCGAGCTTGACGAGCTCGCCCAGGAGCTCGAGAACACATCGGTCAATCTGGAGTCGGCGCGCTCCCGGGAGGCCGCAATGGAAGCTTCTCGAAGGGAGCTCGTTGCGTGGGTGTCGCACGACTTGAGAACGCCCCTTGCAGGGATACGGGCGATGAGTGAGGCTCTCGAAGATGGGGTCGTTAACGACCGGCAGACGGTCGCTCGTTATCATAGGGCCCTACGAGTGGAAGCCGACCGGCTGGCCGGATTGGTTGACGACCTCTTCGAGCTCAGCCGCATACAGGCTGGGGCGCTACGGCTTGAAATGGAGTGCGTCCCGCTGCGGGACTTGGTTTCGGACGCCCTGGCAGGCGCCGCAGGAGTGGCCCGTGCGAAGAACGTCAATCTCGAAGGCCGTATGAACGACGATGGCGCCGAGTTGAACGTCTCCCTGCCTGAAATGGCTCGTGTGGTGCGCAATCTGCTTGAGAATGCCATTCACCACACCCCGAGCGACGGTACCGTGTTGATCGAGGCCGGTGCCGCCAGCGATCACGCATTCCTGTCGGTGATCGATTCCTGCGGGGGGATACCCGAATCCGACATCGAGCGAGTCTTCGAGGTCGCCTTTCGTGGTGAGGCGTCTCGAACCTCGGAGGACAAGCGAGGAGGGCTTGGCCTTGCGATCTCCAAAGGAATCGTCGAAGCCCACAATGGGGACATAGCGGTCCACAACGAAGAGGAAGGCTGTCGCTTCACGGTACTGCTCCCACTCGAACAGCCGCATGCCACTGCGTGAAGATTTTGGTGACCGGCGCAGCCGGGTTCATCGGTTCGCACATCGTCGATGCACTGCTGGCCGAGGGCTGCGAGGTTGTTGGTGTGGACTGCTTGCTACCTGCGGCCCATTCTGCCGCCCCCGATTATCTGAACCCGGCTGCGGAGTTCCACCAGGCGGACCTGCGCGACGGCACTTTCCTTCGCCGCATAGTGGCCGGGATCGATGGGGTTTCTCATCAGGCAGCCATGGTCGGCCTGGGTCAGTCATTCGGTGACGTGACAGACTATGTCACGCACAATGATCTGGCGACCGGAGTGCTCCTCGAGGCCCTCGCAGTAACGGGATTCACCGGGCGTTTCGTGCTGGGTGGGAGCATGGTCGTCTATGGAGAAGGCGCATATGAGTGCAGCGAACACGGACTCGTCAGACCCCAACCGCGAAGCGCCGCCAAACTCGACATCGGGCAGTTCGAACCGTCATGCCCTCGGTGTGGCAGCGATCTTGGGCCGCGTCCTGTTTCCGAAACGACCGCAGCGGACCCGCGCAACGTCTACGCCGCGACCAAACTGCACCAGGAACATCTGGCGTCCGTCTTCAGCCGGGAAACGGGAGCGCCGGTAACATTGCTGCGCTACCACAACGTCTACGGCCCCCGCATGCCTCAGAACAGCCCCTACGCCGGTGTTGCGAGCATCTTTCGGAGCAAACTCGAGCATGGGCGCGCCCCGGAGCTCTTCGAGGACGGCCGTCAGTTGCGCGATTTCATCCACGTCACCGACGTCGCTCGTGTGAATGTCCTGGCACTGACCTCCAATATCGAGGATCCGGGCCCCTTCAACATCGCCAGCGGGCAACCCAAAAGCATCATGGACATGGCGGATTCACTCGCCGAGGCAGGCGACCGACCCACCCTCTCACCGGTTGTCACCGGGCGCTACCGGCTCGGGGACGTGCGCCATGTGTTCGCCTCCACCAAACGGGCGGAGCGCGTACTTGGGTTCAGAGCCAAGGTTGGCTTTGCAGAAGGCATGCGCGGTTTCTCACAAGCCGAGTTGAGAGGATCTCGACCGCGCGCTGAAACGCATCGCCCAAGCGTGCCCTAGGGCCACCCCACTATCGCAACCATGATTCCACCCAAGGTGATCTGAACAAGGAAGCTGCTGAGTGAACTTCTGGTATCGCTTCCTTGTCAACGCGATCGGCAACAGTTCGACGCCGGCCACCACATATGCCACCGACAGAGCCGTTCGCACATCATCTAGTGAGGGTGATCGTCGCGGTCTCGTTCCCCAGATCTCTCGGGGGCGTGACGGCATTCGCGGGGATGTAACGGATCCAGATCGGTGCATCAAGGATACGGATGTCAACGGCCAAACCCCGGTTCCCGCAGGCTGACCTGTCGTCTCCTTCACCCACGTTTGAAGTCCTCCTCCTTTCACGTCGTGATCTACTAGCCGCTACAAGGACCCGCTAAAGCCGTGTCTGGCTAGACATCCAAAGACCTGACGGGAGGAACAGCTCAGAGACCTGACGGGAGGAACAGCTCGGAGCTAGATGAAGCGGGCGATGGTTTGAGTGAACAGATGAAGGCGGAATGCGTGAGATTGGCAATCTCAGGACCCGATCAATAGCACGAAGACTGCACTAGTTACTCCGGATAAGACAAGCTTGTGAAACAGGTCCGTGAGCAGCGGCTCCTTCCCCCACTTGGTGGGGAGGGGCTGGATTTTCAGGGTCCTGTACAACAACGCGTCACTCGTCCATAGGCTGACGTAATGGATCGCTGATGCTGTGAAGGCATTTAGAGGAGTCAATCCAATGAGACCACGAACCGCTCCCCAGGTGATCCCGTGTGACCAGTGCACTACCTGCCCGAGTTTTGCGGCCTGGGCGCCGGTCTCAAGTCGCGGCTTGGTCAAGATAGCCCCTACTTCGGTCGTTACCATGCTGTCTTCTCGGCCTGTCTTCGCCTGTTCGAGCCTCTCAGAGAGTGTCATGGCGGCAGTACCCACAACTCCTGCCGCCAGCCCCTTGAGGACTACTTCAAAGACTCCTGGATCAGGCAAGAGTTCCCCCTTCTCGAAAACGAGCCCCGCGGGTGTCACCTCTGGTCAAGCGTCCCAGCATGGACGATACTAAACTGATTGTACCGATTAGTACACTCCGGCACCGTCCGATCCATTATCTGAGGGTGCGCAGGGACGTATAGGCAGTATCAAGCGCACGCTGCATTGGGTCGAGATCTTTCTTGGTGTTCGCGAGGAGGTACCCTCCCTGGATTATCGCCATAGTCGATTCCGCTAATTCGGAGCAGTTGGCGTTAATGCGAAGATGACCACGTTCCTTGAGGACCTCCAGGCCTCTGGCAAGGTATCCCTGCCACTCACAGAAGGCCGCGGCCACTTCCCTTCGGAAGGCCTCATCCCGATCCGCCATCTCAGCTGCCAGCGACCCGACTGGGCACCCACCTATCAGGTTTCGTTTCTGGTACTGGGAAGCGAGTTCATCCAGCCACAAGCGGATCCCTTTCCAGGTCGTCAGTTGCTCGATGAGGGGTTTTTGAGCAGCGATATATCGCTGGAATTGATAATGGAGAACTTCGTGAACTAGAGAGTTCTTATTTTCGAAGTAGTGATAGAATTGGCTCTTCCCGGTCCCGCTCGTCTTCAGGATCTCATCAATCGACGTTCCGGCAACTCCTTGAACATGCATGAGATCTGCAGCGACCGACACCATGCGTTCTTTCGCTCCAGAGGCACCTAAGGGTTTAGCCATGAAATTTCAGCCTGCCTCTCTAAACCTGTTTGAGCGGTGGCCAGTCATAAAAAGGATCCTAGGGCAGACCACCTCCACCGGGACACACCCAAGGGCATGTGGCGGCTGGGATCTGTTCAGCCGGGGAGCAAGCCCTTTCCAAAAAAGCGTCCGACAAGTGGATTGGAGGCCAATCTGGATGACCCAGTTGAGAGGGTAGTGCCGACATTCTCAGATAAAGCCCGTCCACCGGCATGCGGTAGCTCGCCGCTCCCGGTGCGGGACTGGAACGAGAAGAGCTGGTCGAGCGACATCGCTCCGTGAAAGATATTGCCGCCGATCAAGCCGAAGCGATCCGCGACCTCACCCGGATTCAGCACCTGTCTGTGCTCCATTGAGTTCTTGAAGTTCGGCGCGTACTCGGAGATTGCGCGATCAGCTGGTCGCCCAAAGCGTCGGTTCTTGATCACAAGTCCCCTTGTAGGTTTCTCACGAGAATACTTCACGAAACAGGTGGCGACAAACCGGCCCTCGGGAGCGAGGATCAGGTCGCAGGTCGACGGGATGACGCAGCAACCATGGGGCCGCGCCGATCGCCTCCGTATTGACGTCATCCCAGGCCTGAGAGGCAATCGCCCGAGGCAACTGATGACGAACTCGGGATGTTGTGGTGCCGAGAAGCTCCCCGGCATGGCCGTAATTCGGAACAGTACTGAGATAGCGAGATTGACTCTTGCCGACGATCTTCTCATGCGGTAGGTAGGCTTCGCGTCGCGTCGGTCAGTGCATCAGGCACATGACCTCTCCCGACGAGATCGCTAATCGTTGCTGACGCGGAGGAGTCTTATCTCACGTGAGCACACCATGCGGAAGGCTTTGAGCCGCAGCCGGGAACTAGTGAGCCCCACTAGGAGAGTAGATGTCTGGCGTCGGGACAAGCAGCGTCCTTAGTTACCACGCGCTGACACTCGAGGGTACGCCGGGTTAGCAATCCTACTGCTTGGAAGAAGAGAAATACGGCGCGATAACATCTTCAGTGATGTGACTCCCAGGGCTTGGCGTTCTATTTCGTTGTGCGGATCCGGCGCGCACCCCTGGGGGCGTTTCATGGGGATCCCGGGGCTCAACGCCTCGAAGGTCGTCACCAAGGATCTCAAACAGCGTCTTTGGACGCGCCGTTGATTGGTCTGCTCGCTGGGACGTGAGAAGGGAGACAGATCAGTAAGTGTGGTCCATCTCCCTTCTTCTTCTTCGCTTGCCTCCGGCGTATCGCCGGTTATATCACCTCAGAAAGCCGCCAGTCCGGAAGCGCCGTCCGCGACCGGCAAGCCCCCGGTAACAACGCCCAAAGACTCGAGGT
>JALZJN010000054.1 GCA_030859735.1 Actinomycetota bacterium
CCGTCATCACCGTCATCACCGTCGTCACCGTCATCGTCGCCGTTCCCGTTCCCACCGCCGTTCCCGTTCCCGTTGCCTTGCTCGGGCGGCGAAGGTTGCTCAGGAGCGACATCGTCACCCGCCGGCGGCGCTGCGACGGATTGTCCACCGCCAGCGCCCTTTTCTTGGGAGGTGTTCTCCGGGCGTGCGGAGCCGTGGCCTTCGCCTTCTCGCTCCGAGCTCCGCGTTCTCCCTCCATCTCCATCACGCGCTCGGTCTGAGTTCTCGTTACTGCGAGTGTCAGCACCGGCTAACTCCAAGCGTTCCTCAGCGGGCGCCGCTGCCAGGATGCGCGGCCCTCCTGGCGCGAGCGAAGGAAGCCCGAGGTCGACCGGGTCAAAGGTCCCCCGCCGGGTTTTCTCTTCGGCTTGGGGTGGCGAGTGGATGACCCCCATATCTCTCGGAATCACGCCGAAGCCGAGCGCCACGCCGACGGCCAGCGCCAAGCTCCCAACAAAGAAACGCCGGAGCCCGAGCAGAGGAACTGCCCGTCGAGAACGCGACTCCGTGGATGACTTGAATTCCGGTTTGGGCGGAGTTGCCGACCACTGCTCCCGGCTGTCCTCCCTGGGCCCCCTCGTGGTCCCCATGCCTTCTCCCCCTGTCTTCTTCGCCCCAGGGATCACATCTTGATCACATCTGGATCCCCCTGAGTCTTCCATATCCGGAGGACGGCGCAAGCAGCGCAAGCGCAGCCGGGTATCTCCTGGTACATGATGAGCCTCTGGGTAGCGGCAGGACTCTAGAGATTGGCCACGGCCAGTTGGGCCGAGATGTCCTCCATGCTCGCCACGTCGCGAGTGGCCACCGCGACCACGAACCCGTCTTCGGCATCCAAGAAGATGGCAGCTCCGCCCTGCGGAAGTCTGATCTCGTACATTTTGGCGCCGGCACGTGAGACTTTGTTGAGGGATACATCGGGGCCCATCTCGACACCGGTGGGCAGGACCTCCTTGTCGAGGCCTTCGAGTTCCGCGGGGTCCATGCCGATGATCACGATGGTGCCCAGGGGCACGCCATCGCGCAACACCATGCGCCCATCGAAACGCAACTCCAGGTCGGCCATCTCGGGGTTGTCGGCGATGGCCTTCTCGGCGACGTCCTTTGCCTCGGGCGGCCACTCTTCATAGGAATAGCCTTGCGGACTACCGAAGGCTGCGTCGATCTCCTCGTCGCTGGGGATGTTCGACTTGAAGAAACTCATGTAGGCGCCGAAGCCGAGCGCTACCACGAGCACGATCACCCCAACGACCACCAGTGGCGCCATCGACTTCTTGGGAGGAGTGTTGCTCCACGACGTCTCCGATGCTCGCTGTCGAAGCTGCTCGCCGGTGACTCTTACTGCGGCCCAGGTCTCGGCCGGGTCCTTGGCGTCGATTTCGGGGCGACTCTCGATCGTGGCCACGGCGGCTGGGGCCGGCGCCGTTCGAGCCTCCGCGGCAGAAGCTCCGGGGGGCGCGGCCCCCTCTTGTTCCCACTTCTGCGCTCCGGTGTTCCACCGGTACCAGACGTCACCCGACTGTTGCCACCAGGCGCCGTCAATCTGCCGAGGCCCTTGCATAGCATCAATATCGACCGGCTAGATTCCAGCTTTAGCCAGAGGACCCTCGCTCGGTTGGCTAGGATTCGCCGCACGTTAATCCTCAGCAAGGGAGGCATCATGCCCGCGTACGTCATCGCCGACATAGAGGTCACCGATCCCTCCGGCTACAAGGACTACGCCGAGCAAGCGCCCCCCACGGTCGCTGCTCACGGAGGCCGTTATCTTGCCCGCGGAGGCGCGCACGTGACGCTCGAGGGCGAGTGGCGTCCTCAGCGCCTCGTCATTCTGGAGTTCGAAAGCGTCGAGGCCGCCCAGCGCTGGCATGCCTCGGAGGACTACGCCGAGCCCAGGGCGCTGCGCCAGAGCACCTCACGAGGAAGCTTCGTGGTGGTGGAGGGCCTGTAACGGCTCGACGTTTCTCGGGCGCTGGGCAGGAAACAAGTTTGTGGCGTCAATTAAGCCTGGAAGTCAGGTAGACAGAAGAGTCAGGGAGCCAGGGAATAGGAGGAGCGAAATGCGAAGTGTTGCAGCGGTGGGCGGGGCCGCACTATTGAGCCTCTGTCTCGCCACGGGGAGCCTCGCGGCCTCGGGCGCGACGGCACGATCCCCCTTCCGGACGGCTTTCAACCCGAAGGCATCGACATCTCGGGGCGCCACTTCTTCACCGGCTCGCTCGGGACCGGCGCGGTTTATAGAGGAGATGTTCGTTCTGAGAAGGGGTCGATCCTCGTGCCGGGACGCGAGGGACGTGTGGCCGCCGGGCTCAAAGAAGACGACGGCCGGCTGTTCGTGGCCGGAGGACCTACCGGGCAGGCTTACGTCTACGACGCCCGGTCGGGAGCAGAGCTGGCTACCTACCGTCTCACCACCGAGGCGACCTTCATCAACGATGTCGTAGTCACGCCCCAGGCAGCCTGGTTCACAGATTCCGTGAACCAGGTCCTCTACAAGGTTCCGCTCGCAGCGGACGGGGGCCTAATGGGCCAGGGCGCCGTGCGCACGGTTCCCCTGACCGGGGACCTGCAATACGAAGAAGGATTCAACGTAAACGGGATCGACGCCACTCCCAACGGAGAGAAGCTCGTGCTCGTGCAGTCGAACACGGGCAGACTGTTCACCGTCGACCCGCAAAGCGGGCTTACGACGCAGATCGTGCTCGATCACGAGCGCGTCCGTTTCGGCGACGGCATCCTCCTCGACGGTCGCACTCTTTACGTGGTCCAGAACATGCAAAACCGAGTCGCGGTGGTGAAGTTGGAACGTGACTTGGAATCGGGCGATGTGGTCGAGAGGGTCCGCGACGGCGACCTCGACATACCCACGACTGTTGCGCAGAGAGGGGACCGCCTTTATCTCGTGAACGCTCGTTTCACGACCCCACCGACTCCTCAGACCGAGTACTGGATCACGGTCATTCACAAGTCACACGAATAGGGCTTGCAGGGCGGGCGTGCTGCTCGGCGATCTCACCGCGATCCTGCACAATGCGCGGTGATGGCTTCCGCACAGCTCGTCCGCCTCGGCCCCAGCCCCGTCCCGCCGTGGCTGAGTCAGGACGCCGTCCAGTCCCTGAGTCTGAGGGAAGGTTCACCTTTCGAACGCCACGAGTACGCTCGTCGCAAGAGGCGGGCGTGCGAGGAGCTCGAGCGTCTCGGGGCGGATGCGATCGTCGTCTTCCGCTCCTCAAGCGTCGAGTACCTGTGCGGCTACCACACCATAGAGACGGTCCCGCAGCCGCTGATCGTGGGTCCCTCGCTGCTGCAGCTGCTCGTGCCCGATCCCGAGGTTGGTCGTGCGCTAGTCAGTTCCAACGCTGAAGAGATCCTCTTCTGCTCGCAGTTCGATGACGCTCTGAAACTCTTGGCCGAACACCTCGAGCGGGTGTTGGGGATGGGGGCGACCGTTGCAATCGAGCCTCTCGATCCGACGATGCCCCATGCCTTCGCGGCCATGCTCTTGGGCCGCGGCCTGAGGGTCGTGTATGGAGATTTCCTGATCGAGCGCATTCGCCTGGTGTTGTCGGAAGCCGAGGTCTCCTGCATGGAGCGCGCCGGAGAGATCACAGGCGGCGGCATCGCCGCGGCCGTTGAAGCCCTGGCTATGCCCGGCGCAACGGATTCATCGGCGGCGGCCGCGGCGCGCGCCGCGATGGCCCGGGAGGCAGACTCTGGCGCTCCGCTCGGAGTGATTGTCGCGACTGGATGGCGCGGCGGGGTGGTCCATTCCAATTGGAACGGCACCGCGGTCGCTGCGGGAACGACAACTTTTCTGGAGATGTCGGGTGCTCACCACCGTTACTGCGCGCCGCTCATGCGAACAGTCGCCCACGGCCCCCTCAGTGTCCGAAACAAAAGGCTCGCCGAGCTGGCTCATCTAATGCTCGAAAGGGTCTTGGAGGAGGCGCGCGCCGGTGAGCCTTGCTCCGAGGTCGCTTCCCGAGTGCTGGATCACCTGGGCCCGCTCGAGGACTGGATCGCCTTTCACTTCACGCTTGGCTATCCGGTCGGCCTGGCGCACTCGCCGACGTGGATGGACGGCGCCCCCTTCTTCATCACTCGGGACAACCCGCGCCCCCTGGAGTTGGGCATGGCCTTCCACGTCCCCGCGTCCTTTCGGGCCTTCGGAGAGTCGGGAGTAGGGCTGAGTCACACGATTCTCGTGACCGAGCAAGGGGGCCGGGCCTTGACCCCCGGCCCCGCCGAGGTGATCGAGCTCTAGCGGCCGTTTCGCGTTTTGAGCGCCTGACAGCGCGGAAAACCGCGCTCAGGGGCCCATAGAACCCGGTCGTAACGCACTCGGAACGGCGGAGGCAGATAATGAGGTCGATGACCGACCGAATCGCGACGCGCCTCGCCTGGGCCATGTTCGCCGTCGTAAGCGTGACTCTGCTGGGCGCGCTGGGTTTCGCCCTTATCAACGGCTCGCTTTTCGGGTCATCGGAGGAAACCTCGGGGGTCGTCGGGCCCGTCCTGTTCTTTGCTTTCCCCGTCGTCGGAATCCTGGTTGCAAGCAGGCTGCCGCGCAATCCGATCGGCTGGATCCTTCTGGGGATCGGGCTCGTCTGGGAGATGTACTTCGTGGCCGAGAACTACAGTCAATACGCGTTCGTCCATCATCCGGGCTCGCTGTGGCGTCCCGATCTTGTCGTGGCCCTCACCTCGTCTCTGTGGGTGCCGGCTGTGGGGTTGATCGGGACCTTCCTGCTCCTGTTGTTTCCCGACGGACGCCTGCCCTCGCCTCGCTGGAAGCCGCTGGCGTGGATCTCAGGCATCACGCTCGTGGTCATATTCGTCGTGAGTCCCTTTGTCCCCCTGCCCCTCAGGAGGGTCTCACAGACTCCCGGCACGCCTCGCGGCCCGAATCCGCTCGGCATCGAGGCCCTCGAGCCGATCATCGGCGCATGGAACTGGAGCGCCGGTCTGATTCCTCTTTGCATCCTCGGCTGTGCGGCCAGCCTGGTCCTGCGCTTTCGGCGTTCGCGGGGCCATGAGCGGCTGCAGCTGAAATGGATGGCGACGGCAGCCGGGACGGTTGCCATCGGTTATCTGGCCTTCATGATCGCGGGCTTTCTGAGCCAGGGATCTGAGGAAATGTCTCTCTGGGCGGCGGTGGTGTCGCAGGTGGTCCCCTTATCGTTTGGGCTCATCCCGGTGGCGGTGGGGATAGCCGTCTTGAGGCACCGGCTCTACGACATCGACCTCATCATCAACCGCGCACTCGTCTACGTGTCGTTGACCTCCCTCTTGGCACTGATCTACGTAGGTGGAGTGGTCGGGGTGGGCGGAGCTGTGCGCGGAGTCACCGGCGACGCCGACAACAGCCTGATCATTGCCGCCACCAC
>JALZJN010000063.1 GCA_030859735.1 Actinomycetota bacterium
AGCTCCGAGGCGGTGGAGAAGACCGCTTAGGGCTCGAAGGGCTCGTCTTGGGTGTTGTCGCAGGACTGATTCCGCTCGGGGCCGTTGCCGGCGAAGGCATCGACGTAATCCCGTGCGGCGGCCTCGTCGACCTGGTCGAGCTCCATGAGACGGCCCCAGGACGAAACGACAACCGGCGTCTCCAAGCCGGGGTAAGGCGCCGAGAAGACGTTTGAGTCGTACTCGCCCACGATGGCCTCGATACGCTCTATCTCCTCGGGGTCGAGGTCGGGCCGGTACTGGATGCCGACTGCGCCGTGCTCGAGGTTGTGGACCTGAGCCTCGTCCGGGATCGGCTCACCGTAGACGCCGCAGGGGACTGCCTGGGGCGCATGTGCGCCGGATACCGGAGGGCTGGTTTCGTAGTCGACGGACGCGTCGGTGTGCTGGTTCATCCCATCGGTCGAGAGCTGCTGGACCTCGTGGCCGCCGAAGCTGTCGGGCGCGCCCCCGCGGGTGAAGAACCAGAGCACGAGAGCTGCAAAAATGGCGGCCAACAGGGCGGCGCGGATCGCCCGCCGGCGCGCCGCGGCACGCCGTGCCTGTTCGAGGGCCCGTTCCTTTTCCCTTCGGCGCTGCTCCAGCCGCTGCTGCCGGCGCTCGTGATCCGCGGCCCCCGACGAACTGCGTCTTCTCGGCTTTGCTTTCTTCTTGGCCACCTAGGGGAGGCTATCTTGCGGGCGGGATGAATTTAGACACCGGACAAACAGTGTTGATGGTTGCGCTTGCGCTCAACGCGGTGCTGGGTTTCGGCTATCGCGTCTACCGACTTGCCAACGGTGGACCGTTGGCGGACGTAACCGGCCAGGCGATCCTGGGGTTGCTCCTTGCAGGGCTTGCTGTGGCAGTTGCCCTCGGGGCCGGGTGGGCGCGCTGGACGGCGCTTGGCTACGCTCTGCTGTTCGGTGTCGTGGTAATGCCCCTCTGGGTCCTCGCCGTCCTGATTCCGCTTCCACCCAGACGAGCCGACTACGCCTTTACCGCAACCTACTGGCTGGCCCTGATCACGATAGCAATCAGCGCCCTACTCATCTAACTGATCGGTCGTTGAGCCCTCCACGTGACGCAAGGCGTGCCCGTCTCCACCTTCCTCGGTGACGAGGCCCCAGTCCTTGAAACGATGCGAGAGATCATCAAGGGTCGTCTGATAGGCAAGTGCCAGAGCCATCAGATCGTCCTCCCGGACGGTCAGGACCTTTCCGTTGAAGTCGCCGCGCAGCGACTGGATCGTGTGTGCGAACCGCAGCAGTGGGTCACCCTGGGTGTCCGGCACCTGCTGAAGCTTCTTCAGGTCCAGCACCACCCGTCTTTGGTCCTCGCTTGTGCCGGTCCGTGGAGGACCGGAATCCGGCAGTATCTCCGACAGGGGAACTCCGTAGAACCCCGCCAGATCGTAGAGACGGGGAACGGTGACGTTCCGGTCGCCTCGTTCGTAGGCGCCCACGACGGCTGCCTTCCACACACCCCCCGATGCGTGCTCCACATCTCTGAGGGACATGCCCTTCTGACCTCGAATATTTCTCAGACGCTCGCCGAGCGCCCCTGCGTAATCCTTGTCTGCCACCACTCTCACCCATTCCTCTCGGCGCCGCTCCCACCGTAGTATCCGCACGGGAGCAGCCACCCGGTGCTGATCCACCTACGGTGGCCATCAGCCATTATATACCTGCTCGACTACATAGAGTATTCGAGAATCGGGCCCCCCGGTTCGCTTAAGATCGACTGTATGCGATCACTGTGGAAAGGGGCCATCAGCTTCGGGCTTATCACGATACCGGTCAAGCTCTATTCGGCCGTTCAGGAGAAGGGCCTGAAGTTTCACCTGCTCCACGACGAAGATCACGGCCGAATCAAGTACCAGCGCACCTGCAGTAAATGCGGGAAAGAGGTCGGCTGGAGCGACATCGTCAAGGGTTACGAGTACTCGAAAGACCATTACGTGACCTTTTCCGACGACGAGCTCGCCGCCCTGGACGTGGATTCAATTCGGGCGATCGACGTGGTGTCGTTCGTCCCCTTGACCGACATCGACCCCATCTACTTCAACAAGAGCTACTACGTCGCCCCCGAGGAGGCGGGGCTCAAGGCTTACCGGCTGCTGGCCATGGCCCTCGAAGCCGAAGGTCAGGTCGGGGTCGCGAAAGTCGCCTTGCGCGAAAAGGAGCATCTCGCGACGGTTCGCCTGAAAGACGATGTCTTCGTGCTCGAGACCATGTACTGGCCGGACGAGATACGCGCTCCGGAGTTCGAAGAGCTCTCGAAGAGCACCAATGTCCGAGACGCCGAGCTCAAGATGGCCCGGCAGTTGATCCAGCAGCTCTCGAGCGAGTTCAAGCCCGACGAGTTCCAGGACGAATACCGGCTCCAACTGGAAAAGCTCGTCGACCAGAAGGTCGAAGGCGAGGAGATCACCGTCACCGAAGCCCCCGAAGAACCACCCCGAGTGGTCGACCTCATGGAGGCGCTCAAGGCGTCCGTGGCCGAGGCCAAGCAGAAAAAGGAGTCCGTAGCCGGTCTGGCGGACGAAGAGGAACCGGCTTCGGCCGAGGCCTCGGCTTCTTAGGGCAATACCCCAGTGGACAAGGTCACCCTCAGGATCCCGGCCGAGCCTGCTTACGTTCCGGTCATCCGGCTGATTGCCGCGGGGCTGGCCTCGCGGCTGAAGCTCACCCTCGAGGACATCGACGACCTCCGGATCGCCGTAGACGAGCTCGCCACCTACCTGGTTGGCCTCCATGGGCGGGAGGGCACGCTCGAAGTCCATTTCATGCTCCACGACGACCGCATCGAGATCCACGGCCTGGGGCACTTTGCCGAGGGTGAGAAGGTCCGAACCGACCTCACCGAGCTGTCCCGGATGATCCTGGAGACCGTCGCCGACTCGGCCTCGCTGCGGGCAATCGATGGGTCGCCCGGCTTCGCTCTGACCAAGAAGCGCCCCTCCGACTCCCCCTCAGAGGTAGGCCTGCCGTGACCTCCCGGGTCATCCTGGGCAAGGAGGAAGTAAGGGAGGTCTTCCTTGCGTACGGGCAGGCGGCCGACGAAAAAGAGCGGTCAAGGCTGCGCGAGAGGCTGGTCGAGCAATACATGGGTTTAGTTGAGTTCCTGGCGCGCCGATTCCGTAACAGAGGAGAACCTCTGGAGGATCTGGTGCAAGTAGGGACTATTGGACTGTTGAAGGCTATCGACCGCTTCGATCTCGATCGAGAGGTCGAGTTCTCGACCTATGCCACCCCGACGATCGTCGGGGAGCTCAAGCGGCACTTCCGCGACAAGGGGTGGGCCGTGCGCGTGCCCCGCAGGCTTCAGGAGCTTCATCTGGAGCTGACGGAGGTCGTGGGCTCGCTCGGTCAAGAGCTCGGACGCTCACCGACGGTGACCGAGATCGCCGAGGCGGCGGGAACCGACGAAGAGTCAGTCCTTGAAGGTCTCGAGGTTGCCCAGGCCTACAACTCGACCTCGCTCGACGCACCGGTCGACACCGAAGACGGTGGCTCATCGTCCTTTGCCGACCTGCTTGGCGTCCAAGACGAGCAACTCGAGAACCTCGAGTACCGCGCCTCGCTTGCTCCCGAGCTCGCCAAGCTCCGCGAACGAGAGCGCACGATTCTCTACTTGAGGTTTTATCGAGGCCTGACGCAATCGGAGATCGCCGATCGTCTCGGCATCTCCCAGATGCATGTCTCGAGGCTGCTCAACCGGACCCTTATGCGTTTGCGCGGGGCGTTCGAGGAGGAGTGACGCGCCGGCGGGCGGCCGTCCTGGCGGCCGCCGCACTGGTTGCCGGAGCCTGCTCTCTCCCCCCTGTGGACCTCGAGGGGCAGAAACCCCTCGCGCTTCGCTCCACGATCACCTCTGCGAATGGTTCCAGGTTGGCGCGCTTGTTCAAGGAGAACCGTGGGCTGACTTCAATAGCTGCGGTGCCGCGTTTCATGCTCGACGCGGTCCTTGCTGCCGAGGACTCTCGGTTCTTTTCGCACGATGGCTACGACGTTCGCTCGATCATGCGCGCTGCGCTGGTCAACTGGAGCACCGGCGATGTCGCACAAGGCGGGAGCACGATCACTCAGCAGTACGTCAAGAACACCTTCTTTCGGGAGCCCGGGCAGACGTTCGAACGCAAGGCGAGGGAGCTGCGCCTGGCGGTGGAGGTGGAGCACCGGTACTCGAAACGCGAGATCCTCGAGCGCTACCTGAACACGGTGTATTTCGGAGACGGAGCCTATGGCATCAAGGCCGCGACCGAGACCTTCTTCGGACACGGCGTAGCGCGTCTTTCTCTGCCCGAGTCGGCCCTGCTGGCGGCGGTGATCAAGTCCCCCGCAACCTATGACCCCCGCGACCATCCCCGGCTTGCAAGGGAACGCCGGAACTATGTGCTGGGGAGGATGGCCGACCTCAGCTTCGTCGGCACGGACAGATCGTTGCGTGCGCAACGCAGGCCTCTCGGAGTGGCCGCACAACCGTCTCCCTGGGTAACCCAACAGCCCTACTTCGTCGAAGCCGTGAAGCGTGAGGTGCTCGAAGATCCTCGCCTCGGCGCGACTTTGTTGGAGCGAGAGCGGGCCCTGTGGAAGGGCGGTCTGCACATCAGGTCGACACTCCAGCCGAAGCTGCAGAGAGCCGCCCAAGCCGCAACGAGGACGGTGTTGACCGAACCTGAGGATCCCGAGGTTGCTCTGATCGCAATCCGCCCCGGCAACGGTGCCATCGTCGCAATGGTCGGTGGACGCGACTGGAGTGAGTCACAGGTCAACCTCGCTCTCGGGGTCGAGGGAGGCGGATCGGGGCGTCAGCCGGGCTCATCGTTCAAACCGATCGTGGCGGCGACGGCGCTCGAAGCGGGCAGGAGCTTCGATGACACCTTTGAATCGTCCCCGGCCCAGTTCACGTTCCCGGACGGGTCGTCGTGGAACGTGCAGAACGCTGAGGGTGGGTCGTACGGGTCCATGTCGCTTCACGAGGCGATGGTCCATTCGGTGAACGGCGTGTACGCCAGGCTGGCGATCGACCTGGGGGCCGGCCAAATCGCTACCCAGGCACAGTTGATGGGAGTCGAGGCCGACCTCCCCGCCTATCCGTCGATCGCGCTCGGAGCGGCGGAGGTAAGCGTGCTCGACATGGCCTCGGCATATTCGGTGTTGGCCAACAACGGCACGGCCGTCGAACCAACCACGATCCGCAGCATCCGTACGTCCAACGGAGAGGTCATCAAGCCCGATCAGGACGAAACGGCGCGCGTCCTGGCGCCGGGCAACGCCTACCTCGTGACCAAGGTCCTGCAGGACGTGATCCGGCGCGGCACCGGACGAGCGGCCTATATTGGCCGTCCCGCAGCCGGCAAGACCGGCACCACCAACGATTACGCCGATGCCTGGTTCGTCGGGTACACACCGAATCTGGTCGCGGCGGTATGGGTGGGCTATCCGGAGGGACGCATCCCCATGCTCTCCGTGCACGGAACCCAGGTCCTGGGCGGCACCTACCCGGCCGCGATCTGGAGGGCCTTCATGCTGGAGGCGCTCCGAGGTGTCCCGAAGGAGGATTTCAAGCGCCCGGCGAGCGACTTGGTCCGCGTGAGCATCGACCCCGAGTCCAAGCTGCTCGCAGCGTCGTGGTGCCCGGGCGAGTACCGGACGATGCTGAGGCAGCAGGTCCCCACGGAGTACTGCCCGGAGCCGGCCCCTGCACCGGTGCCGACCCCTGCTCCGGTTCCGGTTCCGTCCCCTACCCCAGAGCCGGCGCCCCCGGAACCGAGCCCGAAGCCGTCGCCGGAGCCCTCTTCGGCCGAGCCGTCGCCGAAGCCATCACCGGGGAAGCCCGAGCCGAATCCCCCACCCGACGAGCCCAAGCCGACTCCCCCACCCGACGAGCCCAAGCCGACTCCCGAACCGTCCGCGAGCGCCTCCGAGCCCGCTCCCAATCCGTCACCTTCCAACACAAGGGGCGCGCAGGCTCCCTGACCCAACCGTTTGCCCGGCAAGCCTGGGCGGAGGTTCTGCGCGCGGCGCGCCGGGGAATCGGGTCCGCCACCGCCGCCACCGCATTTGGTTCGGCCCGCCGGGGGCCGCGCCGGGGAATCGGGTCCGCCACCACCGCCACCGCATGTGGCTCGGACAGACAAAAGCGTTCTCGGGCGGACAGCCACACCACGATGTGGTTCGCCGCCCGAGAAGCCACTTGTGCGCCCTCAACCACACACACAAGAAAGCCTTCGGCGCGCCGGGACGGTCCGCCGACAGGTGGTTCGGCGCCCCGAGAACGGAACTCGTGCTTGGGACCACACCATGATGTGGTTGGAGGCCCGAGAAATCTTCTGTGTGCACCCAGCCACACGGGCAGGAAAGCTTTCGGCGATCCGGCTTCCTCAAAAGCACGGTCGAGGGCGCGCCGCCCGGTGCGCAAAGTCTGGAGGCAGGGAGCCCCTCTATGAGGTCAGCGCCGTCGCCTGGGCGGAGGTGCGATCCACGTCGTCGAGGAGTGGTCGCGCGTCGAGTCTTTTGAAGATGGCGCCGGCCCTCTGGAGTGGCTCTGCCACGGCGACATGGTCACCAAGCGCGAGGAGGCAGCGGGCCAGTCCGAGATGGGCTTGTCCCTCCTCCAGTACAAAGCCGTAGTCGGCCCACCTCGAGGCGGCTTCTCTGTAAAGGTCGCAAGCTTTCTCGATGCGACCTGAAGCCTCGGCCACAATGGCGTGACCCATGAGCAAGGCGTGTTGATCGCGCGCCGCCCTCACCGCCATCCCTGACATGAACTTCTCGGCATCATCAACCTGATCGGCCCAGACGAGTACGCGGACGACCATCGGCAAATAGCGTGCCCGCCACCTATGGTGCGGGCTAGTTAGTAGGTCAAGCTCGTCGACCAAAACCACCGCTTGTCTGGTGCGGCCCTCTGTCAGCTCTATGAGTGCTGCGATAGCAAGAGCCGGGACCAACACTTGAAGGTCCCTAATCTCGCGAGCCAGTCCGATCAGCCGTTCTTGGATTGCGGCAGCCTCATCGGTTCGACCGCGATGCAGCAGAACCTGAGCCTGAGTAAGCAACACGGTCACCTCTACTTGAGGATTGTGGTGGTCCTCGCCCCAGCGCAGCAAATCCCTTGCAGACCGAAGGATCCCTTCCCACTTCCCGAGATCGAACAGCACTCTGAAAGATTCGGCCTTG
>JALZJN010000066.1 GCA_030859735.1 Actinomycetota bacterium
GGTGGACGGCCGACCTGGCGACCACATGTGCCCGCGCATCGCCCGGATCTCCTGCTGGCGCTTGCTGCTGCCCATCGCGAAACACCTCCACTGTTGAGGTGTTGCGACGACCACTTGAATCCGCCCACGTAGCGCCCGTCGCTGTGCGGATAGAAGGGCCAGTCCTGGTGCAGGGGGAAGGGCTGCCCCGTCTCGGGAGGCTTGACGTGCATGGTGGAGTGATGGAATTCCACCGCCGAACCGAGCAGGTCGGCTAAGGACGCTGACAGCCTGGGATGGCAGACGGCGCGGGCCCAGGCTCCGGAGTAGAGCTGCAGGTCGTGCAGCGTCACCAGCTTGGACTCCCTGTCGACGTCGGGGTCCATCAGCGCCTGCCGCCATCCCCCGGTCCACCCGAACTCGTCCGTGGCCCAGACGTCGATTAGTCGGTCGAGCTCCTGGGCGAGTTCCTCGGTCTCCTCGGCCGTGAACATCCCCGGGATCCGTACATAGCCGTGTTCGTTGTAGCTGTCGACCTCTCGGGACGAGAGCATCGCATCCACCCTCCGCGTCTTGGCTCGTTCCTATGGCTCCTCAAATGCCGCCAACGCTTCCTCGATCCTTCGACTTTTGACTAACACCGCGCCTTTCGAGAGGTCGGCCATGGGTCGCTGCTGGGCTCATGAGGGCTACCCATGCCGTAGAGGCTCATGGGATTCAGCTCGTTCATGTGCCAGTCGAGCGGCTCGGTTGGTTCGGGGGCGAGTCTTTCTTTTGCATCTCAGTTGCTCCTAGACACGAGGCTCGAAGGGGTCATAACCCGGAGGTCGTAGGTTCAAATCCTACCCCTGCAACCACACACTACCCGTGCAACCACAAAGGCCCGATCAGGGATGAGTCCAGCCTGCAACTCCTCCGGGGGGGCCAAGGAGCTCAGGGCGGGACCAGGTGACCAAGTCGAACCTCATCGTCGGAATGGGCGAGCGCGAGGAAGAGGTAGGCAGAGTGTCATCTTCGAGGACATCCGCAAAGCCGGTAGTGAGGCAGTTCCCCGAGTTGACCGAACCAGTTGCGATCGACAGGTTCACGACGGAGACCCCCGAGGGACAAGCGCTCGCACGGCAGAACAGTGAGGCCGTGGTCGACTTCCAGCCCGAAGAGATCGTCGAGAAGCACGAGCGTGTTGGTGGTGATCAAGCGGCGAGATGTCCGGTTTGGTTTGCCGGCTGCCGGTGCCTGGACTTAGCCGGCCGCCTCCAGGCCCGATGCTCGAGAAGCTTGCCAGACGCTTGTCCTTGTCCACGGCTGCGACCGTAATCACTCTTCTCGCAGCCCCAGGGTGACGGATGTTGAACATACCCGGGGTTGTCGAGGCGCTGCCCTCGTTGCCGGCTGCCACCACGACCGCTACGCCGAGTCGCACCGCATTGTCGGCTGCCTGGCACAGGATGCAGTCGGCGTTGTTGCACGTCCAGCTGTGAAACACCTCGCTTCATCGCAGACTCAGATTCGCCACTTTGGCCCGCCTGCGAACCGCCTGCTAGAGCCCCGCGATAACAGAAGCGGGCGTTCCCGCACCGGCTGCAGTCAAATCCTTGACGTTGATGAGGTTGGCTCCATAGGCGATGCCGTGGAAGACTGCGTCGTTGCTGGCCACAGCGCCCGCGACGTGAGTGCCGTGCTTTCCTGGGATGCTCACAGGCTCACCTACGGTCTCCACTTGGTCGACCACTCGGCCGGTTAGAGCCGGATGCGTGGCGTCAACCCCTGAATCGAAAATTGCACGCGGACGCCCTGGCCGGTGACGTTGAACTCCCTCCGGGCCGTGTTGGTTTCGATCACCAGAGCGCTCTCATTCATACACGTGACATGGTCAATGGCCTCAAGCCGGATGAGCTGGACTTCGTCCACCTCTACAAGATCTGTCATCTGCTGGGGCGTTAATTTGGCCGTCACCGCGTTCGTCAGCGTGTGCTGCGTCGCGCCAGCGGGCTGTTCCGAATTCTTCCAACTTGGACATGAGTACCGCTTGACTTTGCTCCACGCTACTTTCCAAGGCCTGGAGGGCCTCATCTGTTTCCTGCCCTTCCTCGGCAGGAATGTTTTCCTCGTGTGAGATGGTGACGGTGATGGCTTCTGCTTCGACGTCGGCGGCGGTCATCCCCCTAGCAACGACCCTTAGCATTCTCTCCTCAACAAGGTTAGCGAGTCTTGGCTCTAGCTTGTGGTCGTTCATCAACGAACCTCCCTATGGCTGATTGCGATGCGAACATCGATGGTCGACAGATCTTCGGTCAGCGCGGTGTAGCGCTTCTCGTCGGCCTCGGTCCAGGTGCTGCGCTTTTCGGCAGCGTTGACAACTTCTTTCATAGAGTTCCATGTATCTTTACGGCGGCGCTTAAGGCCACCGAGGATGTCTGTTTCATCTGAGCCCTCCAAGGACTGCGAGAGTAGGGAGACGGTGCCACGAGGTTGGTAAGGCCGTGTTCTCCGCTCCGGGTGGCTCGTCGCCTGTCCTCGTCGAAGCTTGAACCCTCGGCGGTAATTTCGTGGTCTGCCGCAGGGCGGTGGTTCGTCACCTGCCGCCTCGAACGTCGTTTCCATTGTACGGGGAGCCTGTGGCAATCGGGCGGTCGTGATCACGTATTAGAATGGCTTAGGCCCCTAGACGGGGCCTAGACGGGCCTAGACGGGAAGGACAGGCT
>JALZJN010000069.1 GCA_030859735.1 Actinomycetota bacterium
GGACCAGCGGCACGGTCACCAGCGCCCGAAGGATCGACCGACCGCGGATGGCGCTGCGGGCCAGCACCCAGGCGATCGGGATGCCCAGGATCAAGGACACCAGCGTGGCTATGGTCGCCGTTATCAACGAAAGTCGAAGGGCTTGGCCAACTTCGGGCTCGGCAAGACGTCCGAACAGCTCCGACCACGGAGCTCGGATCAGCAGGCCGACCATCGGAAGGACCAGGAACGCGATCCCGATGACGGCCGGGAGCAGCAACGCCAACGGAATCCGAGCGCCTGGCCGTTGAGTCGAGACCTTCAACGACGGTGGTGGCGTACGACGCGGCCACCGTCCAGCTACAGGAGAGGGGACCGGGACACCTCCATCGATCAGATCGCGATCGTTCATGGGGACCGAAAGCCGGCCTCCTCGAGAGCCGAGGCGCCGACGTCGGAGAGGATGATGTCGACCCAGGCTTGAGCCGCATCCGGGTTCGGGGCGGCCGTCAACGCCACGATCGGGTAGGCATTGACCGCTTCCTCGGTCTCCGGGAAGTCGATGCCCTCGACGGAGTCTCCAGCGGCGATCACGTCAGTGACATAGACCAATGCGGCATCCACCTCACCCAGCTCGACCTTGGTCAAGGCGGCCCGAACGTCTTCTTCCAGGGAGTCGACCGACGGTGTGATGCCGGCCGCCTCGAAGACCGTGACAGCCGCCGCTCCGCAGGGAACCTCGGGGGCGCAGATGGCCAGCGTGAGATCCGCGTTCGCGAAGTCGGCAATGCCGGTGATACCGGCCGGGTTGCCCGCCGACACGGCGATCTGCAGGACATTCTCGGTGAAGATCGTCGGCTCGCCCTGCGCGCTACCGGCCCGGGTTACCACATCCATCTGGCTGGTATTGGCCGAGGCGAAGACATCGGCCGGCGCTCCCTCGTTGATCTGGGTGGCCAGGCCCGAGCTAGGGCCGAAGTTGAAGGTCACCTCGACATCGGGATTGTCCGTCATGAACGTTTCAGCGAGGCCCTCGAAAACGTCGGTGAGAGAGGCCGCGGCGAACACCGTCAATGAGCCGCTCAGCTCGGATTCGGCCGGAACCCCCGACGACGACTCGTCGCTGGACCCAGCGCCCGCGGTGTCGTCGGCACCGCCACCGCAGGCCGTCAACCCCAAGAGCAACAACAACAACAAGGACCGCAGCGCGAGTAACTGTCGGAGCTGCCCAGCACCGTAGCTCGCCTGGGCGGGCTGCTCACTCACGGAACCTCCACGATCACATTGGTCGCCTTGACCGCAGCTACCGCCCGGCTCCCGGGCTCGAGCCCCAGTTCGTCGGCGGCTTCGCGGGACATCAGAGACACCATTCGGTACGGGCCGCACTGCATCTCCACCTGAGCCATCACCGTGTCGCGGACCACTCGGGTGACGATCCCGGCCATCCGGTTGCGGGCCGACTCCAGCCGCGGCGCAGCAGCTTCCGGGGTGTCGGCGAGTTGCCGAGCGAGCTCGGCCAACGCCGCACCTCCGACCCGAGCCGGGCCGGGCTCGCTGGTCGCCACGTCGAGGCGGCCGCTGTCGATCCACCTTCGGATGGTGTCGTCACTGACCCCCAGGACGGTGGCGGCTTCACTGATTCGGTACGTCGTCGGCATCCGGTCAGCCTAGCTTCCGCTCTGGCGGATCTAGCAAGGGAACACGGTGAGGTAGGTACGGCGAAGTACTGATCCTCACGGCTCATCCGCGGAACCCATCTGAATGCAAACCAACCTTGCGATTGAGCGCACCCGACCGATTACCCAGCGGTGCGCCAGTCGTACCCATCGGCCACTCGGACCCTGCACCGGGGTGATTCGTTGCCCTAGGGGCAACTTCCGGTCACGGAAAGGTCATGTGGATTGCGCTGGGGTCACCCCTCTGCGACGGTGACCCGATGCCTGTCTACGCCCAGAGGTGGGTGCCGTCCGCGGCCTTGCGGGGCGGTATCTGGCGGCCGCTCGGGGGAGTCTGGACGTGAACGATCAGACCTTCGGTGAGTTCCTGACGGAGTTCTTCGAGTTTCTCAGCCGCCGATATGACGACTTGATCGAGGTCGGCTTGGAGCACATGGCCCTGGTCGGCATCTCGGTGCTCCTGTCGACGGTGATCGGCGTCATCATCGGCGTCACCACGTACCGAACCGAGCGCCCCCGCGAGACAGCGCTGGCCATCACCGGGTCCTTCCTGACCATCCCGTCGTTCGCCCTGTTCATCCTGATGATCCCGATTACGGGGATCGGGTCGCCTCCGGTCATCGTCGCGCTGACGATGTACGGGCTGCTGCCGATCGTGCGCAACACGATCACCGGGCTCCGGGAGGTGGACCAGGCAACGGTCGAATCCGCT
>JALZJN010000081.1 GCA_030859735.1 Actinomycetota bacterium
GCCGACTGTCGCGCGGCTGCATCCGGGGCGACGAGCAATGTCTGTGCTGGTCTCGCTGTCGGCCGCGACCAACACGATGCGACACTTGAGGGCCAACGCCTGTGCGCTCTTTGGTCTACGCGCCCACCGTTCCAGGACCTCGCGCTCGTCTTCGGTCAGGATCACTTCTGCACGCCGTCCCATCGTCGCCTCCCATAGTCGCTGCTCTGCGCGGACTGGGATGGCTTCGCGACGAGGCAAGGCCGGTCCTGCTAGGTGACAAAGAATTAATGGTTCAGATGACTAGAGCCCGCCGCTCGGGTCCTTCCGCGCCGAGGGACGGCCCGAAGGCCGCCCCTCCAAGTTGCTCGCTAAGCTAGAGAGCGCCCTTGGCGAACGGTCCCCAGATGGCCAGCGTGATGGCATCCGAGGTCTGGATGTTCACGAACAGCACCTTGCCATCGGCGGAGAATGTCGAGCCGGCGAACTCCTGGCCCTGGCGCTGCGGGTCGGCGTTGAGCGCGAAGTCGAAGATGCCGCCCTTGGGGGTGATGCCCCGCAGGAAGTTGTCGTCTGGGCCGTCCTCGCACAGCAGCGACGACTGCTTCGGTGAGATGCACATGTTGTCCGGCAGCTCGAGCACGGTGCGGCTCGGCGACTCGAACAGCAGCGTGAGCGTGGACGCTCTGGTGTCGTAGACCCACAGCTGGCCGTAACCGTCGCCGTATCCGGCGGGAGGCGGCTCTCCCGGAGGCGTGTCCCCGCCCTGGGTGGAGACCATGTAGACCTTGCCACGGTCGTAGAAGATGCCCTCGAGGCGGCTGAAGGTCGCTCCGCCCTTGGCCCTGCCCTGGTCGCCGACGAAATTGATCGCCACGTCGTTGGTCGTGCCCGCCGGGAAGGTCTTGTCGGGCTCGTCGATGGTGACCCACTCGATCTCGTAGGTCACGCCCGGCGTCTGGCCTTTATCGAGGATCGCGTTGGGTTGATCCTTGACCTTGAGCATCTGAAGCTCTCCGCCGTCGGTCAGCTTGCGCACTGCCATCGGGTTCTGCGGTGCGATGTAGCGGTAGAAGCCGGAGGGAAAGTTGAAGTTGTCCTCGGTCTGATACAGGATCCCGGTTCGGGGATCGACGTCGACGGCCTCGTGGGCGAAGCGCCCCGCCGAGCGAATCGGTTCGACCCTCTCGTAGTCTCCCATGCCCCACTGGGAGGGCACCTCGAAGATGTAGCCGTGCTGCTCCTCGAGCAGGGTGTTGTTCCCCCCGGTGAAGTCGGGCCCGACGTCGGGGCCGTTCACGGTCTCTTCGCCCGAAACCCAGCTACCCCACGGCATGCCCCCGCCCGCACAGTTCATCTGCGTGCCGTTCAGGCTGACCCAGGAGCTGTGCTTCTGTGCCCTCGGTGCGACTTCGAGCGTGGTGGTGCCGCCCCGGGCCATGGGGTCATAGGCCTTGCTTGCGTCCCCGAAGGCCGGGCCGGGTCCGTTGATCTCGTGGTTGCGCACGAGGCGATAACGGTCGGGGCCGGTCTTGAAGGCGGCCATCCCGTCGTGCCGACCCGGTGTCACCACGCCGTCGTTCGTCATCGTGCCGGTCCTGGCGAAGCTCCGGTACTGGAAACCCCTCGGCAGATGCAGCCGCACCACGCCGTCGGCCTTGTCCTGGATCGGGACGAGCCGGCCGTAACCTCCGTTGTTGGGCGCCACACCCGTCGATCCCACGGCCAAGGCGCTTCTGGCAAACATGCCCTGCATCGGCCCCGCCATGGCGGCGAGCCCGGCCGCCGTCACTCCCGCGCGCCGAATGAAATCCCGGCGGTCGATTACATTCATGAAGAAAACCCCCTGCTTCGTCGAACCGAACCGAACCGAACCAGCATAGCCGCGGCACCGCCGAGGCCCGCTTCGAGGCGAAACTGCCCAACGAAATGTGGCAGTCGGACGTCACCATGTGGGCCCTCAAAGACGGCAGCCAGGTCGAGATCCTCAACTTCCTGGACGACTTCTCGAGGCTCTGTGTCGCTTCGAAAGTGCTGGCGGTCACGAGCGCTCCCGATGTCGTGGCCACGCTCTACGAGGCGGGCTCCGCCTTGGGGTCAGCCGGCCTCGTTGCTGGCCGACAACGGCTGCATCTACACCGCCGCTCACCGGCACGGTTACTCCGCGATGGAGTCCGAGCTCTTCCATCTCGGCATCGACTACAAACACTCGCGGCCCTATCACCCCGAGACCTGCGGCAAGGTCGAGCGCTTCCATCAGACCTTAAAGAAGTTCCTCAGAAAGCAACCGCGCGCCACGAAGCTCCCCGAGCTGCAGGCCCAGGTGGATCGCTTCGTCGCCTACTACAACGAGGTCCGCCCGCACCGGGCCAAGGGTCGCAAGACGCCCAGGAGCGCCTTCGATTCACGCGACAAGGCGAGGCCGACCAAAAGAGAGGGCTTCACCAGAGAGCTGCGGGTGCGCCACGACAAGATCGATCACCACGGTGCGGTCACGATCCGCTACAAGAGCAAGCTCCATCACATCGGCATGGGGCGCGCACGCAAGGGGACCCGCATCATCCTGCTGGTCGCGGGTCGCAACATCAGGATCATCACCACCGAGGGGGAGCTCTTGAGGGACTTCGAACTCGATCCGAGCCGCGACTATCAGCCGCACGGCCTGGGGTGACCAAGTGTCCACTATGCTCCAGCCTAGAGTCTTGCGTGGCCTCCCGTTGAGCCCGTCGGCGGCAGCCACGAGCTCGCTTCGCTGCACTTGGAGAGGTCGACGCCCGTGGGGAAGTATTGGCGCAGGAGCCCGTTCGTGTTCTCGTTCGAGCCCCGCTGCCAGGGCGAGCGGGGGTCACAGAAATAGACCTCAACGCCGCTGTCGATGCGGAAACGAACGTGCTCGGTCATCTCTTTGCCCTGGTCCCACGTGAGGCTGCGCCGCATCGACTCCGGCAGCGACTTGATGGTCTCCGTCAGCGCCAGGCGCACCTGCTCGGCGCTGCGTCCCTGGGGCAACGAGA
>JALZJN010000082.1 GCA_030859735.1 Actinomycetota bacterium
TGGCGAGGAGGTTGGGAAAGCGCGCCGGGAGCACCTCCGGCTGTACCTCGAACCCGTCGTAGTTGGGAACGAAGTCCACCGTCTCCTCGTCGATCCCTCGCAGCAGCTCCATCGCAAGCGGCGACAGACGGCACTCGGTATAACGCATGGCTCCCGGTGGGTCGCCGTCGACCGACCCGAAGTTGCCTTGGCCGTCGATCAGCGGATAGCGGGTGGAGAAGTCCTGGGCCAAACGGGCGAGGGCGTCGTAGATCGCCTGATCCCCGTGCGGGTGGTATTTCTTCATGACGTCGCCGACCAACGCTGCACACTTACGGTGCTGGCGGTCGGGCCGCAGACCGGCTTCCAGGCCGGCGAACAGAATGCGACGATGCACGGGCTTCAACCCGTCCCGCACGTCCGGCAACGCGCGACTGACGATCACCGACATCGCATATTCGAGGAACGAGGACTGCACCTCTTCCTCGAGGTTTATCTGATCGACCATGGAGCCTTCAGGAAAGTCGTCGGGTGGTTGCACTATGTCCTGACCTTAATGTCCATCAGATGTCGAGAAAGCGGATGTCTTTGGAATTGCGTTGGATGAAGTTCTTCCGTGCTTCGACGTCTTCACCCATGAGTGTCGAGAAAATCTCCTCGGCGAGGGCAGCGTCGTCCATCGTGACTCTCAGCAACGCTCGCTTCTCTGGGTCCAGTGTTGTGTCCCACAGCTCGCTCGGGTCCATCTCGGACAGACCCTTGAACCGAGACGCCTCGATCTTGCTGCCGTTGTTTGCCGTGCGGTACGAGTCGAGTTGCTCGTCGTTACGGAAGTAGTGCACCTTGCCCTTGTGCTTGATCCGATACAGCGGCGGCTGCGCGACATACACGTAGCCTGCATCCACCAGCTCGGGCATGTAGCGAAAGAAGAAGGTCAGCAACAACGTTTTGATGTGTGAACCGTCCACGTCGGCGTCTGCCATAGAGATGATCTTGTGGTAGCGGCACTTGGAGATGTCGAACTCCTCGCCGATGCCGGTCCCCACCGCAGTGATGATCGCCTGCACTTCCTTGTTCTCCAGGATCTTGGCCAGCCTGGCGCGCTCGACGTTGAGGATCTTGCCCCGCAGGGGCAGGATCGCCTGGAAGGCTCGCTCGCGCCCTTGCTTGGCCGTACCGCCGGCGGAGTTTCCCTCGACGATGTAGAGCTCTGCCTCCTGGGGATCTCGGGTCTGGCAGTCGGCGAGCTTCCCCGGCAGAGTCGACGACTCGAGCAACGTCTTGCGACGCACGAGATCGCGCGCTTTTCTGGCCTCGAGCCGGGCCCTCTGCGCCCCAAGTGCCTTGTTGCAGATCGCACGCGCCTCCGCGGGATGCTCCTCGAGGAAGTCCGCCAACTTCTGATTCATCGACGTCTCCACGAACGACCTGATCTCAGTGTTTCCGAGCTTCGTCTTGGTCTGGCCTTCGAACTGTGGGTCTCTGAGCTTGACCGAGACGATCGCCGTGAGGCCCTCGCGGCAGTCTTCCCCACTGAAGGAGCCGTCCTTCTCCTTGAGGAGGCCCTTGTTCCGCGCATAAGCGCTGAGCACGCGGGTCAGGGAACGGCGGAAACCCTCCTCGTGCATTCCCCCTTCATGCGTGTTGATGTTGTTCGCGAACGTATACACGGACTCGGTGTAAGCGGTCGTCCATTGCATCGCGACCTCGAGCTCGTGGGATTCTGCCTTAGCCTCGAAGTAGACGATCCGCTTGTTGACCGGGTCGCGCGACGTGTTGAGGTGCTTGACGAAATCCATGATTCCGCCGGTGTAGCGGAACATCTCGGCGCTCTCGGGCTCGGTGCGGTAATCGATCAGGCGAATCTCGAGGGAGCGGTTGAGAAAGGCCATCTCCCTGAGTCTCTGAGCAAGCGTGTCGAACTTGAACTCACGCTCCTCGGTGAAGACCTCAGGGTCGGGCCAGAAGCTAACGGTGGTACCGGTGCGCTTGGCGGGTTTGACGGCTTTGAGCTTGGCGTCGGGGCGGCCCCTTGAATAGCTCTGCCGCCACAGCTTGCCGTCTCTGACGACTTCTATCTGAAGCCGCTCCGAGAGCGCGTTGACGACGGACACGCCCACACCGTGCAAGCCGCCCGAAACCTGGTAGCCCTTACCTCCGAACTTGCCTCCGGCATGCAGGGTGGTGAGTACCACCTCGACCGCCGGCTTGCCCTCGCCGGAAACGGTGTCGACCGGAATACCTCGGCCGTTGTCCGATACCCGACAGCCCCCATCGGCAAGCAGCTCGACCTTTATGCGATCGCAGAACCCCGCCATCGCTTCGTCGACGGCGTTGTCGACGACCTCGTAGATCAGGTGATGTAGTCCTCGTGTGCCGGTCGAACCGATGTACATACCGGGTCGCTGACGAACCGGGTCGAGGCCCTTGAGGACTGTTATGTCTTGAGCCGTGTAGGACGGCCGGTCACCCTTCCGTCCCGTAACAGGCGGCGCTTTAGCCGAAACTGCCTCCTTGATCAGGATCTCATCCAAGCTGCCGGCGAGCCCCGGAATAGGCTGTGCGACGCACCGCGCGGGCAGCTCGAGCAAGGTGTTTGGTGTGGGCTTAATTGTATCACTCGAGGGGCCGATTTCCTAGTTTGTGGGGTCATTCGGAGTGCCCCCGAAAAGCTTGGCGGCGTCGCCTCCACGCCTCATAGGCGCTGCGTAACGCGCTCTGAGGATCTGGTTCCTCCGGATCCCGGGGAGTCCGCTTCTCAGCCGGCTGCAGCGGGGTCCTAGCAGAAGCCTGATGCACGGTGCCCGGCGCGGTCCACACACGGACCTCGTGAACCACGGCATCTTTCAAGATCTCGTTTGCACGCGCCCGAATGTGGTCGGCCAGGTAGCCCACCTCAGTTGCCCACACCGGCGAATCCGCCCGCAGCCTCAGGACGCCGTCGCGCAGGGAAGTCGGCTCGACATGTGCACACACCGTTGCTCCCGCCAGCGCAGGCCACGCCCGCCACAACAGTGCGGTGTCTGCCGCCCGCCCCCCACCCGGTGTTCGGATCTCACCCAATGCATCCCCGATACGGACGGGTTCCGGGCTCACAGACGACTCACGCTTCCTTCGACCACCTCGAGCACGGTTCCGGCTCCCAGCGCCTCCGCCGCCCCGGGCTCGGCCGAGGTAACGATGGTTTGGTCCATCCCCGCCACGGCTTCCCCCAGCCATCGGCGCCGGTAGGGATCGAGCTCTGAGAAGACGTCATCCAGGAGCAGGACCGGTTGCTCTCTCATCGCTTCAGTCACTGTGTCGAACTCTCCCGCTTTGAGGGCCAGGGCCGCCGTTCGCTGCTCGCCCTGCGAGCCGAACGTGCGCGCATCCATAACAACACGGCCCTGTGACGAACTAACGCCGACATAGACGTCGTCTCGCTGAGGGCCGGTCAACGCGGTCCCGCGCTCGAGCTCTCGCGGCCGTGATTGAGCAATCGCCAGCTCCAGGTGCCTCGCCAGCTCCGACACTTCCACACCGCCGCCGGAAACGCCCTGGTTGCCTACCTCCCGGGGTAGCCAGGCACTCTGGTAAGAGAGGTCGAGCCCCCCGGCCGCGGCGATCTCGCCCCAGCGCCTTCGGGCCGCCGGCAGCAACCGAGCCAGGCACTCCAGACGAGCTCCGGTCAGCGCGGCACCCGCCCTGACCATGGACTCATCCCACACGTCCAAAGTCTTGAGCGTCTTCTCAGAACCACGCGGTGCGCTGCGTAAGAGTGCGTTCTTCTGCCGAAGCACCCGATCCCACTCCCGGCGCAGGGAACTTTGTCCCGGGCGCAACTCAATCACCAGGTCGTCCAGGAAACGGCGGCGGCCCTCGGGAGAACCCTTCACCAGTGAAAGCTCGTCGGGGCCGAAGAACACCGCCGCCATAACCTCGCTGAGAGAGCGAGCAGAACGCACCGGAGTCTTGTTGATCAACGCTCTTCGCTTGCCTTCACTGATCTCGAGGTCAAGCTCAACCGAGCGCGCCGCCCGCCTGACACTTCCGTGCAACAACGCCCGTTCGGCGCCCTGGCGAACCAGGGCCTGGTCGGTGCTGCGCGGCGAGGGTCGTCCGCTGAGACAGAACACGGCCTCGAGCAGGTTGGTCTTCCCTTGGGCGTTCCTCCCCATCACCAGAGTAGGCCCCTTGCTCAGCGATATCAGCGCCCGTCTGTAGTTACGGAAGTCAACAAGCTCGAGGGTTTCCACTCTCACGAACAGCTGATCCCCGGAAATACGACTCGCTTCCGAGCGACCCTACGCAAAGGGAACAACGGGATAGCTCTAGGACAACCTCACGGGCATCAGCAGATAAGTAAACCCGGCCTCGTCCTCGGCCCTCATGATCGCCGGCTTGAGCCCATCAGAAGCCACGAGCGTCAGTCGTTCGCCGGAGATCGCCGTAGCGCCATCCAAGAAGAAACGGGCATTGAAAGCGATCACCATCCCTTCACCCTCGTATTCGGCGTCGAGAACCTCTTGTCCTTCGCCCACATCGGGCGTGTTGGCCGACACTTCGAGCTCGGCCCCCAGTTGAAACTTTACCGGCATGTTGTTCTGAGCCAGCAAACCCACTCGCTTGACCACTTCGACTACATCGCTTCGTCCTACCTTGAGAGTATTGGAATAACCCTGCGGCAACAACTGACGGTACTTCGGGAACTCTCCTTCGATGAAGCGTGAGGCAATCACCGTCTCGGCAGCACTGTCGGAGCCGGAAACCCTGAACACTGCGAAGTTGGCCTTCAGTTCCACGCTCACTCTCCCAGAGGTCCCTTGAAGGGTACGAGCGAGCTCGCTCAATGCTCTCGCAGGCAGAACGACATTGCGGCCCTCCCCCCCATGGCTCACCGGGAGCTCTCGCACCGACAGCCGGTAGGAATCGGTCGCCGCCAACGTCAGCGTCTCTTCCTCCACCTCCCACAGCACTCCGGTCAGGACCTGGCGGGTTTCATCGCCCGAAGCGCTACGCACGACCTGTGACAGACCCACGGCCAGCGTCTCTGCAGAAAGCTCCAGTTCGATGCCGGCCTCATCTCCGGACCTCGTCGGCAGCATCGGGTAGTCCTCGACGGACATCGCCTTTACGTGGAAGCGTCCTCGCCCAGATGAAATCTCGATCTCGGCGTCCCCACTGATGAGACTCACCTGCCCCGGTCCGAGGCTGCGCATCATGTCTCCGAACAACCTGCCGGGGACAACTGCGGTCCCGGGCTCATCCACCGCCGCTCTTAGCTGAGTCTCCATGGTCAGCTCGAGATCAGTTGCTCCAATCGCCACGGTCCCATCCCCAGTGGCTTCCAGCCGCAGACCGGCCAGGACCGGAAGAGTTGCTCGATTGGTGATGGCACGGGCGGCGAACTGCACGGCCTCTAGCAGATCGTCTCGTTCACAACGAAGCTTCATCTACAGGTCCTCCTAAGGGATCTACTAAAGACATTCTTGTCGTAGCAGTAGTAGGGGCTGGGGATTTGGGGATAACTCGCATCAGGGCTGCTCGCGAGGCCTGAAGACATCCGGCGAGCAGTGGATGAGGACCTCGGATAAACCCATCACCAGAGCCGGGGACTTGAGTTGCCGTAAATTGTCCACAATAGAGCCCGTCCTTTCCCTCAGGTTAAGTGCGTGCCACGCGTTGGCGAATGCGAGCGGTAAGCTCCTCGACCTGTTCGTAGGAACTCTCTCTTTCTCTCATGCTCTTCCGGATCTTGTTTGTGGCGTGGAGCACAGTTGAGTGATCTCGGTTGCCAAATTCGCGGCCAATCTTGGGGAGTGATAAATCGGTCAGCTCACGGCAGAGATACATGGCCATCTGACGAGCGACCACGAGAGGCCGTGTGCGGCTGGAGGAACGCATTTCGTCGGGAGTGACGTTGTAGTACTCGGACGCCACAGCGACCACGAGATCGGCGGTTACGGGGGCCTCGCCGGCGTTGGAGAGGATCGACTGGAGCACGTCGTGTGCCAGTTCGGCGGTGGGCGGTCTGCCGGTCAACGACGCGTAGGCACTGACTCGTATCAATGCCCCCTCGAGCTCGCGGATGTTGGTCTGGATGCGGTTGGCAATGTAGGAGAGCACTTGGGGCTCGACCGGGAGTTTCTCGGTGAGAGACTTAAGTTGGAGGATGGCGAGCCGGGTTTCGAAATCGGGGGGCTGGATGTCTGTTAGCAGGCCCCATTCGAAGCGGGTGCGAAGGCGTTCCTCGAGGGTGGCGATGCGTTTGGGCGGGCGGTCTGAAGTGATGACCAGCTGAGCGGTCGGGTGGAGCGCGTTGAATGTGTGGAAGAACTCCTCCTGGGTCCGTTCTTTGCCTTCGAGAAACTGGATGTCATCGATCAGGAGCACGTCGGCTGCTCGGTAACGCCGATGGAAGTCGGGAAAACTGCGACGTTGGACCGCGACCAGGAACTCGTTGATGAATTGTTCGGTGGACACATAGCGGACGACAAGATCGGGGTGACACTCCGAGACGTAGCGACCCATAGCGTGTAATAGGTGGGTTTTTCCCAGGCCGGCGCCGCCGTAGATGAATAGCGGATTGTAGGCGTGCGCAGGCGCTTCGGCCACGGCGAGCGCAGCAGCGTAGGGAAATCGGTTGGAGGAACCGATCACGAAGGAGTCAAACGTGTATTTGGGCTGAAAAGGGTGATCTGGCCGGGAGTCGGCGTGGCCGGGTGCCGCAGTGGGCTGGGAACGAGTTTGCTGTGGCTCCGGACTGGGAGCACGCGGGGGGACTGGGGAGAGGGGTGTCAAGGCAAGTTCGACGTGGTGGCCGGCTGCGCTGATGAGGGCCGTCTCGGCTGCGCCGCGATACCGGTTTTCTATCCAATCGCGGGCGAAGGGGCTGGGCACGCTCAGCTCCAAGGTGACACCGTCGAAGGAAAGAGCTTCACAGTCGCCGAACCAGGCCGCAAAAGTTCCTTCGGAGAGCCGGGAACGGAGCTCGCTGCTAGCGACGTCCCAGATCTGATGAGGGGAGAGGAGTGTCTCCACCGCAGTGGAGTTGGTAAAGGTCTTCAAGAGTGATCCCCCCGTGGCTCAAGGAGTCCGCCGTCTCCCGTGGCCCGGGGGAGTGGTGCCGAAATTTCTGCGATGTCAACATCCTTGTCCACAGCTGTGGACAATCAGACAGCCGCGCGTCCATGGTGGGCGCGCCGAGCTGATACATCACTTTCGGGGGAAGTGCCGGGACTCGTGTTTGCTTGGTTTGTATGTTTTGGGCCATCTTTACCTAAGCAGCCGAGTGTCCGCGGAGTCAAGCGGAGATTGCGCGACGCGCGAGGAAGTTTCAGGCCGGGACCGGTTGACGTGCAGAAACGTTGCTCGGCTATACTTCGGCCACACGGTTCTACAACTCGGGTATTTCGCGACGGCCCCAGCCTCTACGGAGGTCAGCCGTGAAAGAGACGGCAAGCCGATGACCAAACGTACGTTCCAACCCAACAATCGACGCGGCAAACGAAAGCACGGCTTTCGGGCGCGCATGCGGACGCGCGCAGGCCGTTCGATTTTGAAGAACAGACGGGCCAAGGGTCGTGCCCGGCTGTCGGCTTGAGCCCAGGAGCCATGTGGCGGGGGGAGTCGTTGAGCGGGAGGCGTGCTTACCGGCGTGTGCTGCGGAAAGGCCACCGGATCACGCGAGAGGGGCTCACTCTGTATTTCCATGAGCGCAGCGGACCGACGCGCGTGGGGCTGGTAGTGGCACTGAGCCCGCGTAGCGCGGTAACTCGCAACCGGGTTCGGCGGCGGCTGCGGGCCGCTGCGCAGCTGACGGTCCCGTCCGTCGGGTGGGACGTGGTGATCAGAGCGGGCCTGCCCGCCGCAAGTCGCAACTTCCAGGAACTGGTACAGGCCATGATGGGCGCCGTCGAGAAGGTAGGGGCCGCGCGATGAGCCCTCTCGCGAGAGTGATGGTGGGAGCCCTAAGGCTGTACCGAATAGCTTCTTCCGGGTTTCCTCGCCGCTGTCGGTTCGAGCCAACATGCTCGACTTTCTCCCTAGAGGCGGTTCGAGGCCACGGCGCTCTCCGGGGGGCGGCCCTCAGCGTGGCTCGTGTGGCTCGTTGCCATCCCTGGAATGTCGGCGGACTCGATCCCGTCCCCCTGCCGAGGAGCAGAAGGTAGATGGGTTACTTCGAGGTCTTCGCCGGTGCCCTGGCGGGTTTCTACGCGCTGGTCCCCAGCTATGGCCTTGCGATCATTCTGCTG
>JALZJN010000139.1 GCA_030859735.1 Actinomycetota bacterium
GGCCTGGGCCTGGGGTGTCTGCAGTCGCTCCCCGATGTACCCCTTCAACCGATGCAGGAAGGTCAGCGGGATCAGCAGAGGAACCGGCCTTCGTTTCTGCAACAGAGGATCGCTTAGCGCCGCACAATATTCGCAGTTCAGCAGGTGATCTGCCGAATCGAGTGCCGTCTGTCTGCGTCGGTCGCCGGCCGACAACGCTACGAGCACTGAACGACAAATCGGCGTTGGGGGACTTGCCTTACTCAGGGCCAGGAGGTAATCGACGCGAAGTTTGGCGCGCGCTCTTGCAAGTTGGACGGCGACCGCCCCCGGAGTGGCGCCGAGCTCTTGCCCAAGAGTCGCCGTATCCCTGCCTCCCACTTCGTGTCCAATCACAGCGAACTTCTCCCTTGAAGACAGCTTCTCCAAGGCCGCAGATACCGCTTCAGACTCCTCTCGCCGCAGAGTCTCTTCCTCAGGCTGAGAAGGAGTCCTAAGGTCTATGAGGCGATGCGCATGGTGGCGTCGGCGTGCTTCGTCGCGACCGAGAGATCTTGCCAGATTGCGCGCCGTTACAACAGCGTATGCAGTGAGGCCATCATCTGTGATCCGGGGGCGAGCCTCGATGACGCGGGCCAAGGTTTCCTGGGTGAGGTCCTCCACGTCATTGGGGTCGCTCAACCGCGCGCCCAGCACTCGCCGAACCATAGCGGCGAGGTCCGCTACGTCTGCGTGCCTCTCCTCTCCGGCCCGAGCTGGTCGCGCCGTTACCTTCTTGGTGGCCTCCTCGTCGGACGCTTTCCCCATCGGTTCATCGTAGCTCCTCCCTCATATCCTCTGATGTTCTGTTCTGCCGGCATCCCGGGAGCCAAGAAACGCGTGCGTAATGGTGAGGCCTCAGGAGCGTATACACGAGTAGAGGGTCGCATCACAAGGCCAGACCCACAAACCCAAGGGAGGGCAAAGTGGAGGTACCCAAGCAGCAGGTACTCGAGTTCGTGGAGGGAGGCTCATCCGCCTTCGAGCGGGCCTGCTTCGAGCTGCCAGAACGCGTCGATACCGAGCGAGACGCAGAGCTCCTGGGGGGCCTGGGAATCAACATGCAGGCGCTGCTCGGACTGCTTAACGGTAGCCCACACCACACATAGCGGCACGAGAGGGGCCGCAAAACCACTATTCCAAGGAGGATTTCTAATGGACCAATTTACTGATGGACTCGGAGACGCGTTTGCGTCGATCGCTACGTTCGTGCCCAAGCTGATCGGCTTTCTCCTGATCCTGGTCATCGGCTATTTCATCGCCAAGGCCGTCGCCAAGATCCTTGACAAGGTGCTGGAACGAGTCGGTTTCGACAAGGTGGTCGAGCGAGGCGGTGTCGGCAAGGCTTTGGAGAAGTCCCAGTACGACGCCTCCAGCATCCTCGGCAAGATCGTCTTCTACACGCTGTTCTTGTTCGTGCTGCAGCTCGCGTTCAGCGTCTTCGGGCCCAACCCCATCAGCGAGCTCATCACCGGCGTCATCGCCTATCTGCCGAACGTGTTCGTCGCCATCGTGATCGTGGTCATCGGCGCCGCGATAGCTGCCGCGTTCAAAGAGGTCATCGAGGCCTCCCTGGGTGGCCTCAGCTACGGCAAGGCGCTGGCCGTGGGGGTAAGCGCGATGATCTTGAGCATCGCCGTCTTCGCCGCCCTCGACCAGCTAAACATCGCCGAGAACATCGTCATCGGGCTCTTCTATGCAGTCCTGGCGATCATCGTCGGCTCCTCCGTCGTCGCCATCGGCGGAGGCGGCATCCAAACCATGAGCAGGTACTGGGAGAGAGCGTCCCAGAAAGCCGAGCAGGAATCCTCCAACCTCAAAGAGGAAGCGTCGGGCTCCAAGGAGCGGATTCAGGAGCGGGCCCAGGAGCGCAAGGACCAGGCGACGGGTACCGGCCGAACCGAGTCGTCCGGCACGACCCAGACATACTCCCCACCCGATCGACCTGCCTGAGGGATCGAAGATGGAACACAATTCAGCTGCTATAGAAAGGTCGCCAAATGGCACGGAATAGCAAGGGAGACCAAGACGACAACACCAAGGTGATCCGGGAGCAGGCTCAGACTCGCGGCGGCGTGTCGTTCATCTCCATCATCACAGGCATCGTGGTGGCGATCGGCGCCTTCGTCGTTTTGACCGCCATCGTTGGTGGGATCTTGGCGGCTATGGGCGTGGCCGAGGGCGGCATTTCGCCGAACGAAGTCTCAACGGCCGGCGTCGGGGCCGGCATCGGCCTCGTCATAGTCCAGTTCCTCGCCTACTTCTGGGGTGGCTACACCTCAGGCCGGATGGCCCGAGGGTCCGGAGTGCTCAACGGAATCCTGGTGCCGATCGTTGCGATCATCCTGGTAGTCATCCTGGGGGCGGTTGTGGCAGGCATCACCAGCAGCGCCACCGACTTGCGGCCCTCCGACGTCCAGCAACTGCCACTTCCGCTGGGAAGTCTCAGCGAGATCGGCACAGTCGTGGGCATCGCTCTGTTGGTGGCAATGCTCGTCGCCGGAGCGCTCGGCGGCGCCGTAGGCCAGCGCTGGCATACCAAGTTGGAGAAGCGCGACAGGGCGTAAGGCTCTGTCCGAGAGATGCCGGTCGTCTAAATAGTCAACGCGAAAGGAGGCATAACCATGGAGATTCCCAAAGAGCAAGTTCTGCAGCTGTTGCAGGAGAGGGGAGCCACAGATCAAGTGTCCCAGGCGGACGAGCAACTTCCCGAGCAGGTCGATACCGAACAGCACAGCGATCTGCTGTCGAACCTGGGCATTGATCCGCAGGAACTGATAGACAAGTTGGGAGGGGACTTCGGCGGAGCTCTGAGCTAAGTTGAGCTTCCCGCCAGCCAAGGCAGATAGAGTCTGGGGGACATATTTCTCATTCTTCTCAATTGGAGGTACTTGTTGGAACGAGGAATCGAGTTGTTTGAGCACGAGCTCAAGGACATCTACGACGCAGAGAACAAGCTCAGTCGTGAGCTGGAGGGTATGGCCAAGAAAGCCTCCGATGAACAGCTAGTGGAAGGTTATCTGGAGCACAAGCAGCAAACAGATGGGCAGATCAAGAGGCTTGAGGACGTGTTCGGTCTGGTTGACAAGAAGCCGAGCCGGGAGACATGCTACGGGATCAACGGGCTCCTTAAGGAGTTCAAATCCTTCGTTGCCGATGAAGAACCCTCCCCCGAACTGCTCGATGTGTTCGCGATCGGGGCGTCACTGAAGGTGGAGCATTACGAGATCGCTTCCTACAAGTCACTGATCCAGCTTGCTAAGCAGGCCGGCCTCGGCGACGCGGTGCCGCTGCTCGAACAGAATCTGAGCGAGGAACAAGAGACGGCCGACAAGCTCGAGATTCTCGCTGAAAGGCTAGGTGCGCGCGTCTAGCAGCAGATGGCACGGAGTCACCGAAGGGTGTCCCTCCTAACTTTGCCGCTGTACCCACATCGCGTGTAAGGCAGAGGTGCAAAGTTAGGAGGGATTGAGGGCAGTGGCCCCGCGGACGGACACGGCACCAGGCACCGGGGTCAACTGTGGGGAGCGGGCTTCATCGGCGCGATCGTGAGGTCGAGCCTTTTCTCGCCGCCGGCCCCCGGGAAGTTCACCGTCGCCTCCAGGCCAACCGGGGAGCGCCCGATGTCGATGATCGTTCCGCGGCCGTAGCGGACATGCTCGACCTCCTGCCCCACCTTGAATCGTGAGGGGTCGGTGGCGGCGCGACGCGGCGGCTGCTTGGCAGCCCGCTTCTCATACTCCTTCGACTCGATCAGCTGCTCGGGCAGCTCTTTCAGAAAGCGCGACTCCGTGTTGTACTGCAAGCTGCCCCACAGTGTGCGCGACCATGCGTTCAGCAGATAGAGGCGCTCCATGGCCCGGGTGATGCCGACATAACACAACCGCCTCTCCTCCTCGATCTCCTCGGGCTCGGTGAGCGAGCGAATGTGAGGGAAAACACCTTCCTCCATACCGAGGATGAACACAGTAGGAAACTCAAGTCCTTTGGCGTTGTGAAGAGTCATGAACGTCACTCCGGACTCCTCGCCTTCGGTGACGTCGGTGTCGGTGATGAGGGCGACGCGTTCCAAGAAGTCCGCGAGGCTCGGATCTTCGGCGGAACCCTCGTACTGAATGGCGACGCCCTGGAGCTCCTTCAGGTTCTCTTGGCGCGACAGCGATTCAAAGGATCGCTCCGCGGTCAGCTCGGACATGTAGCCGGAAATATCCCAGGCCAGCTCGATGATGTCCGACACCGGAACACCCGAGTCACCGGCGGTCCGGATCCGCTCGAGCAGCCGGCTCATGGCGAGCGCCCCACCGGCGGCCTTGCGAGAGACCCCTGGGACCTCCTGCGCCCTCCCCAGCGCCTCGCCCAGACCGATGCCCTGCTCCGTGGCAAAAGTCGCCAAACGGGTCATCGAAACAGCCCCCAGACCGCGCCGGGGGGCCTGTGACGCTCGCTCCACCGATACCGAGTCCTGAGGATTGGCGGCGGCGCGCAGCCATGCCAGCAGGTCCTTGATCTCCTTTCGGTCGTAGAAGCCGACTCCGCCGACCAGTCGATAGGGGACCTCGTGGGCAGAGAACACCTCCTCGAGCACGCGCGACTGGGCGTTGGTGCGATAGAAGACTGCGATGTCAGACAATGCACTTCCGAGGTCGCGCAGTCGCGCCGCTTCAGCAACCACGAAGCGCGCTTCATCGTGCTCGTTCTGCGCGTGGTAGCGCGTGATGGGCTCGCCCCCAATCGCCTGAGTCCACAGCGACTTGGGCTTTCTCATGAGGTTGTTCTCGATGATGGCGTTGGCCGCGGAGAGGATGGTCTGAGTCGAGCGGTAGTTCTGTTCAAGCGTGACTACGTGGGCGTCGGTCCAGTCTCGCTCGAAATCGAGCAGATTTCTTATAGTGGCGCCTCGGAACGCATAGATACCCTGATCGGCATCTCCAACGACGAAAATGTTCCGCGATCTCTCCGCCAGCAAGGTGGCGAAGCGCGCTTGGGCGTGGTTCGTGTCCTGGAACTCGTCGACTAGCACATGATCGAAACGGCGCTGATAGTGGTCGCGAGCGTCCTCGAAGCGGTCGAAGATCTCGACCGTCCTCATGATAAGGTCGTCGAAATCGAAAGCCGAAGCATCCTCCAGCCGCCGTTGATATTCGCCGTAAATCTCGGCGATCGTCAGCTCCCACTTGTTAGCGGCGAAGTCTCGATAGATGCCGGCGTTTATCAGCCTGTTCTTTGCATCCGAGATGGCCGATGCAACCGCTCGTGGAGGTATTCGCTTGGGGTCGATGTCGAGCTCCTTGAGGCACAACTTGATCAGACGCTCCGAGTCTGAGGAGTCGTAGATCGAAAAAGAGGACCGGTAGCCAAGCCGGGGCGCCTCCCTCCGCAAGATGCGCACACAGGCGGAATGAAAAGTGGACACCCACATGGTGTTGGCGACGGGACCGATCAGCGATGCGACTCTCCGCTTCATCTCCGCGGCGGCCTTATTCGTGAAAGTTATCGCGATTATCGAATACGGAGAAGCGCCGTTGAGGATCAGATGAGCGATGCGATAAGTGAGCACGCGCGTCTTTCCGGAGCCCGCCCCCGCCACGATCAGGACCGGTCCATCCCCCAGCTCGACCGCCTCGCGCTGGACCGGGTTCAGGCTTCCCAGGAAGTCTCCACTCACGAAGCCGTCCTAAACCTGGCTACAGCCGCGATCAAGCTCTGTCTTTCTCCTGAAGTCAGGCCCAGGACAGCGTAGGCGGCCGCGTAGGCGATCATGCCGGCGAGCGAGGTGACGACCAAGTCGACCAGCCATGCGCCGGAGAGAGTTTGGTGAACAACCCACGTCACCGCCAAGCCAATCATCGTCGGAGCAAGCAATCGAAGATAGTTACGGTCGTAAGGTTGAATGTTCACAAAGCGAGCGACGAGTGCAAGTCTCGCCCACTTGGACAGCGCAAACGTGACTGCGTTGGCAATGGCGGCCCCCTCGATTCCATAGCGCGGCGCCAGAAGGAAGGCCAGTCCCAGATTAAGGGCCAGCGAAGCTGCGTAAACGGCCAGGTCCCATCCCGTGCGACCCACCATGATCAAGACGAAACCGACTCCGCCGGTGGCGACGTTGACAAACTGGCCTGCGAGCAAGACCAGCAGAGCGGTCTCCCCACCTCCATAGTCCGGCCCGAAGAGATCAAGCACCGCCCCGGGCGCTATTGCCAGCACAAGGAAAACAGGCATGGTGGCGGCGAGAGTCCAACGAGTGAACGCCTTGAAGAGCCGATCCAGGCGCGCGGTCTCATTGCGGTTGTGAAGGTCCGCAACGTAGGGGCTGAACATGAGGCTCACCGATGTGAGAAACAAAACCAGCACCTGGCCGGCCCGCAATGCAGCCGAGTAGACGCCGACCTCAGTGTCCGAGACATAGCGAGTTACTACGAACAGGTCGGTCCAGAACAACAGCTGGGAGAACAGAGCGGCCGGTGCTCGCGGGCCCGCGTAGCGAAGCAGCCTGGATAGCCCGCCCCGCTCCATCGGATGCGTTTCCCATGCCTGGCTTTCCTTGCGCCAGGCGAAGTAGGCGGCGACCGAAGCTACGAGCCACGACATCGAGTATGCAAGCACGCTCATTGTCGGTGTCTGCGCCACCTGCCAGCCGGCGAGTATCAGCAATACCCATGCGATCGGCTGCCCCGCCCAGAAGATGTAGAGCGTGTAGCGCATGATCTTGAGCCCTCGCGTGGCCGACAACCACACGTTGGCCAGTGCCAAAAAAGGCAGGCCGGCCGCGGCCGCTTCGACCAGGTAGGGATAACCACCCTCTGAGATACGAAACAGTGAGCGCACGACGCCACCCGCGGACACCACGGCCACGGCTGCCGCCAGGCTCGTCAAGGCGGCAATCGCGGTCGCGCGGGACACGCCGACTCTGATTCTGTCGCTGCGGCCGACTCCGATCTCTACCGCGACATCCCGCAGGACCGCCATGTCCATGCCCGCTCTGGTGGCAAAGGAAATGACGAAGGTCGCCTGGGTCATGACCGTGACAATGCCGAAGCCGCCGGGACCGAGTACCCGGCTCAGCAGGATGTTGGCTGCGAAGGTTGCGAGCGCAGCAATGACGATACCGATGACATTCTGGCCGGTTCCGGAGAGGATGCTGAGATAGTCGCCTCGACCCTCCGCCGACGACTCGGAACGCTCCTTGTTACCTAGGCCCGGGCTTATTCCCACTCGATCGTGCCGGGGGGTTTGGAGGTGATGTCGAAGGCCACCCGGTTCACGTCCGGCACCTCGTTCACAATTCTGTTCGAGATGCGTTCCAGGACTTCATAGGGAAGCCGCGCCCAGTCGGCGGTCATGGCGTCCTCGCTGGTGACGGCGCGCAGCACGATGGGGTGTCCATAGGTGCGTTCGTCTCCCATCACGCCCACGGAACCAACCGCTATCAAGACTGCGAATGCCTGCCATAACGAGCGCCCCAACCCCGCCCTCTTGATCTCCTCGACCACAATATGGTCCGCTGCTCGCACCAGCTCGAGACGCTCTCGAGTCACCTCGCCGATCACGCGCACCGCAAGTCCCGGACCCGGGAACGGTTGACGCCACACTATCTCCTCCGGCAATCCGAGCTCTTCGCCGACGCGCCGGACCTCGTCCTTGAAGAGGTTGCGAAGAGGCTCGACCAGGACGAAAGTCATGTCCTCAGGCAAACCCCCGACATTGTGGTGACTCTTGATGCGTGCTGCGACTCTCGTACCCGACTCGATGACGTCCGGATACAGAGTGCCTTGCACAAGAAACGAAGCATCCTCCAACTCGTCTCTAGCGACCTCCTCGAAGACGCGGATGAAAGTGCGACCGATGGTCTTGCGTTTGACCTCCGGATCACTGATACCGGCCAGCTCATCGAGAAAACGGTCGGCCGCCTTGATGTGGATCAGGTTCGCCTGAAGGTGTGCACGAAAGGTCTCCTCGACCTGCTCGGCCTCTCCGGCCCGCAACAGTCCGTGATCCACGAACACACAAGTGAGTTGATCACCGACGGCGCGGTGAACAAGAGCAGCGGCTACGGATGAGTCGACACCCCCGGACAGTGCGCACACAACACGGGCATCGCCCACAGCAGCGCGCACCTCCTCGACGGCCCGCTCGATTATCGAGATCATCGTCCACGACGGCATCAGCCCGCAGCCTTTGAAGAGGAAATTCTTGAGCAGGTCGGTCCCCTGGGTGGTGTGGGAGACCTCGGGATGAAATTGCACTCCAAAAAGGCTGTGTACTGGATCTTCGAACGAGGCATTCGGTGATCCCTCAGTCGAAGCAACGGTGCGAAACCCTCCGGGAGGAAGGGTTACGGCATCGTTGTGGCTCATCCATACGGTTTGGTTCGGGGACAACTCGGAGAACAGAATCGACTCCGACGTGTCGGCATGAAGCTCGGCGCGTCCGAACTCTCCTCCACCCGTCCGAGCGACCTCGCCACCGAGCGCTTGTGCCATTAGCTGCTGGCCGTAACAGATGCCGAGCACCGGTATCCCCAGAGCAAACAAGCGCTCATCTACTCCGGGAGCACCGGGCGAATGGACCGACATGGGGCCTCCGGAAAGAATGATGCCCGCAGGTTGCAATGCCCTGATCTGATCCATTGAAAGGTCGTGGGGCACGATCTCTGAAAGGACATGGCACTCGCGCACTCTTCGCGCTATCAGCTGCGCGTACTGAGCACCGTAGTCCACAACCAGGACTTTTTCCATAATTCAGGCTACCGCGCGCGCGCTTCGACCACCATGCTGAGGCGATCTTCGTCTGTGTGCGCGCCCTTGTCGTCGAGGCCGGCCCTACGGCACATTCGGCGCAGGACGCCGGTGAGGTCGTCGGAGACCTCGAGCAGAAGCCAACCCCCGGGCTTGAGCCACCTCGGCGCTTCCTCGATAGCCCGCCGCATGAGCACAAGCCCGTCGTCGGTCTCGTCGGACAAAGTAGACAGCGGCTCATGCTCGATGACCTCCGCCGGCAGGTCTTCGATCTCATCGATCGGCACGTAGGGGACGTGCCCGGTGATGAGATCGACGGAGCCTTTGAGCTTGCTCGGCAGCGAGTCGTACATGTCGCTGACGATGAAGGAGACGTTGTCGATTCCCAGATCCTTGGCGTTGCGACGAGCCTGCCGGAGCCCTTCGCTCGAGACATCGGCCCCCCAGACCTCCGAGCGGGCCAGCTCCGCGGCCAGCGCCAGGGCGATCGGCCCTGCGCCGGTGCAGACGTCCACGACCTTGGGAGAGGGTCGCCGGCGCAGCTTTCTCAGTGCACGGGCGACGGTCAACTCGGATGAAGGCCGGGGCACGAACGCGCCGGGTGCCACCTCGAGATCGAGTCCGTAGAACTCGATGCGGCCGGTCAAGAGAGGAAGGGGCTCACCCGCCGCTCGCCGAGCGACCAAGGACATGTAGCGCTCGCACTGTCTCTTGGTGAGCTCCAACTCCATGGCCAGGTGTTCGGGCTCGGTGTCGAGAGTCAGCGCCATCAGCTCCTCGGCCTCCCACTCCAGATCGTGGCCCTCGAAGATGTGCGTGGAGTCCTTGAGGACGCGCTCGCCCAGGGTAAGCAGTCGTTCTACTGATTTGGCTTCGGTCACGCGACAGCCCCACTCAGAAGCAGCACGAGTCCCTATAGCCGCAGGAGTGACATCGATAGTGGGATGTCTCCGGGTTCATCTCTTGCCCGCAAAGAGGGCAGGTGGTCGAAAGGTCGCAGGCAGCCTCGGTGTCGGGTGTCGCCGTCATTCGCCCATTGTGAGGCCTCGGAGTGCCCGGGCAGCGTCTTTGAGCACTTCTCAGACCGTCGAGTCTTGAGCGCCGGCATCCGGAGTAGAGATCGGAATCAGCCGCCCCCGATATGGCTTTGTGCCAGGAATCGTGCGGAATCCGCCCTTGAGCTGACACAAAGCCGTGCTGGGGGCGGGCAGTGTCGCTGCGCAGCTTGGGGCCGAGTGGGCAAGCCAAGTGGCGTAAGCGAGTGGGCAAGCCAATGTGGCGGTCAGGCGAGCTCGGCGGCGGGCTCCTCCTCCACGTCCGGAACTCCGATCGTGGGCTGCTCGAGCTCGGTGGACAGCACTATCGTCGTGCGGGTGCGGGCCACGCCCCGGATCGACCGGATCCTCCGCAGCAGCCTCTCGATCTCCTTGTTGGTACGGCAGCGAACCTTGACCATGTAGCAGTCCTCGCCCGCGATCCGGTGGAACTCCAGAACGTCGGGCTCCTCGCAGATGCGGGCGACGATGGGGTCGTCGGCGGCAAACTCGGTCCCTTCGGAAACCGTGATCATGCAGAAGGCCATGTGGCTGCGGTCCAGCTTCTCCGCGTCTAGCACCACCGTGTACCCGGCGATGGCACCTTTCTGCTCGAGCTTTCGCACTCTTTCATGCACCGCGGGGCCCGACAACCCGACCTCCTTGGCGATGGCCGTGTGCGACAAGCGGCCATCCAGTCTCAGCAGCTCGAGGATGCGGCGGTCGATACGGTCGAGGCCGGCAGCCACCCGGCTACCGGCCTCTCCGCGTAGACCCGAGGCGCCGGGAGCGACGGGGTCGGGGGGGAACCAGCATCGTCGTCGGCGTCGGGTCGAGCTTGTATTGCACCCAACTCATCATTTGCTCACCTCTAGCTCTTGGGACTCCTTCATCTCTCTGTCGTGAGCGGAGCGGCGACTGACTTCGGTCGCGTGACCTACCAGCGCCAGGGCTGCTCCCGCCCACAGAGCCACGACAAGGATCACGACGCCGATCATCGCCGCCGTCCCTTTAGTCTGAAGAATATCCAACCGAAACGCATCTACACCACCCACTTCCTAAGTGTTTCCGATTATCTATCTTCAGATTATAGGGCGACCGCGAGAGATTGTCAAATCGAAACTTAGGCGCTTTATTGATTTGGAAAGGATAACATCCGTTCATACGGCCTGATGCTTAGAGAAATTAGGGGTGAGATCGCTACGGCCTCTAAAATCTTAGTTTAACTCCCACCATGGGGAGCCGCCCCTAACGATCGAAGGTCCCGGCTTCGCCACGATGACTAGATCAAGCGGTTCCTAACCCCGTCCTCAGCGATGTGTCCGGCATCACGATCAACTTGCGGTGTGGGGAGGCGTCGGCGCGCTCGAAGGCCGAGTCGATCTCGTCGAGCCCCACCTCTTCCGACAAAACCTTGATCCGGCCCTCGGCCGCGTGGCGGTGGAGTGTCGATATCGCCGCACACACGTCGGCAAAGGTCGCCGACATGTTGCTGTAGCCAAGCACCGAAAGGGACTTGGAACGAATGATCGTCGACTCGAGTGGGGCAGTCGGGCCGCCTGTGCTACCGAAGTTAACGAGCCTACCGCCGGGGGCCAGCACGCGCGCGGAGGCTGCGGCAAGGACACCCCACACCGGGTCGATGATCAGTGCAAGGGGGCCGTCGCAGGCGCGCTCCAATCGCGTCGCGATTTGCTCTGCGTCTTCACCGCTGCTGTCGACGACTGCATCGGCGCCGAGCTGAAGGGCGATAGCTCGGCCCTCTTCTGAGCGGCTGGCTCCGATCACGCGGCCCGCGCCAAGGATGCGCGCCGCCTGCAGCGCAATCTGACCGGTCGCGCCCGCCGCCCCCAGTACCAGCACCTGCTCTCCGGATGCCAGCCGGCCTCGCTGCGACAAGGCCAACCATGCGGCAAGTCCCGTGAGGCCCAGCCCCGCCGCAGTGGCGTCGTCGATGTCGTGCTCCAGCACCAAGGTACGGGCTTCATCGATGGCGCAGAGCTCGGCCATCGATCCTCGGGTCCCGTTCAAGCGTTTGAAGGCGAACCACACGCGCGTTCCCGGCTCGATTCCCTTGGCCTCGACGATCGTCCCAACACCTTCCACGCCCGGGACGTAAGGCGGCGCGGGCGCCCCTCCGTAGAACCTGCCCGAGCTTATTAGCAGATCCAGCTTGTTTATGGGGGCCGCGCTAACGCGCACGAGGACCTGTCCTCGCGCTCTCTCGGGTGGCGTGACGTCGGCGACCTCCGGGCTCTCTCCAAAGGCGTCGACCAGAGCTGCGCGCATGATCTCAGTCGGCCGTAGGCACCATCCAGTTGGGATCGCGCGGGACCTTTTTGATGAGGTAATCCCGGGATTCGTCGAGTAGTCGACGATGGCGCTCAAAGTTCGCGAGCAATTGTCCGTCGCGCTTGTGGATCTTGCCGTCGATGATCACCGTGCGAACGTTGGAGACATCGGCGAACAGGACCACAGTGGCAAGAGGGTCGATAATCGGAAGGACGTTGGGGCTTTGTCCGTCGATCACTACGACGTCGGCCTTCTTGCCGGGAGTAAGCGAACCCGTACGATCCTCTAGCCCGCACACGAAGGCCCCGTCGATGGTGGCAGCCCTAAAGACATCGCGCACGGTCAGCATCGACTGCGGCGCGTCGATGTCCGCCTTCCAGCATTTCGCGTTCACGGACACACGCTCGGACCCGAACACGGCTCGCATTTCCGTAAACATGTCTCCCGGCACGGTAGTGACCACGTCCACGCTGAGGCTTGGACGAAGTCCGAGCTCTCGCGCCCTGAGACTGGGAGGGTAGCCATGTCCCATTTGGAGCTCGACCTGAGCTGCGATAGAGATCTTTCCCCCGGTGTCGGCCACGAGTTTCCACTCCTCGTCGCTGAGGTAGCAGGAGTGAACATAGGTCGTATCTTCTCCGAGAAGGCCCATCTCATTGAGCTGACCCACCATGTTGAACCTTCCCGCGACGCGGCCCATCCCCACGTGAACTGTGATGGGAAGCCCAAGCTCGCGGGCGAGCCCCCAATCGTACTTGACTACATCCGGCTGGCAAAAGCCCGGCCCCCGCGTGGCAAGCGCCATAGTTATGAGCCCGTCCTCCGATGAGAAGTAGGTCTCCCGGACGCGCCTCACGTCGTCGGGCGTCTTGAGTGAGCTGCCATACCACCAGTCCACCAGTGAGGTATTGGGAAAACCGTAGGCGAAGACCGAGCGAATCCCGGAGTCCTGCAGCCCGCGGATGGCCTCGTCGGAGTGGTCGGGAGTGTTCTGAATGTGCGACCAGTCGAGCAATGTGGTGACTCCGGCGTTGATACATTCGAGCGCGCCCATGTAGTTGGCGGCATATACGTCTTCGGGTCGATACGCTTTTGCGAACCCGTCTAGGACCAGGTCGAAGTAATCGTCGAGTGTCGCGTTAGGAGCGCTTCCTCGAATGGAGGTCTCCCAGGTGTGGCGATGGCTATCGATGAAGCCGGGAATCACGATGTCATCCGTGACGTCGATGACCTCCGCGTCGGTGACGTCGATGCTCGGAGCGACCGCAGCAACGGTGTCGCCCTCGAGGAGCACATCGCCGCCGTTCAAGTCGCCTATGTCTGGATCTCCGCTGACGACGTACCCGCCGCGCAGCAACAAGCGATCCGGCACCTCGCTACCCCCTCTCTCACGCGACCCTGGACCGGATCGCCGCTTCTCTCCACGCGATCCTCATGCGGATCGCCACTCTCCATGCGATCCTCAATCGGATCACGACTCCTCTCCACGCGATCCTCGAGCGGATCGCTAGTCTCTAGAGAGGTTCCTCTTTCTGCAGACCGATGTCGAACCAGGCCGTCACAAACGGCGATCGCACCTCGAGCTCTTTGGCGCGCATCTCGTCTGTGACTTCGGTAAGATCCACGACCAAGTCATCCTTGACCGCATCTACCACATCCGATCGAAGCCACTCGTTATCAGAGAAAAAGATCTGTGTTGTGAGCGGTCGGAAGCCCTCGGCCTCCATCTTCACGTGGATGTGGTTGGCGCGAAACGCGTGCCGGTCGAGAAACGCCAGGAGGCGCCCCACCGGTCCCTCCTTGGGGATCTCGTAGGAAGCGGGCACAATCGTGCGGAACTCGAACCGGCCGTCGGAGTTGACCGGGACCTTGCCGCGCAGGTAGTGGGGGCCTCGCTCGGGTTTCTGCTGCTCGTAGAAGCCGTCGGCGCTGGCCTGCCACATGTCAAGCACCGCATCTGAAACCGGGAAGCCCGTCGCCGCTTCGACAACCCGTCCCGTGACGACGAGCGGCAAGCCGGCCTCGTCGATCGAGCAGAGCCGGTAGGGAGGCTCCAGCATCGGGTTGTCCGGGAGAAAGAAGGGACCTTCGACGTTGGTGGCGGTCCCGGCCGCCAAATCTCCATGCGTTAGGTCGTCGATGGCGATCGATAGGTGCATGGTGTCACCGAGCAGGACCATCTCGTCGGCGCGCCCGACTTCGGTGAGGAAGGCCAGCGCCCGAAGGTACTCCTCGGTGGAGATCTGGTGACGTTCGGCGAACTGGAGCAGAGTCTTTACCAGGTCGGAGATGAGCGCCTGATAATCACCCGCCGTCCTTTCCACCGGCCCCCCGCGGTATCTCCGGTTGTTGTCCGTCACAGCGGACTCTCTCGCGTCGCTAGCCTAGAGGCCGCCCAGATTTCCGTCAAGAACGGGTGCGTAGAGCTCTCGCGGCTCCTGCGTCCACGCCCCCTCTGTTTCTTTCAAGGCGGAGGCTCGCCCGGGCAGCAAGACCTCATCAGGGACACCGGCTAAGCGGAGGGCGGAGCGCACCGGATCAGGCTCCCGCATGCCGCTGCCGCTTCGGCCCGGCCCTCCCACGGCCATCCTCTTCGGACGAGTCGGAGTCCCCGCCCGAGTCCTCGCCGACCCCGAGTCGGGCGGTGACCACCGAGATGGTCACAACCACGATCAACACCGCCACGAGGAGCGACCCGATCATCTGGGCGGTGTGCGAGGTCTTGCCTCCAGAGGGCGTCACGTCATCCCCTGAGGTAGTCGCCGGCGGAGGTCAGCCAGGTGATCATGAACAGGGCGAACACAATGAGTCCGATCACCGGCAGGAAGCGGCCCAAGCGGTGCCACCACCTGACGACAACGACCTTGAAGGCGAGCAGGACAACCAGCGCCGAACCCGCGCTGGCGTGGAGAAGCGCACGTGTTTCCTCGTCGGAATCGCCGTCCTCGAAGCCGAAGTAGGAGATGCACATGAACCACGAGCAAGGTGATGACGACGATCGTGTCCCCCACCGCCCGATGGGTGGAGGACGCAGGCCTCAAGGCCAAGAAGGGCAGGCGCAGCTTCCCGTAGCCGACGGCCATCAGAAGGACCTGATAAATGGCCAACGCCGCGACCACCGAGGCGAGGACGACCTTGACCTCCTCGACGTTGCCACGGCTCAGTTGCTCGACGAAATCCTCCACCCGGCTCCCCTTTTGGAAACGAGCCGCCGCTAGGCGCCCATCCCCACGCCTTGCGCTCGCTGCAGGCCCTTGCCCTCCGACTGAAGCGCGGGGGCGACCATGACCTCGGCCTTCTGGAACTCCTTGAGGTTGGCGTAGCCACAGGTGGCGAGGCTGGTTCTGAGGGCCCCGAACAGGTTCATGCGGCCGTCGTTCTCGCGGGCGGGGCCGGTGAGGATCTCCTCCAGCGAGCCCAGGGTCTGGGTTCTGACCCGGGCGCCGCGCGGCAGCGACGGGTGGAACGTGGCCATGCCCCAGTGCCACCCCATGCCGGGCGCCTCGGTCGCCTGGGCCAACGGCGAGCCGATCATCACCGCATCGGCGCCGCACGCGATCGCCTTGGCGATGTCTCCCCCGGTCCGCATACCGCCGTCGGCGATGACATGGCAATAACGGCCGGTCTCGTCGAGGTGGCGGATACGGGCTCCGGCTGCGTCGGCGATGGCGGTGGCCTGGGGAACGCCGATCCCCAGCACTCCCCGGGTGGTACAGGCCGCCCCCGGACCGACTCCAACCAACACACCCACGGCGCCCGTGCGCATGAGGTGCAGCGCCGTGGAGTAAGACGCGCAGCCCCCCACTATCACGGGGAGCTCGTAGGTCGAGATGAAACGCTTGAGGTTCAGCGGCTCGGTCCGCTCGGAGACGTGCTCCGCCGAGACCACGGTGCCCTGGACGACGAGGATGTCGAGCTCGGCCTCGAGAGCGATCTTGTGGTAGCGCTCGACTCGTTGAGGAGTAAGCGACGCGGCCATGATGCAGCCCGTCTCCTTGACCTCCCGTATGCGCTTGAAGATGAGCTCCTCTTTGACCGGCTCCCGGTAGAGATCCTGCATGCGCCTGGTGGCGACCGAGTCGTCGAGCTCGGCTATCTCCGCAAGCACCGAGCCGGGGTCCTCGTAGCGAGTCTGAAGGCCCTCGAGGTTGAGTACGGCGAGGCCACCGAGGCGGCCGATCTCGATTGCCGTAGCCACCGAGACGACGCCGTCCATGGCAGAGGCGAGCAGAGGCAGCTCGAGGCGCCACGCATCGATCTCCCAGGAGACGTCGACATCGTCGGGGTCGCGAGTCCGCCGAGAGGGCACGATGGCGATGTCGTCGAACCCGTAGGCCCTGCGTCCGGATTTGCCGATCCCGATGTCTATTTCCACGTGCGG
>JALZJN010000163.1 GCA_030859735.1 Actinomycetota bacterium
ATGTAGACGGTGCCGGCGTCCGCGTCGGCAATCGCCGATTCGATGTCCTGTTCCTGCGCTGAGCTCACCTCTGCGCGAGCGTCGGGATGGACGTAGACGTCGTTGCCTCCCAGTTCCTGGGCCGCGCGTTCGATCAGCGCCGCCTGGTCATCCTGAGCCAGTGCCGGAGGGGCGGCGAGGAGAAGGACCATTGCTCCTAACAACGCTATGACTCTCATAATAGATAGTGTGCTCCTAACGTGAGCATAAGAACAATAGAACCTTTAGGGAGAGTGCGATGGGCTTGATGCAGCGGTTGTCGATGGTCTTCAAGTCGAAGGCCAGCCGGGCTCTCGACAAGGCGGAGGACCCGCGCGAGACGCTCGATTATTCCTATGAAAGGCAGCTCGAGCTGCTCCAACAGATGCGCCGCGGCGTGACCGACGTGGCGACCTCGCGCAAGCGGGTCGAGCTCCAAGCGGAGCAGCTCCAGGCGAACGCCACCAAGCTCGAGGGACAGGCCCGTCAGGCACTCGAGCAGGGGCGTGAGGACCTCGCCCGCGAGGCCTTGGCTCGGCGAGCCGCGATCTCGACCCAGGCGGTCGAGCTGAAGGCGCAGCACGACCAGCTCAAGGGTGAAGAGGCCAAGCTCGTGGACGCCTCGCGCCGACTCGAGGCCAAGATCCAAGCCTTCCGTATTCGCAAGGAGACGATCAAGGCGAACTATTCGGCCGCCGAAGCCCAGACGAAGGTGGGGGAGGCCCTTTCGGGGATCTCCGAGGAGATGGGTGACGTCGGGATGGCGATGCAGCGGGCCGAGGACAAGGTCGCTTCGATGCAGGCACGATCGGGGGCCGTGGACGAGCTCATGGCCTCCGGCGCACTCGACGACATGTCCTCCGACAGCGATCCGTTGCAGGCCGAACTCGACCGGATTTCATCCGGTTCGGGGGTGGATCGGGAGCTGCAGCGGCTCAAGGGTGAGCTGGGCTCTTCAGAGGCCAAATCGCTCGACTCCGGCGGCCGCGAGGACGAGAAATGATCCTGCGCATTCTCGAGGAAGGCCAGTACGAGGTCCCCGACGAGGCCCTGGACGTTCTGAATGCGCTCGACGACGAGCTCGTCGCCGCGATCGAGGCTGGGGAGGAGGGCCGGTTCGAGCGCTCCCTGGCCGAGCTCTTGAGCCGGGTGCGCGAGAGCGGGACGCACGTGGCCGATGACTACCTCGGTCCCTCCGATCTCGTGCTTCCACCCGCAGACGCGAGCCTGGAGGAAGTGGGCGAGATGCTTTCCGAGGAAGGCCTCATCCCCGGCTAACTGGATCCGCTCCGGGCCCTTTCACGGTGGCAAATGTCCACGGTCCGCGTTTACCCACGCATTTTCGTGTGCAGAGGTCCACGGTCCGCGATTGCCACCGTTGCTCATTCATCTCCACCGCCGTCCAGGAGACGGTCGCCCTCGATCTGTAACGAGCGGATCGCCTCCAGCAGGGCCGTGCTCGCCTCGATTGCCGCCCGTCGATCGTCTCGTCCCTGCCACCTCGAGAGGTCGAGAGGCTCGCCGACGACCACGACCGCGGGCCTGCGCAGCCGCAGCTTGTGGGGCCGCCAGCGCTCGAGCCCGCTCGAGGCCATGGGCACAATGGGCGCCTCGCCACAGAGGGCGAGCAGCCCGGCCCCCGGACGGCCCGTAGCCACCGTTCCCTGCGCCGGAATCGTGCCCTCCGGATAGATGACGACGGACTGGCCGGCTCGTAGGGCGGCGCGCCCCTTCTCGAGCAAACCTTGCGCCCCTGCCCCTCGGGTGACCGTGATCGTGCGTCCTCGCCGCAGGAGCCATCCGAGCCCAGGAACGCTCATGAGGTCGGAGAGGGCGACGAAGCGGATTCGGCGCCCGAGGCGGTGACCGACCGCATAGAGGGCCGGCGGGTCGAGGAAGGAGACGTGGTTCGCCACGATCAGGACTCCCCCCGTGCGGGGGAGTCGCTCGGGGTGGACGATGCGAAGGTCGAGAGCGAGCCGGGCAAGCAGATCGATCGCGGGAGCGACCAGACGCCGGAGCAGCTCGGGCCGCCGCCAGTGAGCGGGATCGGGATTCTCCGTCTTCTCTACGTCGGTCCCGCTGCGGGAGGCCGGTGTTGATTTGATCCGCATGTCACCCACTCCTGTCGTCAGTGCCGATGACGGTAGCAGGGAGCCGAGAACGAGTGGCGGGTTTAGGGGCCGCTTGTTCGCGGCCCCCGGTACCCAAACGCGTGTAAACGCGCTCCCGAGTACCGATTTGGTGGCCAGGAGCGCGTTTACGCGCGATTCACTACCTGAGCTTTAGAGCACTACGGCCCTGTTGCTCCGTGGCAGGTACCGGAACCACGATCGAGGACCCGGCCCCCGACTGCGACGTACTCCCACGAGTAGTCCTGAGCACCGAGCTTCATCTTGATGATGCCGTAGATGTTTGTTTCCCGCTTGGTGCTGTTGGGCACGACGGAGCCGACGCCGCGCAGGTCGTCGCCTCCAGTCCCAACGGTAAACTGCTGCACGCCGGCGGGGTCGGGCTTGCCGTCCGGCGACTGGGGCTCGAAGCGCTCATAGATGTGGTCGTGGCCCACCAAGTTCACGTCAACGCCGTTCTGATACATGATGTCCCACAGCGGCGCTACCGATTTGTCGCTGCCATGGTTGGCGCCCGACGAGAAGCGGGCGTGGTGCCAGTACACGATCTCACAACTGTGATTGTCCTTGGCAAGATCCGAAGATAGGAAGCTGGCGCTGCCCGGAACCTCATTCGAGTCGAGAGAAACGAGGTGCCAGTTGCCAAGGTTGAAGCTGTATCGCTGAGGGACGTTGAAGTAGTCCTTGTAGCCTGAGTTGTAGGGATCGTGATTGCCGGGGGACGGGTAGAGCATGTCCTTGAAGCGGCCCCAGGCCGGATCGAAGGCTCTACGGAAGTTGCTCAGCTCACCGTGGTCGTACTGGTTGTCTCCCATCGTGAGGACCGCATCAACGGACGGGTCCTGCGCGATGAGATCGGACGTCTTCATGCAGTCGATGCCATCCGGTTTGCAGAGGTCGCCTGCTGCTGCGATCACGACGGTGCCCTGCACAGGCCCGGGACTGGGAGACGGGCTGGGGCTCGGCTCCGGAGAGGGGCTCGGCTCGGGGGACGGAGAAGGCTCGGGCGAAGGAGAGGGCTCGGGAGTCGGGCTGGGCGCCGGACTGGGGCTCGGCTCGGGAGTCGCGCTGGGCTCGGGAGTCGCGCTGGGCTCGGGGGAAGGGAGTGTTCCGGTGTCTGCGTTGTTGTAGCAGATCACCGTTGTGTCGTCGCACACCGTGAGTTGGTCGGGAGGGATCGAAGTGTCTGCCTCCGGCCCCAGGATGTTGCCGTAGATGGCGATCCCCGCGACGGGATTCTTGTCCTCCTCGATCGTCACTGCATCGGTGTTTCCTCCGAACAAGTTGCCGGTGATGTCGGCGCTCGACGCAGAGTCGATGGCGACCCCCCCGCCTCCATTGCTCTGAATGCGGTTGCGGGCGACAATGGCAGAGCCCGAGACGATTTCGTCGTGTTCCCACCGCACCCCGGCAAGTTCGTTGCCGACCACCACGCTTTCTGAAACCGTGAGGCTTTCGGCTTGGATATCCGCCCACACACCGACTCCAAGGTTGTCGTGGATGTAGGAGGAGGTCACTTTGAACGAACGCGCCGACTTGATGCCTGCGGCGGTTACGCCAGTGTAGGGCTGAGATCCGTTTGCGAAGAGCTCGACGTTGTCAACTTGGCCGCTGAAGGCCTTGACTCCGGCGTTCGCGTTGTGATGAGAAGCGAGGTTTCTCAACGTTGTGTTCCTGCCGTGAACAATCCCGACTCCGGAGTTGCGACCTTCATCGCTCTTCGGTCCACTGCCGGTGGCTCCCGAGACGTCGAGATTTTCCAGGAGAACGCCGTTAGCCCGGGCCAGGTCGATCACAGCAACGCCGGTCCCGACGATCTTGGTAGAGGCTTGAATCGCTCCGTCCGGCCCAACGGTGATGGGCGCTCCGATGACCTGGTCTCGGTCGCCGGGACGAAGGACGTTGTTGCCGAGTTCGTAGGTGCCGGGTCCCAGGCAGAAGGTTGCATCAGCAGTTCCGTTTATGAGAGCGACGAGATCATCCGCGGGGGTGACGGCCTGCCCCTGGCACGACTTGTCGAGGGGCCGAGTGCCGATGAAGGTGGCAGTGGCGCCCGCGAGCAGGAGCAGAGTCGCTCCCAGTGCGATGTGGCGGCTCCGCAACTGCGAGAACAGCTCCGGAAAAGAGATCCTGGTCATCGAGAGTTACCTCCTGAGGCCGGGGGGCAGGCCCCGAGCGACGTGTGCGATGAGGAAAGAATTGCCACCTGACGGTGCGGCTGCTCGTTACATGTGACTTGGGTCAATCGTTGAGTGAGCACGTCTCGCTAATCGGCATCAGGAACCCAGCCTTGAACGGCGAGGGGGAGATTTCGAACCGCACCCCGGAGTCTTCCACCCCGAACTTCTGCGGCGGTGCCGCCCGGTCCACGACCCCTGGGTCGGCGACCCTCGGACGCGTGGGTGCCGTTTACTGGTGGATGAGCGCGCGCTTAGGAAAGCATCGAACGGATGGCCAAAGGATCAGCGTTGAGGCTCACTCGGCACAGGGCGCAGGTCCAAGCCCCGCAGCAGCTGGGCGTTGAGCGCCACCACTATCGTCGACAGGGACATCAGCACGGCCCCCACAGCCGGTGAAAGCGAAATTCCTGCCCATGCCAGAGCTCCTGCGGCGAGAGGTATCGCCAAGGCGTTATAGCCGGTCGCCCACAAGAGGTTCTGGACCATCTTGCGATACGAGGCCTTGGAGAGTTTGATGACGCCCACTACCGAGCGGGGATCATCTGAAGCCAGGATGACGCCGGCGGATTCGATGGCGACATCGGTTCCGGCCCCTATCGCGATCCCGACGTCTGCCCTCGCAAGTGCAGGAGCGTCGTTGACGCCGTCACCAACCATTGCCACCCGTTGCCCGCGCTGCTGAAGTTCGGCGACCTTTGAGTCTTTGTCTTCCGGCAGCACCTGAGCGAAGAACTCATCGATGCCCAGTTCCTTTGCCACTGCGGCCGCGACCTGCTCGGCGTCGCCGGTGATCATCGCGACCTCGATCCCGAGACCATGGAGGGCGCGCACGGCCTCGTGCGACTCACTGCGAACCTTGTCCTCGAGCGCAAATGCTCCGAGCACGCGGTTGCCCTCGATGAGGAATAGGACCGCTGCGCCGCGGCTCTTCCACTCCTTGACGTCGTCTCTGAGGCGCGGCGGTAGTTCGGCGCCGCGCTCCTGCATCAGCTGAGGACCGCCAACTGCAAGTGTGCGGCCGCCGACCAGGGCTTGCACGCCGCGCGCAGGCATGGATCTGAACTCGGTCGCTTTGGGCGGCTCGCCTTCGTCTTGTGCAGCTCTGACGATGGCTCGAGCGAGAGGGTGTTCGCTGTCGGACTCGACGGCGCCTGCCAGCGAAAGCACCTCACTCCGGCTACCTTCGGCTGCAGCGATCCCGGTGAGTTCGTGTTGAGCGGCGGTCAGAGTGCCCGTCTTGTCGAAGAGCACCACGTCGATTTCACGCATACGTTCCAGCGCGAGGCGATCCTTCACGAGGATCCCGTGGCGAGCCGACAGAGCGGTCGAAATCGAAATGACCAACGGGATCGCGAGGCCCAGGGCATGGGGACAGGCGATGACCAGCACGGTGACCGTTCTCTCGACGGCACTCCTGGGCTCACCAACGATGCTCCAAGCGAGAAATGTAACGAGTCCTGCCGCGCTTGCCACGTAGAACAGGAACGCGGCGGCGCGATCGGCGAGCGCTTGGGCTCTGGAACGTGAGCTCTGCGCCTGTTCTACAAGGCGCTGAATGCCGGCGAGAGCCGTATCGTCCCCCACCGCGTCGACCTCGACCCGCAGAGCGGAGTCGGTGGCGACCGTTCCCGCAGTCACAGGATCTCCTTGGTCTTTGGACACAGGACGTGACTCGCCGGTCAACATCGATTCGTCGACGTCCGCGTGTCCCTCGACCACGTGACCGTCTGCCGCAACCCTTGTGCCGGGGCGCACGAGAATGACGTCGCCTCTTCTCAGGTCAGACGCAGCCACCGTCTCAATACCGTGTGCGGTGACTCGCTCGGCCTCGTCGGGAAGCAGCTCGGCGAGCGCGGCAAGTGCATTGCTCGCCTGGGAGATCGCCTTCATCTCCTGCCAATGGCCCAGCAGCATGATCGCTATCAAGGCCGCCAGCTCCCACCAGAAATCGAGATCAAAGGCTCCGAGCTCGGTGGCGACGCTCGCCCCGAACGCGACGGAGATTGCCAGCCCGATCAACAGCATCATTCCAGGCTGGCGGGCCCGTGTTTCTTCAATTGCCCCTGTGATGAAGGGCCATCCTCCGTAGAAGAAGATGATGGTGCCGAGGGCGGCCGGGATCAGGGAGCTGCCCGTGAATCTGGGAGCCGTATAACCGAGGAGCTCCTGGAACATGCTGCTGAAGAAGACCACCGGCAAGGCCAGAGCGAGCGTGATCCAGAATCGGTCCCTGAACTGCGCCGGATCATGGCCGCCGTGGCCGCCCCTTCCGTGATCGCCGGAGCTACTGGGACCGTGACCGAGCTCGTGGGCCAGAGCCTCGTTGCCATGAGTAGGGTTGTCTTGGAGCTGTTGCGTTCCTTGGCCGCTCATAAGGGGGTTCCCTTCCGGTTCGTCTTCACGCTGCTTGACTACCATACCCCACTAGGGTATACATACGTCAAGCTCGGTGAAAGAGAAGGAGGTCCGTTGAGGGGCTACTACGAAGACAAGAAGGACATTCTCGCAAGGCTCAAACGCATCGAAGGGCAGATTCGGGGTCTGCAGAGGATGGTCGATAACGATGAGTATTGCATCGACATCCTCACGCAGATCACGGCCTCATCAAATGCTCTTAAGAAGGTGGCGGTGGGTTTGCTCGACGATCACATTCGTCACTGCGTCGTGGAGGGAACCGAGGATGGCAAAGACATGGTGCGCGAAGCGACCGCAGCGATCGAACGACTGGTCAAGTCGTAGGCCTACCTCGGACCGACCCCGCCCTTTGCGTTTCGGAGGTGCGCTTAAGCTGGGCCCTCGCTTTTCTCTAGGGCCTCGACGACATCGGTCACGCTTTGCATCCAGCGCTCTAACTCCGAGGCTGTGGGCGACAGCTCGTAGGCGTGGTGGTGGCAGGCTCGGCTCAGCGCCGTCCATGTGTGGCTGGCCTCTTCCGAGAGTCGCTCTCCGGCATAGCTACGCAGACACAACAGTTGAGAACGCCCCGAGCCATTCTCGACTCCCGGGGCGCGCACGTGCCAGAAGTCGTCGAGCGCGCGTTCCAACGCTTGGCGCGCCAGCAATGCGGCCGCGCGCGGCCACAACCCAGCGGTCGCTGCATCGCTGTAGGAAAGAAGGTTTTTGGCTTCAGCGAGTAAGCCGATGGTGAGCGAGCTCACTTTATTTTGAGCGCCCCAATCTGTTTGCATAGCTTCTCCGAGTCGGTCACCAGCTTGTATAGGCTTCCTGGATAGGCATGATGCGCGCCTTTGTTCACCTGTCTGAATGTGTCGCCCGCCCACCCGCCCAGCTTGTTGAGCCGAGTCATGACCTCGGACCCACGTCCCTTATCGCCAAACAGTGCCATCGCACCAAGCTCGGTCAGAGAGTTGGCGGAGGCCAGCTCCTCCTCCACCGCTGCATGCTCAGCTGCTGCCGTCAACCGGCGCCTCCGAACCCTGTCGGTAAAGACGGCCTCCAGCGCCGAACGACAGAAACCGGGTACCACGCGCCGGCGGACGTCCTCGGGAAGCCGTGGGTCGTTTACCAGAGCGAGGGCATCGTCCAGATAGGCGGCTACGGGGTCAAGTGTAGGCCGAAGCTCCACGACCGAAGCCGGCCGCCTCGTCACTCCGATCGTGGTGGCCTCGATTCCCAACCGCCTGACGGCATCCGAAAGTCTGTCGTCATGGGTAAAGACGATCACTTGGCGCTCCTTGGCCACCTCTTCGAAGGCGCGCGCGAGGCCATCGACGCGTGCGGGATCCATGGATTGCACAGGATCGTCCACCACCACGAAGCGGAAAGGGCTTTCCTCCAGAGTGGCTCGGGGAAGAAACAGGCTCAGTGCGAGAGCATGAAGCTCGCCTTGGCTCATGACTCCGAGTGCGGCCCCCGCGACGCCGTCGATGGTGACGTCGAGAGTGACGCGCCGGCGCGTTTTCGCTCCGGCCAACTCGATCTTGCCCAACTCGACGTTGGATTGCTGTCTCAAATGCTCCCACAGCTCGATGGCTTGGTTGCCGATGGGTTCGAAGCGTTGCGCGCGAATTGAATCGCCAGTTTTCTTGAGCCACTCCTCGGCTGCCTTGAGCGACCGGTCATGCTTCATACCGAGGCTCGCGCTGCGCGCCTCCTTAGCCCACTGGATGAGATCGCGGGCCATCGGACGCCAGCGTTCTTGGCGGGCGTTCAACTCTGTCTGAGCCTCGACCGTCAAGGTGTTGAGCGCGTAGATCAAAGGTTCATGATGTGTTTGCAAGTGATCGGCGAGTTCTTCTGCAGAAGTGAGTGTGTCGCCTGCGCGCCATTGCTTCCAGGCCGCGAGGGTGGGTTCGACGGCGACGACGCCCGCCGCATCTTGCAGTGCGGATGGCACAGGAACGAGCAGCTCCTTCGCCTCTCGGGCCGCTTCCCTCACCCCACGCTCTGCCTGATCCCAGGCAGCCGCCTCGGCACGCAAACGGGCGGCCTCGTCCTGGGCTCGGCTTTTCCACTGCGGGTCGAGGGCTCCGGGCGACTTGCACACGGGACAGTCCGTGCCGTTGTCGTGCTCGTGGTAATCGAGGGCTTTCTCGAGAAGGGACGCCAGGGTGCCGGCGCGATGGGAGCCGGACCCGGTGGCGGCCTCGAGCGTTTGCGCGGCCTGCTTCAAGCGGGCGGCAGCCTCAGCAACTTGGGCCGGGGGCGGCAGCTCGAGAGCAACAACGCGCCGCAAGCAGTCGATCTCCCCGGCCGCGGTGGTGTCGTCACCGGTCAGCGCCTCGAGTGAGTCCAGGTCCCAGGTCGGGCCTCCGGTTGCCGCCAGGCAATCCACAGCGCGCTGGTCTCCTCCTTCGTCGCGCACTTGCTCGAGCCGAGCTCTGAGCGGCACGAGAGCGTTCTTCGCGGCGTCCATCGCCTTCTTGCGATTCCGGCGGCTGTTTGAAAGGGCGGTCTGAGCCTCAACCAGGTCCTCCAGGCCGAGGACGAGCGACAGCGCGTCGTAGAGCTTGCCGGGCCCCTCGTCGAGCATCGAGGAGAGCTCGTTGTAGGAGAGGAACGGGCGATGAGTCACGAGCGCCTCGGTCCAGCCGAGAGAATCGAGGTTCTGCTTCGGCTTACCGTGGGGCTGGACCTCGGCGACCCCCGCATCGACATCGTCCTTCTCTTCCCATCGCCTCGTGGCCGTGGTTTGTCCGGAGCCCTCGACCAGCAGGTCTGCCTCGACCATGGCGGGATGGCGATGATGAAGGTTGCGCCAGCCCTGCTTCCACACCTGGGCACGACGCCCAGCCCAGCGGTGGCTGTCCCCGGTGAACAGGACCTCGAGAGCGTCGGCGAAGCTCGACTTGCCCGACCCGTTGCGACCCACCACGAGCGTGAAGCCGGGTCCCGCTTTGAGTTTCAGTGTTGCCTCCGGGCCTATCCCTCGAAAACCCTGAACCGTGATGGAGGAGAGGTAGGCGCCGGCCGGAGTGGAGTCGGGGGCCGGTGGGGCGAGCTGGGAGGGTTCGGGGGCCGAGGAGGACTCGAGAAGCGACTCCAGGTCGGCCGGGCCATTGCAGGCCGCGATGACGTAAACGCTCCAGTCGAGGTCTAGAGAGCCGTCGGCTTCCAGCCGCTCGAACACGATCCTTTGCAGTGACTCGTCCATAACGGACAAGCGTTACATACTGGGCCGACAGCCTCTCACCCACGCCCTCTGCTGTGTGGCGATATGTGCAGGACGCCCTAGGCGCTATCCAAGAGTCGATTACCCCGCCCTGAGACCGGTTCGGCCGGTGCGTTTTTGCTCATCGGGGGTCAGCATCGGAGCATCCTCCTGACCTGGCTGTTGATTAAGCTGATCGAAGCGAACTTCTAAAGGGGAGGCTCAAGTCTTGGACGATGGGTGATATTTGGCTTCAGATCGGGCTCGTCGCTCTTCTCATCGCGTTGAATGCCGCTCTTGCTGGGAGTGAGATCGCCTTAGTGTCGTTGCGCGATTCGCAGATCGCCCGGCTCGAGGAGAGGAAGGGTCGTCATCGAGTTCTCGCTCAATTGGCGCGCGACCCAAACAGGTTCCTCGCTACCATACAGATCGGTATCACCCTCGCGGGTTTTCTCGCATCTGCTACCGCTGCGGTTTCACTGGCGAGGCCTCTGATAGAGGTACTCTCCTTCCTCGGTGACGCAGCACGTCCTGCTGCTATCTTTGTGGTGACGTTGATCATCACGTTCTTCACGCTCGTCTTCGGCGAGCTTGCACCCAAACGAGTCGCCCTCCAACGCGCGGAGGCTTGGGGGGTCGTTGTGGCACGACCTCTCTCCGTATTCGGAACGATCACCCGTCCGTTCGTCTGGGTCTTGTCAAAGGTCACAGATGTGACGGTGAGGTTGATGGGGGGTGATCCATCGGTTCAGCGCGAGGTCATCTCCAAGGAGGAATTGCGGGACATGGTGTCCTCGCGGCCGGGGTTCCATCGCATGCAACGCGAGATCTTGTCTGGGGCGTTCGACATCGAGCATCGTTCCTTGCTAGATGTCATAGTCCCGCGTCCCTCCGTGACTTTCATTGATCAGGACACGACCGCGCAGGAGGCACTCGATCGGCTGCTTGAGTCGGGGCACTCGCGGGCTCCGGTGATGCGAGCCGACGCTGATGACATCGTCGGGGTCGTACACCTTCGCGATCTCATCGCAACGAACGGAAGTGTGGAAGAGTCGATGCGTCCTCCGCTTGCCCTACCCGAGACTCTTCCGCTACTGAAGGCGCTCAATCAGATGCGCGATGAACGTACGCACTTCGCAATAGTGGTCGACGAGTACGGAGGGACAGAGGGAATCATCACGCTCGAGGACATACTCGAGGAGTTCGTGGGTGAGATCTATGATGAGTTCGATCGAGACATCAAACGCATCAAACGTGACGAAGACGGATCCGTCGTGGTCGATGGTGGCTTCCCGCTGCACGATCTGGTGGATGTGGGTGTTGTACTCCCTGAAGGTCCCTACTCGACCGTGGGCGGGTTCATCATCGATCATCGGGGTGCAGTTCCTCATGCAGGCGACACGGCCGAGACCGACCATTGGAGACTTGAGATTCTCGAAGTCGACAACAATCACGTGGGTCAAGTCCGGATCACCAAGAGGAGCGAGCCGGCCGACGCCGCAGACGAGTCTTGAGGAGACGAGATGGCGGAATCATGGACGATTGAGGACCTCAATGAGGAGTTGCGACAGTTCGAGTCGGAGCTTCGCGCCGCCAAGCTGGCTGAAGCAAGCGTGCGCACCTACGTCGATCGTTCTGCCACTTTCATCCGGTGGCTGACCGGCGTCTACCATCCTCAGGGACCGCGCCTTTGAGCAGTCCTCGAGTGGATCGCCGTCTTAGACGAGGCGCTAACGATGTCGGTCGAGAGGCTCTGGGACCTCTCGCGCGCTTGGTACGGCGACCGGCATCTACCCTCGTGGAAGAGGCGGACTCCGGCCGAAGCCGATTCATTGTTCAGGAGTGTCGGGCTGGTCTCAAATTTCTGGTCGTTTTTGATAGTTTGTTTTTGGTGTCGAAAGGTAGGTCTGAGCCGACTGAGAGGTCGTCGAGCTCCGGCTGTACGCCGAAGGACGCAGTCTGCCAAGGGTGATAAACGGCTCGGCGATAGGGGTCCTGCAATGTGGTCGCTAAGTAGCGCCATCATCTCAGCACCGAGGATCGTAAACTGATGAGAGCATCCCTTATCCTTGTTTTCGCCTTTTCCTCCCGTATTTCGAGTACCTCGCTTACCTCTCGATAGGTAAGTCCGCGGAAGTAGGCGAGGAAGAGAGCCTCCTTTACCGATCGATGCATACCGTTCAGAGCCCTTCGTATTTTGAGTCCGTCCTCTCCATGACTGGAAGTATCTATTGGCAGAGATGTCTCGAGCCACCTCGGCGACTCGGCGGGAGGCGACTCCTCTCCTCGAATCATCCGCTCGTAGCGTACAAGGTCGATTGCCTTGTTCCTCGCTACTTCAGTTAGAAACGCCTTGAGACTTCCGTCGCGACGGTTGAAGCTTTCCGGCATTCGCCAGAGCATCACGAAGGTGTCGTGGGCGACTTCTTCCGCAAGCTTGGATTGCCGCAAGATCAGTAATGCCATGCCGTAGACGAAGCCGCCATACTCGGCGACGGCCGCGCGCAGTCCGCTTTCATCGCCTTCGCAAATGGCTTTGAGCAACTGAGCGTCAGTTTGCGTGCCGCCGTCCGGGGTCGTCGGGGGACTCCGTCGGAGGCTTGCGTGTACCTCCCTTGCAGTGGTGCGGCTTCTCACAGACGACGGATCATGGTCTAGGCTCATCATGACTAGCAAAGCTAGTCTAGCTAGCAGCTTCTGTCAACAGCTGGTTTCTCGAGGGCGCTGCAGCGAGGGAAGATAACGACCACCGAGCGGGATTCACCTCTCCCACCGCAGACTTGCATGCGACGAGTGGGGGGAAAGTCTTGTCGGCGAGAGAGTCCAAGAGGAGGAACGATGGCCGTTGCGATGTTGTTGGAGTGGCCGGGCCAAACTCAAGAGCAGTACGAGCAACTAATGAAGCAAGTGGCGCTGGAAACAGATCCACCTGCGGGCGGTTTGTTCCACGTCGCCGGCCCCATGCCCGGGGGATGGCGAGTGGTGGACATATGGGAGTCAGAGGAAGCATTCGAGCGATTCGCCAGTGACCGACTCAGACCCGCGGTGCAGGAGGTTGGGATTCCGGGTATGCCAGATCCCCAGTTCTATCCCGTAGAGGGGGTATGGGTGGCCGAGTGGGACATGAGCCGCCTGCTGACAAGCGACTGACCTCGACAGAAAGCTTTCAGCGGCTTAGGCGCAAGCCCAGTCACCACCACGACCAAGGATAGTAGGCTCGTCACGAACGGAGTTGAGGGAAATGAAGCTGAGGGATGGGTGACGGAGTCAATGGGCGTTGCGATGTTGTTGGAGTGGCCGGGCGAAACCCAAGAGCAGTATGAGCAACTAATGAAAGTGCTCGCGCTCGACGACAATCCACCCGAGGGAGGCATTTTCCACGTCTGTGGTCCCATACCCGGCGGATGGCGCGTCATAGAGATATGGGAATCAGAAGAAGCTTTTTGGCGGTTCTTCAATGAGCGACTCAAGCCGGCCGTGGAGAAGATTGGGATTCCGGATATGCCAGACCCTCGACTCTACCCAGTACACGCGACCTGCGTGTGGCTGGCTGAGTGGGACGTCAGTCTCTCTCAAGTTAACGACTAAGTGGGCTCATGGGATCACCCGGCGTCCCTGTCGCTTGATCTCGTCGGCCGCCTCCACCAGGGCCTGCTGGAGAGCTTGCTCTATCATTTCCTCCAAAACTTCGGACTGACCCTGTCCCCGTAACGCGGCGAGTGCCTTGAGCGCCTTGCGTGCGCCGGGACGGACCCTGACGTTGAGCTGCACCCGGTCATCTTTGTCCATGGACCTCTATGGTACTGCCCCTTGACGGGTGGTGCTAGCCAAGCTATGTTAGCTAGCGAGGCTGGGACAGAGAGGACCGGGTGAGTGCCTCCTCCTTTTCGGCGGGATCTTGCGCCGAGATGACGCTCCTCTCTTAGGTCGTCTGCTCACGATGGCAGCTGATCTTGACCGAGCGGTGAACCGCCCGTAACGAGACCCTTTTGGACCAACGAAAACAGGAGGAAACAATGACCAACTCGAGTACAGCGGCCCGGACGCTTCATGACGCCGGTCTTGCCGCCTGGTTCGGCGGCTCCCTTATGGGTGCGATAGGGCTCAATGGCGCCGCAGCACAGGTGGACGACGCTGGTCAGCGTACGAGGGTCGCGAACGCGGGCTGGGCCCGGTGGACTCCATTAAACCTGGCAGCCATCGGAGCCCACCTTCTGGGTGGGGGCATGCTCACGTGGGCTAACAAGGGACGCATCGCCGGCCAGCGGGGAGTCGGAACCACCTCCGGCGCGAAGACCTTGGTGACGGTTGCGGCTCTGGGCGCGACCGGTTACGCACGTGTGCTGGGACAAAGAGTCATGAATGCCGGCGACGTTCCGGTCGAGGGAGGTACCTCTCCCGCCCCCAACACACCGCCCCCCATCGCGGAGGCTCAGAAGCAGCTGGACAGACTGCAATGGGGCATTGCCGGACTTACCGGTGCGTTGATCTGGCTCACCGCGTATATGGGAGAGCAGCAGCGGCCCAGTGAAGTGGCGAGCGGCCTCCTCGGCCGCCTGTTCAGATAGTAGAGAGTGGGCTAGGCGCTAGAGTCGTTCGTCAGCCATCGCAAGACACTCGGTGGGAAGTTCGCAAGCCCAAATCCTGGGCGTCGAGCTGGTCGATGCGAATAGAACCCAGCGATTAGCGGCTGCAAGACGAGGCCCGAGCCTCGTGGGGAAATCCGCAGCAGCGCGCGAGTTAGCTGAACGGGTGCAGGGCTATCAGAAGCGCGCTGCAGACTCCGTGCGGGACGGAAAAACCTGTCTCCTGAAGGCGGCCAGAGACCTCGCATGCCCGGCGACGAACCCCGACGTTGAGCCACACGGGTCATTTGTTTATGAACCTCTCGGCACTTCCCCTTGACGGAGTTTGCTAGCTAAGCTATATTTGCTAGCACCCGTCTGGGAGGCGGGGATGACGGAGGGTGAGTGTCCCTCCTCATGTCGGGGGACACGCTCCGGTAGCGGCGCTGCGAGGTGAGTTCTCCGCAGCAGAACGCGTCGATCAAAGGAAAGGACACATATATGGACCAGTTCAGGGCAGGTCTCGGCGACGCGTGGGCGTCGATCGCGACATTCTTGCCGAAGCTCGTCGGATTCCTTCTAATCCTCATCATCGGTTATTTCATCGCAAAGGCCATAGCGAAGCTCGTCGACGGCATCCTTGAGCGCGTGGGCTTCGACCGCATGGTCGAGCGAGGCGGCATTGGAAGGGCGCTCGAGAGCTCTCGCTTCGATGCATCAGACATCCTGGGCAAGCTCGTCTTTTATGTTCTTTTCCTGTTCGTGCTCCAGCTTGCTTTCGGAGTCTTCGGTCCGAATCCAGTCAGCGAACTCATCAAGGGCCTGGTCGCCTACTTACCCAACGTGTTCGTAGCGGTTGTCATCATCGTGATCGGAGCGGCCATCGCGGCCGCAGTCAAGGAGATCGTGGAGGCGTCGCTGGGAGGACTTAGCTACGGTCGCGGGCTCGCCTTCGCGGCGAGCACCTTGATCTTGGGCGTGGCCTTCTTCGCGGCACTCGACCAGCTCAATGTCGCACCCAACATCGTCAACGGTCTCTTCTATGCCCTGCTCGCGATCATCGTCGGCTCGGCCGTCGTGGCCATCGGGGGCGGAGGCATCAAGACCATGAGTCGCTACTGGGAGCGCGCCGCACAGCGTGCGGAAATGGAAACATCCAACGTCAAACAAGAGGCCCAGGGGGCCAAGGACAGAGTGCAGTCTCGGGCGCAGGAGCACGCTGAGCGGGCGAAGAGGTCGGACAGCTCGGCGTTGCAAGCAAGCGCACCTAGATGAGACCTAACGTTCAGACGACGTGGTGAACCCGGCAAGAGGATGGTGGTGCCCGGACCTGCAGGAATCATCGCAGTAAGCAAGAAAGAGTGTAACTAGACAAGGAGGTAACAATGGTTGATCGTGACCAAATCTTGCAGTCGAGGGGAGCATCGGTGCTTTCCCAGGACGGAGATAAGATCGGCAAGGTTCAGGAAGTATATTTGGATCGGGAGACCGACCAGCCCGAATGGGCGTTGGTAAACACGGGCCTGTTCGGCCCCAGCGGCACCTTCGTTCCTTTGGCAGAGGCCACCATGGAGGGAAGCGACATCAGCGTTCCCTACACCAAAGACGACGTCAAGGGCGCACCCAACATGGCCCCCGACGGCGAGTTGTCTCAGCAAGAAGAGGCCGAGCTGTACCGTCACTATGGATTTGACTACTCTGAGCGGTCTTCGGACAGCGGGCTTCCGGAGGGCCAGACGGACACGGATCCATCTGATCGCGATCGTACGGAGGGCTACGACGTCAGCGGCCCGACGACCGATGACGCCATGACTCGCTCCGAAGAGGAACTTCGGATCGGCAAGACTCAGCGAGAGGCTGGGCGAGCACGGCTAATGAAGCACGTCGTCACGGAGAATGTATCCGAGTCCGTACCGGTGCAGCGCGAAGAAGTGCGCATCGAGCGGGAGCCGATCACCGATGCGAACATCGATGCGGCCACGGCCGGCGGGGACATCACCGACGAAGAGCACGAAGTCGTGCTTCACGAGGAGCAGGTGGTTACCGAGAAGCGGACCGTTCCCAAAGAGCGCGTTCGTCTTGCCAAGGACACCTTGACCGAGGAGCAGCAGGTGTCCGAGGAGGTCCGCAAGGAGCAGATTCAGGAGGACGTAGACACAGTCCGCTGACGCCTCAAGATTGCTCAAGGAAGGCCCCTGCTTCCCTATAAGTAGGGGCCTTCCTTTCTTGCAGATAGTCGACTTTTCGGCATTCGTTTATTAGAGGAGGAATCCAGTGTCTGTATCACAGCAAAGCATCGAGCAAGAGCAAGTTTCTGAGAGACGGCCTATGCGAATAGAAGCCGCTCGAGGCGGGGTATCGCTCGTGTCCGTACTCGCCGGCGTCCTGGTGGCATTCGGGGCGTTCGTAGTTCTTTCGGCGATCGTAGGCGGCATCCTTGCCGCTACTGGTATTGCGGAGGGCGGCGTGTCCGCTGACGAGGCTGTTGACGTCTCCATCGGCGCAGGCATCGGTGTAGTGATCGTCCAGTTCCTGTCTTATTTGTGGGGCGGTTACGTATCGGGTCGGATGGCTCGCGGCTCTGGGATTCTGAACGGGATATTGGTGCCGATCGTCGCCATTGTATTGGTCGCCGTCCTGGGCGCAATCGTAGCAGGAGTAACGAGCTCAGCCACTAATCTAGATCCGTCGGACGTTCAGCGACTACCCCTCCCGCTCGGAAGCCTCAGCGATATTGGGACTGCCGTGGGCATAGCCCTTTTGATCGCGATGCTGATCGGCGGCGCGCTCGGAGGGGCGTGGGGAGAGCGCTGGCACACAAAGCTCGAGGAGAGCGAGCGCCAAGCGGTTTAAGCCGTAGCTTGCTGTCCGAGGAGACGACATGACCGACCAACATCGACTCAGCATTTATCTCAACGACCATCTCGCGGGCGCTATAGCCGGAAGCGAGCTCGCCAGGAGAGCAGCGAGTAGCAACGAAGGGAGCGAACTTGGGCCGTTCTTGGCTGAACTTGCTGAGAAGATCGACCGGGACCGAGAGTCGTTGGAGCAATTAATGAAGCTTCTTGAAATCAGAAGAAATCTGGCGAAAGATGCTGCGGCTTGGCTATCGGAGAAGGTTGGACGGCTAAAGCTAAATGGACAAGTCATCGGCTATTCACCTCTCAGCAAGCTGGTCGAGCTTGAAGGCCTATCGCTCGGAGTCAACGGCAAGCTTTCGCTATGGAAAACCCTCAAGGAGCTAAGCCGGGAAGACGAACGAATCGCCGCTGCAGAGTTCGATCGGCTCATCGAAGGGGCACTTTCGCAGGCAATCAGCTTGGAAGAGGAGCGCATCAAGATAATAGGTCAGGCGTTTTCTACTGGAGGAGCCCGGAAATGACCCGGAGCGGGTTCCGGAACAGGCAGGGCCCTACGGTGCTGGACGATGAATTTGGTGGGAGTCGCAGAATCGACGCTTCCGCCGGGATCAAAACGACGAGCCTCACCTCCACAGAATGGGGATAAGCATGGCTTCGACCGAAGCAATCAAAGAAGCTTTCGAAGGCTACGCCGACGAAGATCGGCTCTTGGGCCCACATGCACTCCAGGCGCTGACTTGGGCTTCGGTGGTCTGTGGGCTTCTAGCCTATGCAGCCCGCTCGGGCCGTTTGGATGACGGTGTGAGCGCAGCCGATGTGGCGCTGTTGGGCATCACGACACACAAGATCTCGAGGATCGTGACTCGGACCGAAGTGTCGAACTTCCTTCGAGCCCCCTTCACGAAGTACGAGGGGCCCGCCAACTTAAACGAAGTGAATCAGCAGCCGAAGGGCAAGGGGCTCTCGCGCGCCGTCGGGGAGCTCGTGGCTTGTCCGATGTGTATCGGGACATGGATTGCCGGAGGCCTCATGTGCGGGTTGGCTTTTGCTCCCCGCTTCACACGAGCAATCGAGACCACCTTCGCGGGCGTGACAATCTCAGACTTGCTTCACGTCCTCTACGCCGAGGCCATCGAGCGAGCGTCGTGACGTCGATTATGGGTGAAAGGCGGGAGGCGAGGGTCTAGGTCCCCTTGCAGCGCTCAGACTGCGGGCGGATTTCCGGGGCGCTTTCCGGATGCATCGCCGCGGCGCTGAAGGTGTCGACTTGCAAGCTGACGCGTGCCCAATCTCGGCACGACGTGGCGGCGCACCACGCTTGCGTAGTCCTCGAACGTCTTTGGAGCCGTGCGCGCCTTGGTTTGCAACCAGTCCTCAGACCACTCGGCGACCGTGACCTTGCCGCTGCGAGGGTCGATGTATTCGCCACGCGCCTTGTCGGTTTCGATGCTCGCCGCGAACCGCTCCGCGTCCGCCTTCTTCGCGAACGTCCTCGCCCGCTCGGCGCGGCCGGGGTCGCGGTAGCGAACCTTCCACGCGTGACCGGCCTTGCCCTTGCGAGTGACCTTGATGATGTGCGCCACGACTCCCCCTTGCGACACTCCCCCTTGCGGACTGTGAAGGTCCACCACCCGTGTCCAGATTGGCTCCGGTAGCTATGCGACACCATCACGGTCCTTCCGGGGCTTGCCTCGAGGCTGAGCGAGGGCGCCGAACTCCTTGGTGCGGTCATGACGAGCACGATGGGTCCGGAGCAGCG
>JALZJN010000178.1 GCA_030859735.1 Actinomycetota bacterium
CTACTGGACTTCCGTCCTTGCCGTGGAAAAAGGCGCGAGCGTCATTGCTGTGTCGGATGTCAAGGGAGGCATTCATTCAGCGGAGGGCCTCGACCTCGACGCAGTGAGAGATCACTATCAGGCAAACGGTGAACTACACGACTATTCAAGAGCCGACAACGTCAGCAACGAGGAGCTCTTGACTCTCGACTGCGACATCCTCATTCCCGCCGCCATCCAGGGCGTGATCAACTGTGGCAATGCTTCGCAATTGAGCACCAGGATGATCATCGAGGCGGCCAACGCCCCGGTCACGCCGGCGGCGGACCTAGAGCTCATGGAGCGCGGGATCACGATAGTGCCGGACATCCTCGCCAACGCCGGTGGTGTGTGCGTGTCCTACCTCGAATGGGTTCAGAGCATTCAGGAATTCCGTTGGGAGCTCGCTCACGTCAACAACGAGCTCGAGAAGAAGATGACGAGCGCAACTGAAGCGGTCTTCGAACGATCGAAACGGGACGGTAGCAGCCTCAGAGACGCGGCCTACGACATCGCGGTCGAGCGAGTCGCACGCGCCGCCGAGCTGCGCGGCTACGTATAATCCCCAACCCCCTGCCGAGTGGTGGTCAAGTGACCATATAGATCATCTCACCACCACTCGGCACCCGATTTTGGCGTTAGCTCAGTAATCCCACCGCGCTTTGGGCCGCGTCAACGAGTTCTCCCTCCGCAATAAGCCGGCGCACAGCGCCGATATCCTCGGACAACGGCCGGTCTTCCTCCAGGGTCGGTGAGAGCTCACGTACCTTCTTGAGGGCGGCGCCGGTTCCGGCGGCGGGTACATCTTCTCTGAGATCGAGGCCCTGAGCTGCAGCGAGTGCCTCGATCGCAACCACATGCTCGGAGTTGCGGAGGATCTCGGCCGCCCGGCGCGCCGACGTCATCCCCATGCTCACGTGGTCCTCCTGTCCCGCCGAGGACGTCACCGAGTCAGACGACGCAGGCCAGCACAGGCCCCGGTTCTCAGAAGCCAGCGATGCTGCCGTGTACTGAGCGATCATGAATCCTGAACGCATGCCGGGATCGGCCGTGAGAAAGGAAGGGAGACCGTTGTTGAGATTGGGGTCCACGAGCCGGGCTATGCGGCGTTCGGAGATGGTGGCGTAGCCGGCGAGACAGAGGCCGAGATGATCGAGCGCCAAACCCAGGGCCTCGCCGTGAAAATTTCCCGCCGACAAGACCTGATTCGTCTCCACTAGCACGGTGGGATTGTCGATCGCCGACCCAAGCTCTGCCTCGAGCGTGGCGCGCACGTAGCCGAGCCCGTCTCTGTAGGCACCGTGTACTTGCGGGATGCACCTAAGTGAATAGGCGTCTTGCACAAGATGCTCGGAGTCGCGATGTGAGGCCACGATCTCGCTTCCATCGAGAAGTGTTCGCAGATTGGCGGCGACCACTCGTGCTCCGGGATGATTGCGCAGCGAGATCAACTTGTCGGAGAACACCTGGTCGGTGGCGAAGGATGCCTCGACACTCATCGCTCCCACGATGTCCGCTCCGAGAGCCAGCCGTCGCGCTCCGCACCAGGTCAGAATGCCGAGCGCAAGCATCCCTTCAGTGCCGTTGACGAGCGCAAGCCCTTCCTTGAAGGAGGGCTCGAGCCTCTCGATGCCGGCCTTCTCGAGCGCCTCGGCAGCATCCATCTCCACTCCCCCGAGCTCTGCCCGGCCTTCCCCCAATAGCGGCAGCGCCAGATGCGCGAGCAGCGCGAGGTCACCCGATGCACCCAGCGAACCCTGTTCCGGGACTAGCGGATGCAGGCCCGTGTTGAGCATCTGCACAAGTCGCTCGACCAGCTCGAAGCGCACACCAGAGATCCCGAAGGCGAAGGTGCGGGCCCGTAGCAGGAGCATGGCCCTGACCACCGCTGCGGGCAGGGCGGCGCCGACCGCAACGGCGTGAGAGCGCACGATGTCCCTCTGTACCCGCTCGGCATTGGCGGGCGCGATGCGGACGTTGGCGAGCTGCCCGATGCCGGTAGTGATCCCGTAGACGGTCCTGCCCTCGGCGACCGCGTCCTCCACGATCCTTCGAGACGCAACCATTCGCTCCGCCACGCCGGGAGCGATCTCGACACGCGCTCCCTCGAGCGCGACATCAGTCACGTCTTCGAAGGAGAGTTCGTCTCCGATGCGCACCGTCATCGGGGAACCTTAGTACGGGTCCCGTAGGATCCTGCGAATGCGTGCGATCAGGGCCGAGCTCATCTACGACGGCAGCGGTTTCGTAAAGGAGAAGGCCCTGCTTGTGGAAGGCGACCGCAGCGGGGGGCTCGTCTCGATAGATGCGATTCCAGAGGGAGCAAGGACGGAGGACTGGGGTGCGGTCGCGCTATTGCCCGGCACGGTCAACGCTCATGGTCACGCCTTCCAGAATCTTCTCAAAGGCTTTGCCGATGATCGGCTGTTCGACGACTGGCGCGACGACGTTCTGTATCCGTTCTCGGAGCGTCTCGACGGCGACGACATCCATACCGGCGCGCTGTTCGCCTTCGCGGAGGCGCTCCTCGCGGGTGTCACCACGACCGTGGACTTCTTCTATCTGCACGATCACGGCAACGGCAACGCTCGCCGCGTCGTCGAGGCAGCGCGCATGGCTGGGATACGGCTCGTGTTCGCCCGCGCGTTCTACGACGAGGACGCTCCCAGCGCGGCACCGGCGCGCTATCGGGAGAAGGCCCACGATGCCGCCGTCCGCTGCAAAGAGTTGGCTGCGGAATACGAGGGTGAGCCCCTTGTCTCGGTTCAGCCCGCGCCTCACTCCTTGCACGCCGCCTCTCCCGAGACGATCGCCTGCGCGCTCGAAGTCGCCCACGAGCTCGGCGTGCCGTGCCACCTGCACCTCGCCGAGGCTGCCTACGAACGTGCTCAGATCGAGGAGCGCTACGGCACGACCCCGGTGCGGCTCCTTCACCGTGAGGGACTACTCCACCCGCGGCTGATAACCATTCACACGGTGTGGGTTGACGACGAGGAGCTCGATATGCTGGCCGAGGCGGGGGTCGGGGTAGTGCACTGCCCCGGCGCCAACGCTTTTCTGGGCGACGGCATGGCCAGGGTGCCGGAGATGATCGAGCGTGGGATCAGGGTCGCCTTGGGACCCGACGGGGGTTGTGCCAACAACCGCCAGAGCATCTTCGAGGAGATGCGCCAGGCGACACTGATGGCCAAAGCACGGCTCACAGATGGGAGTGCGCTGACTGCTCAGGCCGCGGTGGGGCTCGGCACCAAGGGGGGCGGCGATCTGCTGGGCCTGCCGGTGGGGAGCCTCGAACCAGGGAACTACGCGGACGCAGTCGCTCTCGATCTGGACGACCTCTCTCTGCAGCCGCTGGCTACGCTCGAGCACCAGGTCGTGAGCTCGATGCAGGCCACCGCCGTCGCGCGGGTCATGGTGGGAGGCGAGATCGTGGTCCACCGGGGACGGCCCCAGAGGTTCGATCTAGCCGAGCTTCGAGCTCGCATCGCGACGACGACGGGGGGCTGGACCAGGCCCTAAATCGTGCCGAGTGGTGTTCAGGTGATCATATAGATCATCTCACCACCACTCGGCACCGAGTCAGTCGCGGATTTGCGGTTCCATGGGAATGCGAACGTCCCGTTCCTTCGCTACCTCGGTGGCACGCTTGTAGCCGGCGTCGGCGTGGCGGGCCACCCCGGCCCCCGGGTCCGTGGTCAGCACCCGCTCCAAACGCTCCGCGGCCTCGGCCGAGCCGTCGGCGACCACGACCATGCCGGCGTGAATCGAGTAGCCTATGCCGACCCCGCCGCCGTGGTGGACGGACACCCAATGGGCTCCGGCCGCAGTGTTCAGTAACGCGTTGAGGATGGGCCAGTCGGCGATGGCGTCCGAGCCGTCGATCATGCCCTCGGTCTCACGGTAGGGGGACGCCACCGATCCCGCGTCCAGGTGATCGCGTCCGATGACGATGGGCGCCTTGACCTCTCCAGAGGCCACCAGCTCGTTGAAAGCGAGGCCCGCCGCGGCCCTCTCTCCGTAGCCGAGCCAGCAGATGCGCGCAGGCAGGCCCTGGAAGGCCACCCGTTCGGTCGCCAGATCGATCCAGCGGTGAAGGCGTGTGTCGTCGGGGAAGAGCTCGAGGATGGCCCGATCGGTGGCGGCGATGTCAGATGGCTCTCCTGACAGCGCGGCCCAGCGGAATGGCCCCTTGCCTTCGCAGAATAGCGGCCTGATGTATTCGGCGACGAAGCCCGGGATGTCGAAGGCCGAGTCCACTCCGGCCCGCTGCGCCTGAGCCCTGATGTTGTTGCCGTACTCGACGCAGACCGCTCCCGCATCCTGAAAACCGAGCCACGCCTCGACGTGCGTCGCCACCGACTCGAGGGAGCGCTTGACATAAGCCTCCGGATCCCGGCCCCGCAGCTCGGAAGCGTCCTCGAAGCTCATCCCCCCGGGGACATAGCCGTCGAGGAGGTCGTGGGCTGAGGTCTGGTCGGTGACGACGTCGGCCCCGAAGCCCTGCTGCAGCAGGGCCGGCAGCGCCTCGCAGGCGTTTCCCAGCAACCCGATGGACTCGGGCCTTCTCTCGGTACGCGCCTGCTCCGCCCACGACACCGCCTCTGAGAGGTCCTCGGTGGCACGGTCGAGATAGCGCGTGTCCAGCCGCCGCTTGATGCGAGCCGGGTCGACCTCGACGCACAGCGCCACGCCGCCGTTCATGGTCACGGCCAGAGGCTGCGCCCCGCCCATGCCCCCAAGCCCCGCGGTGACTACGACGCGGCCCTCGAGGCTCCCGCCGAAACGGCGGAGAGCGAGCTCCGCCAGTGTCTCGTAGGTGCCCTGGAGGATGCCCTGGCTTCCGATGTAGATCCACGAGCCCGCCGTCATCTGGCCGTACATCGTGAGCCCAAGGGCCTCGAGCCGGTGGAACTCGTCCCACGTCGCCCATGCGGGCACCAGCATGGCGTTCGAGATCAGCACTCTCGGAGCGTGCTCGTAGGTTCGGAACACCCCCACCGGCTTGCCGGACTGGATCAAGAGGGTCTCGTCGCCCTCGAGCCGCCGAAGCTCGTCCAAGATCGCAGCGAGGCTGGCGTGATCCCGGGCCGCCTTGCCCGAGCCGCCGTAGACGACGAGGTCGTCGGGGCGCTCGGCGACCTCGGGGTCGAGGTTGTTGAGGAGCATGCGGAGGGCGGCCTCCTGAGGCCAGCCCTTGCACGACAGCTCCGTCCCTCGTGGTGCCCTCACAGCCCTTCCTCTCTGCCGACCGCTCGCTCTCTTAACGACCTTTGGCCCAAAAACGGCCTATGCGGGCGGTTTTGGGCAAAACCTGTCCGGAGTGTGGCGCGCGGCACATCTGGCCTGCTCCCAACGGAGTCTATTGCTTCTATGTCCTGCGATTGCGATCGAGTCGTTGCCCGGATCGCCTCACGCCAGTTCGGCGTTTTCCATCTCGATCAGGTCGCGCAAATTGGATGCACCGAGAAGAAGAGGCGCCTGCGCATATCCAGTGGTCGCTGGGAGCGCGTGTACCCAAAGGTCTACAGGATCCAAGGGTCACCTCCTAACCGAGCCCAGGCTCTCCTTGCTGCTCATCTTTGGGTAGAGGGAGGTGCCGTTTTCTCCCATCGGACCGCCGCCGAGCTCCACGGCTTCGGGCTTCCCAAGCAGGAACTCATCGAGATGGCCACGCTGCGGCGTCTGCGAGTTAGAGATCAGCGCGTCAGGCTGCACCGGCGAGCCCTGGTGGAGCCGCGTGACATAGTCACCCGAGGTCGGCTGCGAATCACCTCGGTCGACCTGACGGTCCTCGATCTCGCCGGGCGCCTGACCGAGGCCGCTCTCGGGCGTCTTGTCGACGATGTCCTGCGCCGGCAGCTCTGCTCCTTGCCCCGTCTCAAGTGGCGTCTCAAGCAATCGGGCGGACCCGGTCGAGCGGGCAGCGCCGGGCTCCGGGCGGCATTGGCGACGAGGGCCGAAGGCTATCGGGTCACCGACAGCGTCCTCGAGGACCTGTTTGTGGACTTGTGTCGGCGCCATGGCCTTCCCGAGCCGCGCCGCCAGGTGGAGGTCTCAGGTCTGGGCCGGGTCGACTTCTACTACGACGACACTCGTATCGTGATCGAGCTCGACGGCTACGCCTATCACTCCGACCGGCCCGCCTTTCAGAAGGACCGCCACGCGCAGCAACGCCCTGGGGGTCGGCGGCGAGCTGGTGCTTCGCTACACGCATGCAGATGTCACCGCCGATGAGGCCTTCGTGGCGAGCCAGGTCAGGACTGCTCGCCGGGCGCGAGGTGCCTGACCCCACGGCTCTACGATCGCGCTTCAGATAGAAATCTCAGGGGAGGTCAGGTTGAAGGTCCTCGAGGCCGCAGATCGCTTCACATCAAGTGATGAGCCGAATCATTACGTCGAACACCTGCGCAACGACAGCATGAGTGTGGGAACGTATTGCATTCCCGCCGGAGGCGTGGACGACCAGACGCCGCACACCGAGGACGAGATCTACGTCGTGGCCGGGGGCCGGGCGAAGATCGTAGGCGGCGGCGACTCTGCGAGCCTCTTGCCGGGCTCGGTCGTGTTCGTGCCGGCCGGCGAGGAGCACCGCTTTGTCGAGATAACCGAGGACCTGACCCTGCTCGTGTTTTTCGCCCCCGCAGAGGGCTCACGGTTCTGAGGGACGCCAAACCTCGATGGTGACCATTCGAGACGTTGGGGACATGAATGGGGACGCGCTGGAGCGCATCGCCTGGCATTCCGAGGAGCTGATCCTCGATGAAGGCCTGCTGCGACGGGTCGACGAAGCGCGGGCGACGATGCTGGCGATCCTAGCCACCGGCGAGCGTGTCTACGCCGTGACCACCGGCACGGGCTTCATGGCCCGTCAGGACCTCACCGCGACCGAGCAGGCCTCCCAGCAACGAAACCTTTTGATGGGACGGGCAGTCGGTTCGGCCCCCTATCTCTCCGCGCCGGAGACAAGGGCACTTCTGGCCGCACGGCTGGTCAACCTCATCAGCGGCTACGCCGGAGTGACTGCCAAGCTGTGTGAGTACATAGTCGCCCGGCTCAACGACGGTTTCACGCCGGCCGTGCCACGGCGGACGATGGGAACCTCAGGGGAGGTGATCGCCCTAGCGCACGCCTTCCAGACGTTCATCGGAGTGGGCCTGGTGCTCGAAGGAGACACGCCCACCCCCGCCGCTGCGGCGCTGGCGGCGAGGGGAGCCGAGCCTTACGTGCTTCAATCCAAGGAAGGGATCGCGCTGCTGGCAGGGGCTCCGGGGTCGGTTGCGGTTGCCTTCGGGCGATGCCGCAGGGCCGCTCAGTTATCGCGAGAGTTGCTGGTGACCGCCGCCTGCGTCATCGACGCGCTACAGGCTCCTCTCGACCCCTACAGCGCAGAGGTGGGTCGGCTCGGCAACGATCCCCTGCTGCTGCAAGGACTGGAGTCGCTGGAGTCGCTCCTCGAGGGGTCCGAGAGGGGCGGACGACAGATCCAGGCGCCCGTGTCCCTGCGCGTGATCCCACAGGTCGTGGCGCACCTGGATCGCACCGTGGCGAGGCTCTCCGAGGACACGGAGCGAGCATTGGCCGCCGTCACAGACTCGCCCGCATTCGTGAACGGGCGCTTCGTCACGAACGGCGGCTTCCATCAGATCGGGCTTGCGGCGAGTATGGACGGCCTCGCGCTGGCACTGGCGCAGGGGGCCGAGCTGGCCGCCCAGTGGTGCCACCGGCTGCTCGATCACCGCTTCTCGGGCCTTCCGGATCAGCTCACCACCACGGCCGGCCCCCAGTGCGGCCCGATGGTCGTCTACAAGCGTGCCCTGGGAGCAGTCAACGAGCTGAGGCGCCTGTCTGTGCCGGCGTCCTTGGGCTTGTCCGATTCCTCGTTGGGGCAGGAGGACGCTATGACCTTTGCCTTCGAGGCGGCGGAGAAGCTGCGCCGGGTGGAGGAGCTTGTGCGTGAGGTCCTCGCCTGCACCCTGTTGGTAGCTCGCCAGGCGTGGGCACTGAGGGGCCTCCCGCCTCCGCGCGGCCTTGCCCGGACCGTAGCTCTGGTCACTGCGGCGGTCGAACCGATCACTGTGGACAGGCCCCTGGGTGCAGAGATCGAGCGCTTGATCGAGGTACTGGAAGGGCTGGGAGGCGAGTACTTCAGCGGCGATAGGGAAGCAGAGTCCCGATCTCCCGCTGCTGGGCCCTCTGCAAGATGAGGTGCGCGACGGCCAAGTCGGTCGTCGCCAGACCCCTATGCCAGAAGAGGATTCTTTCCTCGTTCGTCTCCCGTCCGGGGGCCTTTCCGGCGACGATGTCTCCGAGCTCGGCGTGAAGGCTCTCGCGAGTGACGAGGCCCCTATCGATGTGCTCTCTGAGTGCGCCGAAGCGGCCTGCCGTCGCCTGCCCCCAATCGTCGACAACGACCTTGTCCATCACTTCGGTCAGCGAGAGCTCGACCGCACTGATAGTGCCGTAGGGGACGACCAGCGAGCCCGGCGTCACCCACTCGGTGCGGAGCAGCACTTCGGGCTTGGTAAGCCGCGAAGCCTCGACCATGATGTCGGAACCGGCCATCGCCTCGTCCGGAGTGGCAACCGCCCGCACCTCCTTGCCGAGTGCGGTGCTCAGTTCGGCGGCGAAGCTCTCCCGTGACTCGGCGCGAGCGCTGGTGACCCTGATCTCATCTAGGTCGAAGAGATCGTCCAACATCGCGATGTTCCACCACGCGGTGCCACGCGCCCCGATGTGGCCCAGCACCTTGCTGTCGGGCCGCGCCAAGTGGCGAGCGCCGAGCGCGGTCACGGCCCCCGTTCGCGCGGACGTCAAGTCGGTCGCATCGATGATGGCGAGAGGCGCCCCGGTGCCGGGATCGTAAAGCGTCACCAGCCCGAGCTCCGAGGGAAGCCCCCGCAGGTAGTTCGTGACGAAGTCGCCCACGACCTTGACGCCGCTCACTTTCTGGGGGCCGAGGTGCGCACGAAGGATGTTGAAGTGGCCGGCGCCGTCGTTGGGGGGGACGAGGTGGGTCCGGGGCTCGAGGACCACTTGGCCCTCGCCCTGGGCCTGGAGAGCGGCCTCGACTGCGCCGAAGATGTCGACTCGGGTCAGCTCGAGGGCGTCGACGTCGTAGCCGGAGATGAAGCGGATCTCGAGGGGCACGGTCCCGGCACTATAGGGGGCCGGGCCGAGCGCGCCTCGGCAGAGTCGTGCCGTGTCGGACCCCCTTCCTATACTGACCGGCCATGAGCGAGGAGATCAGGCCCGGGGACAAGCCGGGCGAGCTGCTGGTGTTCGACCACGGTTTCGTGCGTCTGGACGAGGCCATGGCCGACGACCTCTCGGTGGTAAACGGGGCGAGGGTCAGCTTCGCCGCTCACCGAGATGTGATGGACGAGCGCGACGCCGGGCTCATCAAGTTCCTGATGCGCTCCCGCCACGGTTCCCCTTTCGAGCACAACTCGTTTCGCTTCCACATTCGTTGCCCGATCTTCGTCGCGAGAGAATGGTTTCGCCACCGGGTGGGCTGCCTCACGGGCGACACTGGAATCAGCTTCGTTGACGCGACTGATGCGATCCCTCGGGTGCGCAGCAAGTCCATAGACGAGCTCTGGACCATGTGGATGGGTGGAACAACGTCCCATCGAGGCTCTCGTTTGCGACTCGGAGGGATGCGACTTCGAGTGCTCGACGAGGACACCAACGAGTTCACGACAGCACATATCAGTGAGATGTTCGAATCCGGAGTGCAGCCCGTATACAGAGTGACTCTCGCCGACGGCAAGCAAATAGATGCGACAAGCACACACAGGTTCCTCACCGACGCCGGTTGGAAAACCCTCGAAGAGGCTGTGGGATTCACGGGCCATGGGGAGAAGGCGAGGGCGACTCGAATGGCGTCCTTTGTGGTCAATGGAACGAAGGTTTGTCAGGATCGAGTCGTCACCTTCACAGGTCGGCTCGTCCAGGTCGAGAAGGTGGAGTATGTGGGCCTTCGACCCACATACGACCTCAGCGTCGAGGCCCCCTGGCACAACTTCGTGGCCAACGGCATTGTCGTGCACAACAGCTTCAATGAGGAATCGGCTCGCTATCACCAGCTCGAGGGCGACTTCTACGTCCCCTCCCCGCAAGCGGTTCGGACGCAAGTGGGGAAGCCCGGCGCCTACACCTTCGAGCCAGCTGAGGAGACGGTTGCCGGCGACACCATCGACACCTTTCGACGGATCTATGCGCAGCTCTACGAGGAGTACCTCGCGCTGGTGGGCAAGGGGGTGGCGAAGGAGCTCGCCCGCAGCATCCTCCCCTTCGGCATCTACACGCAGTTCTACTGGACCCTGAACGCGCGCTCGCTGATGAACTTCCTCGCGCTGCGTAACTCCACTTCGGCTCAATACGAGATCAGGATCTATGCGCAGGCGGTCGAGCGCTTGTTCGCCGAGCGGATGCCGGTTACGCACGCCTGTTTCGAAGAGTTCGGCCGCAACGTACCGTGATCGTCGCTGAGGCCTTCCAGGTCGGCCTCAACCCTCTGGCGTGGGAGATCCTCTCGCGCATCGAGCTTGGCCCCGTAGCGGTTTCACCTCACGGAATCGGGATCGCGCTCGGCTACCTCCTGGGAGCTCGGGTGATGGTAGGGCGCGCGCGAGCGGCGGGAGCACCGGCCGAGGACGACATCTGGAACGCCCTCTTCTGGGCCCTGCTCGGCGCGCTCGTCGGCGCTCGCATCGGCTATGTCCTGGGCCACCTGTCGCAAGTAACCGACGGAGGACAGGATCCGCTCGGCGTATTGAAGATCTACGAGGGCGGCATCTCACTCCTCGGCGGCATCACCGGAGGCATCCTGGCCGCGGTCCCCTACGTGAGGGCACACCGGATGGGCTTCTGGCGAAGCCTCGACTTGGCCGTGGTGGGACTGGCGTTCGGGATCTTCCTGGGTCGCTTCGGCGACCTCGCGATAGGAGATCATCTGGGCAAGCCCACGAGCTTTCCCTTGGGGTGGCGCTGTCTCGGCGACGCCGCCGCCGGTGACCCGCAGCCCGCCTCCGCCTATCTGCAAGCTTTTCGGCAGGGGGAGCCTCCGTCGCTGGGATGTTTCGACCTCACTCTCCACCAGACTGCGCTCTACGACATGGTCTCGAGCTTGCTCCTGTTCCTGGCGCTGGTGTGGCTGGGCCGCGGGGAGCGCCGCGCGGGCTTTCTAGCGCTTTTCTTCGGAGTCTGGTACGGCTCGATGCGAGTCATCACCGACTTCCTGCGCGTCGACAAGCGCTACCTGGGACTCACCGGAAGCCAGATCCTCGCCGCCGCGGTGGTGCTGATCGCTCTTTATCTGCTCGCCCGCTACCGGGGAGTTCCGGCGTCGTGGGAGCTGTCTGAAGCCGAGCCGGCGCCGGCCGAAAGCTCCTCGGCCGCTCCACCTTCGGAAAACTAAGCCCGCGGCGCCGGAGCCGGGCGCCCGGTTACGCTCAATTACCTAACCAAGCGGTGGCAGGAGGGTGGCAACGATGCTGTGCCCGGAGTGCGGGGCGGACAATCGAAGTGGACGAAAGTTCTGTCTTCAGTGCGGGACGGCATTACAGCTCGCCTGCTCGTCTTGCGGAGCGACCAACGAGCCCTCGGCCCGGTTCTGC
>JALZJN010000223.1 GCA_030859735.1 Actinomycetota bacterium
CGTCAGTGGGGTCCAGCGCGACCCGTGCGGCGTCGACGGCACGATCGAAGTACTCGGCCTGGAAGGGGAAACGGGCGATTCCGGCGTCAGCGTGGAACCGTTGTGAGGCGGCGAGCAGGCGCAGCGCCCGCTCGGGGTCGCCAAGGGCCATAGCGAGGTCGGCGATCGTCTCCAGCGCCGCAGCCGCCCCGACCCGGTCGCCGTAGCCATCCAGGATCTCCAGGCCGTCATGGGCCAGGTCCCAGGCCTCGCCGGGGTCCTCTTCCTCCCTGGCCAGTCCCGCGAGACCCAGCGACGACCGGCCCAGCGTGAACGGGAGCCGTGGGTCGGTCGACAGTGCTCGGCTGGCCTCAAGATGTGCTCGCGCCTCGTCGTGGCGCCCCTGGCCGTGTGCGAGCACGCCCAGTAGCCACTCACCGACGGACTCGTCCCAGCGGTTGCCGCGACGACGGCCGAGCCTCACGATCTCCGCCGCGGTGGCCCGAGCGGTCTGAAGATCGCGGGCCGCGTAGGCCGAGAACGCGAGCCAGGGACGGACGAACATGTCGTATTCGGTCCCCTCCAGACCAGGTCTTGCAATGACTGCCTGCGCCTTGGACAGCCAGACCTGCGCCTGACCGTGGTCGCCCTGCAGGACGTCGGCCGCTCCGAGGCCGGCGAACCCGACGGCCTCCCACGCGGGACGTCCGACCTGGCGGGCGAGTTCGACGGCACGTCGAGCGTGTTGACGTGTCCGCTCGAGCCGCTCGGAGAACACCGGCCACAGCCCCAGGACCCCGTGGGCAGGGGGCAGTTGGAAGGCGATCTCGCCGTTCTCGCAGACCTCGATCGCCTGCTCGAGCAGGCGGCACCCGGCGGCGATCGTGCGGCTGCGAAGCAGTGTCCATCCGCCGAGCGTCAGCGTCCAGGCGTGGATCGCAGCATCACCACACGCCTTGGCGTGCTCGACCGCCTCCTCGATGTCGGCGTCCACCTGGTCGCTGGTCGACAGCCCCGACACGGCCCCCGCCTGGGCCCGAACGCTCAACCCGAGGGCGAGCGCACCGCCCACGTCAGCGGTGCGTGCAGCGTCGACCGCCTGGCTCGCGGACCGATGGGCGTAGTCCGTCTCGCCGATGGGCAGGGCCAGCAGCGCCGCTGTGGTCAGCCCCCTTACGCGCTCGTCATGGGGGGCGCCTGGGCTCTCGACCGCCTCGTGCAGTCGTCGGTGCACCTCTCCGTACAGGCCGCGATCGAACCAGAAGCGCACGACCGGCTCGGTGAGGTCCACCAGCCCCCGCAGATCTCCTGTCTCCACCGCCCAGTCCATCGCGGCGCGCAGATCATCCAGATCGGCCGCGAGCCGCGCCACCCAGGACTCAGGCTGTGCATCGGTCAGACCCGCGTGCGCCCGCCCCGCCAGCCCGACATGGAACTCCAGGTGGCGGCCACGCACTACATCGGGATCGTCCAGCTCGGACAGCCGCTGCCGGGCATACACCCGGATCGTCTCCAGCAGCCGGTAGCGGGCCCTGCCCTGACGCTGGACGACCTGCACCAACGACTGCTCGACCAGCCCAGCGACCAGGTCGAGCACGTCGTCGGCGTCGATGCCGTCCCCGCCCACCACCGCCTCGGCAGCATCCAGTTCGAACGACCCGGCAAACACCGACAGCCTCGCCAACGCCAACCGCTGCACGTCGTCGAGCAGGTCGTAGCTCCAGTCCAGGGAGGCCTCCAGCGTTCGCTGACGTGCCGGCGCCCCCCGCACCCCGCCGGTCAACAACCCGAACCGGTCCGACAACCCGGCCGCGATCTGGCCCGGCGCCAGCACCCGCACCCGCGCCGCCGCCAGCTCGATCGCCAACGGGATCCCATCCAGACGCCGGCAGATCTCGACCACCGCCGAAGCGTTGTCGTCACCGATCCGAAAGTCCGCAGCCACCTGCCGGGCCCGCACCTCGAACAACCGCGCCGCGTCCGCTGCCGCGACCGTGCTGGCAGAGGAAACATCGGGGTCGGGCACCGGCAGCCCGGTAACCTCGAACGTCGCCTCCCCCTCGATGACCAGCGGCACACGGCTGGTCGCCAGCACGTGCAGCTGCGGACGCGCCGACGACAACTCGCCGACCAGCTCCGCGCACGCCTCCACCAAGTGCTCGCAATTGTCGAGCACGACCAGCAGATGCCGCGCATGAAGCTGCTCGGCGAGCGTGTCGGTCAGCGCCTGTCCGGGTCGCTCGTGGACATCCACCGCTGCACTAATGGCCGGCGGGACCAGCCCGGATTCGCTCACCCCCTGCAGGTCCACCCAACAGGCCCCGTCGGAAAACCGCGACGCCACGTCCCCGGCGACCTCCACGGCCAGCCGCGTCTTGCCGCAGCCACCCGAACCGGTCAGCGTCACCACCCGGGCATCCGCGACCAGGTCGGCCACTTTCACACGTTCGCGCTCGCGGCCGACGAACGCCGCGACCCCAACAGGCAGCCCGCTCTGTATCTCCATCTCCATGGGCTCCACCCTGCCCCGATCATAAGAGCACGCCATCACGTGCGCCCCTGCACTCGCGCGGGAGCGAGGTTCTGCGGTGGCTGTTCGAAGCCTTTCGACTTGAGCTCCGTTACGACAAACCGTCGAATTGGACGAACTGCCGTGTCACTGTGGGTGATCAAGCACTCGATCAATGGCCGTGGAATCCGCGAAGCTAGTCGGTTCGACGACCGCGGACGCAAGAACCGGCAAGCGTTCCCTTCTGGTACGTGCCCCCGGCAGGAACCGAACGCCAAAAGGGGCAACCTTCGGCATCAGTGATGCTCGCTGCTAGGTATCGTCTCGATATAGATCCTGAACGGTGAAGGTGAGGGCGCCGTCGCTCTGAATCCCCCGAATCTCTTCACGAGCGAACATCGGCAGACTGTCGAAGGAGCACCTCTCCGCCTAACGCGGGAGCTACCTCGCGAAATCGGAGATGAGCTTCGCCACTTTTTCGGGATGACCGAACCAGGGGCCGTGACCTGCATCGAGGATCTCCAGTCGGGAATCGGAGATCGCCCCAGCGACCTTCTTGGCCACATCGGTGCCACCGAGTGGATCGTTGGTTCCCCAGATGATCTGGGTTGGAGCTTTGATCTTCGCCAGGTCGGCATCGCTGAGGAGGAATTCACTGCGAAATCCCCAGATCGAGACGATGGTCTTCAACTCTCCGGTGCTGGTGTCGGCGTAGGTCTTGTCTCCTCCGGCCACCACCTGCGCTTCGATCAGCTCGGGGTAGCGGGTGATGGTCTCCCCCTCGCCGAAAGCCTTCATGTTCCGCACGACGAGCTTCGGACTCGGCTTCATCAACTTCCCCAGCAGGGTGCCGATCGGGCTCACCACCAATCGCAGCATCCCTGGAACTGAGGTACCTGGGAACAGAGGAGCGGAGGCAATTAAGAGGAGCTTGCGGACCCGATCGGGACGAGCGAGCGCGTACCAGGTGGCGATCGTGCCACCCATCGAATTCCCTCCGACCACGGCGTCGTCGAGACCGAGCGCATCCATAACTCCGTCGACGAGCTCCACCGCCACCTGGCGGAACTTGTTCTTCGGAACATCTGCGGGGTCGCTCAGCCCGAAGCCCGGCCGGTCGACCGCGATCGTCCAGGCTCCGTCGATCCTCTCGAGCAGCGGCAGCATGTGGAGAGCCGACGGGCCACTACCGTTGAACAACAGCACTGGGGGGCCGTCCCCCGCTTCGATGACGTGAACCCGACCCGTCGGGGTCTTGATGAAGCGGTTCTTAACCGAAGATCCCGAAAGGACCTTCTCGTGGACAGCCCTTACCTCTTCCGTGTGGGCTGCAGTTGCGGTACTCATCGTCATCCCTCCCACTCGTGATGCCAGGCTTTCTGCCGGCTCCTTTAGTTGCCGCGCGACTGGGATGACCCTAGGGACGGGGTCTTCCTCCAGCATCGAAAGCAATGACCAACTTCGGAGGCTGGGCGATGGTCATTTCTGACCATCGGTCCTGACGAGATCGTTCTCGAACGCGAAGGCGCTGGCGGCGGTGCGCGAAGTGACGTCCAGCTTGTTGAAGATGTTGCTCATATGCCGGGCGACGGTTCGTTCGCTGATCACTAACTCAGACGAGATTGCTCGATTGGACTTGCCCTTGGCAACTAGAGACAGGATCTCAACCTCACGGGGCGATAGCCCCCCGGGGATTTGAGCAGGTGTGGAACCAGATAGCACCTTCAGCTCATGGGCCGCACCGAGTTGTTCAAATGCATGCCTGGCGGCATCGAATTCCGAGTTGGCCGTATGTTCATCTCCTGCCTGCCTGCTCGCTTGCGCGCTTAGCAACCGCAGATGTGCAGACTCGTAGGGCACTTGGAGTGCGGACCACTGTTCCCATACCTTCGCGAACGTTGCCAGGGCGTCCGTTGTATTGCCCTCAGCGAGCAGCACGGCACCTCTGCATCGAAGGGCCACGCCTCTCAAGAGAGGAGAATCCAGCGTCTCGGCGATCTCAGTCAGCTCTTGATGACCTGCCTTTGCGGCCTCTATGTTGCCGGCGGCCAGCATGATCTCGACGTAAGCGGGCAGCACACGACACCGGGTGACTTCCTTAGAGGTCGCCTCGTAGGAGCGCTGGATCGCAGCAACCGCAACCTCGGTTTCGCCTCTGGCCAGCTTGAGCAGAGCCCAGCCCGGCTGCATCACGAAGCCCTTCTCGTTGGCCTGACGGTAGGCCTCTTCGGCTGCGTCAAATTCTCCCCGGAGTCGGTGAACCTCTGCTTGCCGGTTTAACGCCATGCCCAGTTGCGGTTGCGGCGGATCGACCAATCGCTCGCATGCCTGCGCGATCTCTTCGGCTGCATCGGACCATCTGCCTTCGAGCGTCATGATTTCGCAGCGATGTATCTGGCACCGGCCGCGGTAGGGCACGAGGTCGGACTGGGCAGCTACCCAATCGCTCAGCGCGGCGGTCCATTCCTGAGCACGGGCAATATCCAACATCTCCTGGCAAGCCTCGATAACGCTGCAATAGATGATTCCGGCCGGGATGGGGGAGACCTCGTTCGCCAAGACCGCCACCATGGACTCATCGAGCATCGGCGATCCCTCGGAGATGCGACCCTGCTTGATCAGGATCCTGCCCAAACCCTGGCGAGCTGTGGCGACCAGATCCACATCATGGAAGCGCTTGCCGACCTCGAGGGCCTGTTCCCAAGCCTGCGTGGATGCGTCGTAGTGACGTTCATGATGCAGCCTTAGTCCTGCGCCCACCAACAGCCATCCCCGCTCGACACCGTCGTGATCGTTGTCTTCCAAGACTCTCTGTGCCCGGGCGAACCAGCCACCGGCCTGGGCCCTCTCGCTGCGGGCTTGCAGGGTCACACCGAGCCAGAACGCACAACGAGCTGCTCGCGCCCAATCCTCGTTTTCAACCGACCGCCGGTTGGCTTCGATCCACGCCTTCTCGCTGGCCGCATCCTCGCCGCACAAGTAGGCCGCCTGAGCTAGAAGCTCGAGATCGTCGAGCCCTAATGCCTCTTCTGAGTGAGCGGTGGCAAGCCGGGAGAAGGCGGCGCGCCAAGCCCGCTCTTCGAACGCTTTCCGAGCTACCTCAAGCTCGCTCGCCATGGACACCAAGAGTCTAGGGGCCGGCGGCCAGTAGTTCAGATTCGAACCTTTGCCACTGACTCCTCCGACAGGATGCAGTGCACCGACGAGCGTGCCGGCGGCCTGAACCTACTGGGGTCGCACCTCGTGCTCGCGCCCCCGGTGGGTTTCGTACCGGGAGGGAACGCGAACGACGTGCGCTCTTCGCGCAAACGCTCTGCATTCGAACATTCGGATTCACGATCCGAATGCGGGATCGACGGAGCCATGATTATGGAGGTCACAGCGCCCTACCTGCGTCTTTGCGAATGCACAAAGCGGATGAGCGAGCCGCTTTCGGGCCAACTACGCGCCGCTGCCTGGTAGTTGCCTGGTCACGTGCGCTTGAGGGAAATGCTGATTCGTGCGCTGACCAGGTCGAATGGGTGGGTCGGCAGGGACTCGAACCCTGAACCTACGGATTAAGAGTTCTCTTGGCGTCCTGAGCGATCCTGAGAGGTCCTTGCGAACCCCGACTGCTAACTGCTTCCGCAGGTCGGCAAGTGTTCGACTTCCTGAGCTGTACGTTCGCGTCCGAATTGATCTGATCAACTACCGCGTCAATTCCGCGTCAAGATTCCTCCGCTACGGCCGGCCGGGCTTCAGCGCGAGGAGACGTTCGATGATTCCCGCTCGCAGCCGATCGTGCGCCTTGATTTCGAAATCGTCCCTAAACACGTGGAGTGCCGGTCGGCGGGTCATGTATTCGCCCTTAGTTCGTGACGGGATGAACTCGTAGGCCCACTGCAACCAGAAGATCGGTTTGACCGTGCTGCGGACATGGTCGATGAGTATCAAGCGGCCGCCCGGCTTGAGGACCCGCTTCATCTCCGCGATGGCTCGCGCTTCGTCGGGCACGCTGCACAGCGCGTAGGTGCACACGACGGCATCGAAAGAATGGTCTGCAAATGGGAGGTTCTGAGCGTCGCCCTCCTTCAACTCGATAGTGCGCCCTATCTTCTTAGCGTTGGTCCTCGCAAGCGCCAGCATCTCGGGGCTGAGGTCGAGTCCAGTGAGGCGCGTATCTGGGGGGTAGTGCGGCAGGTTGAGCCCGGTGCCGATGGCGACCTCGAGCGTGTTCCCGATGACTTGTGAACACGCCCAACCGCGGTGTTCGCTCCCGAAGAGCCATCGTTCCCAAAAGTCCGTTTCCTTGTCGTACCTCGGAGCCGTCTTCGCGTACTTCCGCCGCAGGCGCTCGGTCGCCCGGGCTCGCTTGTCGCGAGAAGGGGAATCTGCGGTCATCGCTCTGATCTCATGGTGCCATCACGTCGCAGGCATCGGTCGCGGCTGTTCCGCCACTCGTACTTCCGAATGCTTCCACATCTCGTAGGCCAGCGGCCACAGAGCCACGATGCCGGCCACGCCCTGCAGGTAGAACTGAACCGCGCCCAGGGGGACGAAGCGCGCGGCGGCCATGCCGATGAGCGCTACCACGACGAGTCGCGTCAGCCGTGGTCTGAGCACCCGGCTGTCGGCTATGGCTCTCGCGAAGCCAAGTACGCCGATCGCAAAGGTGACCGCGCCTGCGAGTAGGGCGGGGAGGACCCACGGAAACAGCACCTCTTGAGCCGCCTGAACGTCGGCACCGGTCTCAGCAGCCACCAGCAGCGAGAACTCCATCCCCGGGAGGGTGGCGAACAGCGTGCTGCCCATGACGATGAACGGCAACGCCACCGCGCTCCGGCGGTTTTCGCCCGCGTCGCGCAGGTAGCTCCGGATGGCGAGGAAGGCGAGGGCAGTGAATCCCGACGCGACGGCGATGGCGAGGTGCGACAGCCCCCAGCGCGTCGTGCCTGAGGCCGCCGCCGCGGCGATGGTCTCTTCGTCTGGCACCGGGGTAAATGGATGCCAGACGAACCCGGCCAGCAGCACCGCAGGGGCGATGGCAACTATGGCTGCTCGGAAGCGCGCTCTCGTTTCGGTCTGCATCATGGCTTCCCTCCCCATCTTTCGAGTGTGGCGCGCAGAGCGTGCAGGAACGCTTCCGGCCGCTCGATGGCGGGATCGTCGGCGGCCTTCTCGATCATGTGCAGCGGCCAGTCGTAGCGGGCGCTCGCGGCTTCGGCGATCTCCAACCGAACCCCGAGATCGTGTCGTCCCCAGATCAGGGTTGTAGGAACGGTGATCCGAGCCAGGTCCTCCGACGGGATCGCCGACACGAGCCGCGGCCCCAGACTGCGACCCGCGGCCTTCACGCTCGGCGTGCGGAAACGGTCCAGCGCGTAAACCGCCATCCAGTCCCAACGCTCGCCCATCTCGGCACGCACCGCATCCAGATCGACGAAGCAATGCCGGAAGGCGCGGTCGACGGACCGCTCCGTCGGTCGCAGGAAGACCGGGATCATCGAGAGCGCCATCTTGGCCGCCGGTCGGAACCGAGCCAGGCCGTACGTGTCCACAAGCACAAGCCCATCGAGACGATCACTGTGGTCGACGGCGAACCGGGCGGCAAGGGCGCCGCCTGCGGTGTGCCCCACCAACACCGGCGGGATCGCACAGGTCTGATGGATGAGCTCGCCGAGCCAGGTCAAAACGGTGCGGACGTTCGGAGGACCGTCGGACACTGAGGCCCCCGAACCGGGCAGGTCCGGTGCGATAACGCGGTGCGTTCTCACCAGGTCCGGGATTACTCGCATCCACAGACCCGCGAACTCGCCCGGCGCGGGCAGAAGCACGATCGGGGGACCGTCACCACCCTCCAGCACCGCGGTGGATACGCCGGCCACCTCCAGGCGTCGATCCTCGACGGGGAGTCCTTCCAGCAATCGCTCCCGGGCCTGCTCACCAGCGGCATGCGGGGGGCCCGTGCTCACGTCCAACGCGCCCACCCTCTCGTCCACAACATCGCGTCCCGGCATGGTTGCCTCCTGCTCGTCGATCGCCGCGTCTGTTAAGAGGCTACGAGCGGGGGACGGTGCGGGAAATCGGGAGTTCTCCCCATGCTGCGAGCCCGTGCTGCATCGCGAAGAGTGCCGCCGCCGCGCGCGTCGACACGCCGATCTTTCGGTAGGCGTTCTGGATGTGGCGGTCGGCCGTCTTGACCGAAATCCCCAGAGCGCGTGCGATCTGCTTCGTCTGCAGGCCGCGCGCCAGCAGGCCGACGACCTGGGCCTCCCGATCGGTGAGCCCCGCCGGCCGCTCGATGCGCGGGACCTCTTGCCCGGAGACCTCCAGTACTGCCGCGACGGCGTCGGCGTCGAGTCGTCCTGCGCACGCTTCGCGGCCGAGGGTCTCGGCCGCGCTCTCCTGCCGGAGCGCCTCCCGGTGCGGCCGTGGCTCGGTCATCGCGTGAAAGGCGTCGGCGGCGGCGAGCACGCGCGCGGCCGGTGTGAGTGCCGCAGCGGCCATTCCTCGGTGATATCCCGAGCCATCCAGTCGCTCATGGTGCGTGGTGGCGACCGGTGCCAGCGCGGCAAGGAAGGGGGAATGGCTGAGGACGCGCTCCGTCTGATACGCATGCAACCTGACTCGCTCCCAGTCGTCCGGCGTCAGCGGCGCGGCCTTATTCCAGATGCGGACCGGGACCGCGATCCGCCCCAGGTCGTGTACGAGAGCTGCGCGCCGGATCGCCGCGACGTCGGCGGCCTCGAAACCGCACTGCCGGGCCGCCGCCGTTGCCAACTTCGCGACTCCGGCCGAGTGACCGACCAGAAATCTAGAGACGAGGTCGGAGAAGTCGCCCATCGCTGCCAGTGCCTCGTCGATCGCTTCGCCCTCGAGGGTCAATCGCGGGGTCGGCTCGGAGTCGAGCGTTTCCTCCCATGCCGATTTATCGTCATCGAGCGCAAGGATCTCCGCGGCCCCGTCCGCGAGTAGTTCAGCTATGTCGGGATCGAAAGCGTTACCCCCCCGCTCGCGAATGACGCGTGCCGCAAACTCTTCGCCGCTCAGCATGCGCTGGAAGGCCGCATCGCGAGCCACGTGAACGATCCGTACGGGCAGCGGGATGTCGTCGCGCTCGACATGACCGGGCTGGCCCTTGCCGTCCCAACGTTCGGCAAGGTGGACGAACAGCCCCCGCATGGCCGTGGGGAGACCGAGTCGATCGGTTAGCATCTGACCTACCTCGCATTGAGCGGCCACTTGCGTCTTGAGCGCGCTGGCGGCGCGTGGAATCCCGCGCACGATCTGAAGGGCGCGTACCGGCGGCGGATTACCCGGAGGGGCCAGCGCCCGCATGAATCCCGTCATCATCTCGAGCCGAGACCCGAATCTGCCCGGAGTGGCGTAGGTCGTCAGAGCATCGTCATCGCCGAAGAGCTCGGCGGCGAGCTCCGCTCCGGCGGTGCAGCCGATGTAGAACAGTAGGCACGAGTAGTACGTCTGGGACGCCGTTTCCGAATCCACGCCCAAGTGCTCGCCAAGGCGCATCGCGAACAGCGTGCTGTGCAGCCCATGCTCGAGGGGCACCCCTATGCTGAGATCGGTTGCCTGAGAAAGCGCTGCGATGACTTCCGCGGTCCGGACGCGTTCCACCCTCGGCGATTCTTCCTCCAGCATCCTGTAACAATAGCCAGGTTCGGATCCGCGCACCCCTCTTGTTCGGTTTGGTGCCCCCGGCAGGGTTTGGACAGCCTGTGCAGGAGTCAGCTGAGCCTTCGCGTTCCCTTCTAGTGCTGAGATCCTCGAGTGCCAGAGGCAGAGACGGAGGCTGGACACCGAGGACAATCGAGGGCCACCCATGACAACGAACTTCCCGGTTCGTTGATGCCTTACGGACGGCTCTTCCCGCGGCCAAGACTGTGTTGAACAGTCAAAATGCAACTCTCGATGATGGCGGTGCGGCGACGTTCGCCAGTTTCCGCGTCAAGTTGCGGCGACAGTTCCGCCTCAACGAGCAACGAACGATCATCGAAGCCAACGCGAAACTCCTGGTCAGGGGTGGGTCGCCAGGGAATCGAACCCTGAACCTACGGATTGACGAGGACTGTTTGCCGTCCTGGCTCGTCAACATGACATCTCAGGGACCGCGGTGAGCGCGTTCAGATGGACGACAGGGAGTTCGTCGCGGGGAGTCCGATCGCGGGAGACTGTTGCGATGACGCGTGAAGATCCGGTGGGTGAGGCTGAGGCGGCGTTCATCGCCGCGGGAGATGCTGCCCTCAAGGCCGGCGACTGGATGGCCGCGCGCGATGCCTTCCTGGAGGCGCTCGCTCTCGGCGAGTCCCCGGAGGCGTTAAACGGGCTCGGCCAAGCGTTGTGGTGGCTTGGTGAAACCTCAGCTTCGATCGACTACCGGGAGCGTGCGTACTCGGGCTTCCGAGCCCGGCCCGACCCCGATCGCGCGGTCGACATCGCGCTCGGTCTCTCGATCCACTACCAGGCGAATGTCGGCAACGCCCCCGCCTCCAGCGGCTGGCTCGGGCGGGCAAGGCGTCTGGTCGACGAATTCGCCCTCGACTCCTACCGGGGTTGGATCGCGTTGTTCGACGCCGGCGAGGCCGGTGACCCCGTGGCAGTGGAACGGCTGTCCCGCGACGCGCTCGAGACTGCCCGTGGTGTCCGAGACCCAGACCTGGAGCTGTGCGCCCTGGCACAGATCGGTTCTGCTCTGGTCTCGCAGGGGCGCGTCGCCGAGGGAGTCGCGTTTCTGGACGAGGCGATGGCCGGGTCGCTCAGCGGCGAGAGCGGAGATTTCGAGACGATCGTGTTTACGAGCTGCAACATGATCGGCTCGTGCACCAGCTGCGCCGAGTTCGAACGTGCGGTGCAGTGGATCCGGGCTGCCGACCGCTTCACGCGCCGGTACGGATGCCCGTTCCTGTACCTCTACTGTCGCGTCCATTACGGCCAGATCCTGATCGCAACGGGCGACTGGACCGAGGCCGAGGCACAGCTCACGTCGGCATTGAAGGAGTCACAGGGCTCGCAGGAGCCGCTGCACGCTCTCGCCTCGGCGGCGCTCGCCGAGCTTCGCTTCGCGCAGGGCAGGCTGAGAGAGGCCGAGGACCTGATCGACCCCTTCGGAGGTCACGGGCCGGCTGCGGCGGTGGCCGCAAGCCTGTATCTCGCCCGAGGGAAGCCCTCGCTCGCCGCGTCCACGGCCCGGCGGGCGCTCGACGGCGCCGATCCCCTCGGCCGCGCGCTGCTCGCCGAGTTGCTCGGCAATGCCGAGATCGCGTTGGGCGAGCATGCGTCGGCGGATGCACGGGGTCGCGAACTGTCCGAGCAGGGCGCGGCAGTGGATTGCGAGCTAATCCGCGCGCGAGGGGAGCGACTCCGCGGGTGCTCCATACGCGCGCGCGAGGGCTTCGACGCCGCGTTGAGCATCTTCGCCCGCATCGGGATGCCCTACGAGGTGGCCCGAACCCAACTGATGCTCGCCGAAACGATCCGTCGTACCGAGCCCGAGGTCGCCGAAGCGGAGGCCCGCTCTGCGCTCACTACCTTCGAAGGGCTCGGGGCCGGACGGGATGCCGACGCCGCCGCCGCGCTGCTGCGCGAGCTCGGTGTGAAAGCAGCGCGATTCGGACCGAAAGGTCGTGGCGCCCTCACTAAACGCGAGACCGAGGCGCTAGCGCTCATTGCCGAAGGACTGTCGAACCCGGAGATCGCCGAGCGCCTCTACCTTAGCCGCAAGACCGTCGAGCACCACGTGGCTTCGATCCTGCCCAAGCTCGGTGCCCGGAACCGAGCGGAGGCGGTCCGCATCGCCATGGGCGGATCGCTCGCGAAATAGGTGAAGTCACCGATGCTCTCCTGAGCATCTCGTGGGA
>JALZJN010000235.1 GCA_030859735.1 Actinomycetota bacterium
CCCCTCTTCAACCAGAGTGTCGCAAGACCGTCCAACTGCTGGTAGAGCCCTCTTGCGGGCGTCCGAGGGACCTTTGCCTCGTCCAAAGGGGGCCGAGCGGCCCTGACGGCAGCGTCTCCTGCACTCCAAGCTTGGTCGCAGGAGGTTACGCCCATGAACAAGCTCGATTGTTCGACCGATCCCGAGATCCTCGGAAGTCCCTTCGACCTGAATCGCCCCGAACTACATGGTGTGCTCAAGCGGTATGTGCCACGCTCCGCTCTGATCGTGGGACGAAGCGTAGACGGGGCCTCTGATCTGATAGCAGCGCTGCTGGACGATGGCTGGCAAATCAGATCCTGCGACGGCCCCGCCCAAGTGAGCTGCCCGCTGCTGCAGGGAAGAGAATCTTGTTCCAAGAGAGAATGCGCCGATGTCGCCGTGGGCTACGTCGACGCCAATCACTCGGTCACGGGCTCTCTGCCGCTGGTCCGCTGTGCGGCGGACCCGTCGTCGGCCGCCATCGTAGCGCTCGAGGGACAAGCCGACGAGCCCATGATCGATTGTGACCGCGCGCTGGTAGGTGCACTTAGGACGGCTCGAACCATCGCCGACACCGTCGCCACGATAGCCGGCAGGCCCTAAACGAAGAGGCGAACTCCACTTAGAGGTTGACGTAGAAGAGGAGCCGGCCCGAGGAGGTAACGATGAAGGTTCTGTTTGCGACCGACGGGTTTGAGCCTGCGAACGACGCCGGCACCCTGATTGAGAAGATTGGGGACAGGGACCGCATCAACGTTACCGTCATGTCGGTCACGCACGCCGGGATACCCGCCCCGGAGCACATGCCATTAATGCTTGACCCTGTCCCCTCCCGACGAGAGGACACCCTAGAAATCGTAGACGGAGCGGTGAGTAGACTGCTGACCGCTGGCTTCAAGGCGGCCGGGCACACCACCGAGGGCCATCCTGGCCAGGAGATCGTGCGTGTCGTGGAGAAGGACTGGTACGACCTGGTCGTGATGGGCTCCGGCAACCGCACGTGGCTCGGCGCTCGTCTGCTCGGGAGCGTCAGTACCTATGTGCTTCACTCCTCGCCTTGGTCGCTGCTTGTAGTCCACGAAGCCCTCCCCGGAGACAAGGGCCGGGTGTTGGTGGGGACGGATGGCTCCCGTGGGGCTGAATTCACCGTCCAGACGCTTGCCCGGTTCGCGGATCCCGCACGGACCGAGATAACCGTCGTCTCGGTCATCCCGCCCAACTCACCTCTCCTGATGTCCGTTCCCGGACCGACCTACATCTCAGCCGAGACCCTCGAGCACAACGAGGAACTGGAGCGACGGATGCGCGAGCGGGGCCAGAGACACGCGGACGGGGCGGCAACCTTTTTGCGCGACGCAGGGTTCGAGGCCGAGGCACGCATCGATTCTGGCAATCCTACCGAGCAGCTGCTCAAAGAAGCCGATAGCGGGAGGTTCGATCTCGTGACGGTCGGCTCCCGGGGGCTGGGACCGTTCAGGCGAGCGCTCCTTGGATCCGTGAGCGACCATGTCGTTAGGCACTCGCGCGCCGCGCTCGTCGGTCGGCGGCTGACCACCTGACTGGCCTCCAGCTTCATCAGCAACCACCCGGGGATGGATGTCGGGCTGCCGCGACGGTTTCTAGCGTCGGTCTGAACGGTTGCTTGGTGGTGCGATGGATCTCACGCGCGCCCGGACGCCTAAGTCAAGGAACCTGGCCACCCGGCTGTCGCGGCCCACACGACACCGATATCGATCAGAACGCCGAGGATGAGCCACGGGTGGAAAAACAATCCTTTGAGCAAGAGGCCGATAGCCGCAGCGCAGACGGCGATCGACACCCATACCGAGCTGTGAACCAGAAGGGCGATTCCTGCTCCAGCAAATAAGAGGGCGGTCAGCCATGGGACCCTCACGCCGAAGGTCCGCGCCGGGCGCTCCGCCACATGCACGGCGGCGAACGCCCAAGAATGACTTGGATCGAACGGAGCCGGCTTATCGGGATCCTTCGGAATGGCGTAGATTGCAGCGTGGATCAGGCCGTGGGCGATGAGGAAACCGGCCAACAGCAGACGTGCCATCACGTGCCTCCTTTACTTGACCTCGGATCCAGCGTCTCTCCGGGGCACAGACAAGACCAGGGGCGAACGGCACCTGAACAAACAGGCCGAACGGTCACGTGCAGGGCGGATGGTGAGCCGGTTGGCGGGCCGCCTCCTCGACGCCTTACAAGCCGGAGCGACTCAGGCACCGATATCGGCCAGCAGCCGATCGGCTATCCCTGAAGCCCACACACGGATCTCGTCCCAGTCTCGGAAATCGCCCTCCGGCGCGCGCAGCGCGGTGACGAGCGCCTTTTCTCCGAAGCTCAGTTGGCGCTTGTCCAGCTTGCCCCCGAAGACTCGATGGTCGCGAGCCGCGGTCGCCTCCACCATCTGCGCGGCGTCAACAGGATCCTCCTTGGGCTTGGGCGGATCTCCAATCGGACCGCTCGAGAATAGCCAAGTGGGCCGCCCGGCGAGCTCGTGAGCGTTGCCTTCGACGAACTCTTTCGCGGCCTTCATCCAGTGCCCCGCGTACACCGCGCTCCCAGCAACGACGGCATCGTAGTCCCCGACCGTCGTGACCTGATCGATCGGTGCCACGGTGACCTCGATGTGATGCTCAACCAACGCATCGCCGATCGCTTGGGCAATCTCAGAGGTAGATCCGTACTTCGAAGCCACAGCTATCAGAACCTTCATTGCATTCTCCCTTGTATCTGCTCACCGTGGGGTCCGTGCTTCATCAAACATCCCGTCTTCCCACCGTCGCGAACTCCTCCAGTTGCTCCTGTGTAAGGAGTTTCTCGACGAGGGGAAGGAGGTCGCGCTCCTCCCAACGGACGTGTGCCGTCAGTTGCTTCGAGAGTTCATGGAGTGTCTGGGGATGGGCCTCTCCGTCGACCAGCTGTCGCCTCAGCGTGCGCGCTAGAGCATGCATTCGGAGATGCTCAGCGACCGCCTGCATCACGCGGTCGCGTGCCTCATCATCATCCACAAGCGGAGCGAAGAACAGTTCCTCCTCCTCTCGGAAATGGCGCACGAGACGGCCCAGGTAGAAATTGAGGAAATCGTCCGCCGCTCGACGCCGTTCCGGTACATCGGTCATGGAAGCAGCGGCCTCCAGTCGGCGGGCCTGCGCTAGGGCGTGATGATGGTCGTGCGACAGCGGTATCAGCGACTCATGTCGCTTGGTCATCCCTTGTCCTTTCATCGATCTTGCGGTCATGGTCTCTGATCAATTCACTCACTTGTCGGAGCCGAGGCTCCGTTTCCACATTGGCGGCGAACCCATCCAGGTCGAAGGACAGCCAGGGCCTTCGCTCGTCCTCCCAAGTGACCTCAATGCGCTGAGGAACCGCGATCCCCTCCTTTACAAACCACTTCGAATAGTCCACGTGCCACCAGATCTTGGGCTGCCCGATCCTCCTGAAGCGCAAGGCCGAGAAACGGCTGGGACGACCATCGGTGAAACGAACGCTTGCCACATCGCGCCCGGCCGCAAATGGCACGCTCAAGCGGATCTCGTCGGCACCCACTTGTTCTGCAGCAACCGTGCTTCCCTCGCGG
>JALZJN010000189.1 GCA_030859735.1 Actinomycetota bacterium
CACCGGATCTGATGCTCGACATGTGGTCCCAGGGCTACCGGGTGACCCCGGCGCGGGAGCCCTCCGAGCTGGTGACCTCGCCCCAACCGCTGGCGGGCGTCAAGGAAGCGTGGTCGTCCGAGCACCGGCCGCTGGGGATCTTCGTGGGTGCCGGCCCCCGTCTCTCGGAGGGGCGCAGCGAGGAGCTCTCGCTGCTCGATGTTTGCCCTACCGCGCTGGCGTTGCTCGAGAAGGCGGTCCCGGCAGGACTGGACGGGCGGGCTGTCACCGAGGCCTTCGATGCCGACTGGCTCTCCTCCCACCCGGTGTCCTCCGTAGAAGCGGCCGCCACCCGCGGAACCGTAGGCGATTACAGCGAGGAGGAGGCGGCCGCGGTGGCCGCCCACCTCAAGGATCTCGGCTACATCGAATAAGGTGACCACCACTCGTCTCCCCTGTCATCGAGTGTGCGGGGGCGGCCGATGCGTGTAGATGGGGACGGTGAAGGCAGGCGACCACCAAGCCGCCCGCCTTCACCTCGGGGAGGTTCTGTACTAATTCTGCGTGAATGTAACGACCTGGTCGCCCGTCTCGCACACAGTCCTGGTATCTCCGCTACGGTCCACTGCCTGGCCGAGAACCGCCACCGGGCCGACCTTGACACCGCAGACATTGGCTGCGATCTGAGCCGCTACGCCCACGGCGACTTCGTTCTCGCTGAGGATGTCCCCAGTTGTGATATCGCCGATCTGGACGACGATCAAGCCGTCCGCTTCTTGCTGAGCTGCAGCCGGTCCTGCCATGCCGCCGAAGAGCATCGCAGCTGCACTCAACGACACAGTTAGAGCCCGGGCTTTCACGAACATAATTTCCTCCGCTCCTAGTTGGGGTCCTCGTTGGTCGTCCTCTTCCCGTCCGAGCGCTCCGAGCGCTCTCCGCTTCTGTTTCCCCTTTCGTCTCGGAATGAGACGCAGTAGAGCACATGTGAGACACGGCTGTCAACCAAGTGGACATGTAGGATGGGGACATGAGTCTGCCTGTGGTCGCCCGGAGACACCCGCTCCAGGAGCGGATCGCAGCAGTCATCCTGGAGGCGGCCGCGCGCACGCTTGCCCGGGGGGGCGACAGGGCAAGCATGCAAGATGTTGCCGTAGAAGCGGGGGTGGCGAGGGCGACCCTCTACCGATACTTTCCTAGTCGCCAAGCACTGGTGGACGAGGTCGGCCGGTTGGCGGCAAATGACGCCGGCAGCCGACTACGATCGGCGCGCCTCGATCAGGTTCCCCTCGAAGAAGGCGTCGCCCGCGCCGTCCGAGCCTTGGTCGAGGTGGGAGACCTCTTTATCGTGCTGGCGCGCGAACGCGTTCGACCGGACCCGGACGTCTTCGAGGTTAGCCTTGGTGCCCCACTTCGAGGCCTGGTGGAGCGCGGTCAAAACTCGGGGGGCATTCGCAATGACGTCCCCAGCGCATGGCTGATTGAGTCGCTCGTGGGGCTCGTCGTAAGCGTACTTTCTACGAGCCCATCCATGGGCAGGGAGGACACGATCGCCATCGCGACGAGCCTGTTTCTCGAGGGCGCCACACCCAAGCGTCACCAGGTCGAATAAAGTATCGACGCTGGCTGGACGGGGTTCGCTGGAATCGTGGGCTTAGAAGAGACCCACCGACTCAAGTAACGGTAAGAGGAGAACTATGGAGACGGAGACAGCCCCAACCACGCAAACGGCGGACCGTGACGATTTGAGCGCTCTGCTCAATGAACTGGTCGGTCACCTTCGTTCCAACCGGAGGACGCTCACCGAGGAATGGGTGGGACGCGTTACATCGGAGCAGCTGCTCCGTGTCATGACGTCGGAAGAGATCTTTTCCGAACTGACGGCCGTCTATGACAACTATGTCAACGCGCTCGAGACGGGTAGCGTCGAAACCCTACAGGCGTATGCCCGTGACCTCTCAGAGAGGATCATACCCCGAGGTGTAGAGACGCGCGAAGTCGTGGGCATCGTCCTTCTCCTGCGCGATGTCTTGGCCCGCTCGCTGTTCGCAAAATACGAAGATAATGGGCAGCTTCTCCATCGCATACTGGACGCGTACGAGCCGGCAGCCAACCGCATCGCCGTCACGGTCGGCGTGAGCTTCGTAGAGGAACGCGAGCGCGTCATCCGAGAACAGCAGGAGTCCATCCGAGACCTGTCCACACCGGTTCTTCAGGTCCGCGAACGGCTGCTTATCCTGCCTATCATCGGGGTACTCGACTCCCACCGCGCACGGCAGCTCACCGAGCAGCTGCTGAGTGCAATCCAGGCCAACCGTGCCAAGGTCGTGGTCGTTGACATAACCGGCGTGGCGACCATAGACCTAACCGTCGCCAACCACCTGTTTCATACCGTCGAGGCGTCTCGGCTAATGGGAGCTAGCGTGATCGTGACCGGGCTCTCGTCGAAGATCGCTCAGACACTCGTCGATCTCAACGTCGATCTGAGCACGATCAGAACCGTTGGCGATCTCCAAGGAGGGCTAGAAGAGGCGGAGCGACTGATGGGCTACCGTTCCCAGGAGCCAACTCGCCCGGTGGCTGAGTAAGGACGTACCCCTTGTCAGTGTTGATCTCTCGCCAAGGCGAATACCTTATTGCTTCTGTGGTTTCCGACCTGTCCGATTCGGAGGTTGCAGCACTTCGGATAGAACTCCTTCAAAGGGTGGGTGACCTACGTGCTCAGGGAATCGTCATCGACGTGGGCGGTTTGGACGTCATCGACTCCTTCGTCGCCCAGTCCCTCCGATCCGTAGCCCTCACTGCGAAGCTGCGGGGTGCAGAAACGGTCGTGGTAGGAATAAAGCCCGATGTGGCTATCGCGATGGTGCAGTTCGACCTCGACCTAGGCCCCATCCACGCGGCACTCGACCTGGATGAAGCATTCTCGCTACTCAGGCACTGGATTCAGGGGAATCGAGAGGATGGGAGATGACGTCATCATCTCCATTCGATCTGACCAGGACATGGTCGTGGCGCGCGCGGAGGTCCGAAGACTGGCCAACTCCCTCGGCTTTTCGAGAACCGACACTACCTTGATAGCAACGGCCGTTTCTGAAATCGCCCGCAACATCTTAGTTCACGCCAAATGCGGAGAGATCTCGATGATGCCGCTGCGTGGAGAGGACCGGTACGGGTTGGTAGTCGTCGCACGCGATTCCGGCCCAGGCATACGCGACGTTTCTCGAGTCGTCGAATCTGGGTTCGCTTCGAAAGGTGGACTGGGGTTGGGTCTGCCTGGAGCTAGGCGATTGATGGATGAGTTCGAGGTCAAGTCGGAGCCTGGAGATGGGACGACGGTGACGATGACAAAATGGAGAAACAGGGACGATCTCGAACGTCTCCGCGAGCACAGGTTTCGCCGCGCGAACGGCCCATCACCTTGAGCCTTCCCGAGTTCCGTGCCCGTTATCGGAACATCTTCCATGATCATGTCGTGCGCGCCGGAGAGGACAGCTTGAGAGCAGGCTATGAGCTGGGACGTGAAGCGGTTGGTGGTGGGCTGACTCTGCTAGATCTCGCTGAGATTCACAACGAAGCCCTCGTGTACGAGATGCGTTTCGTTGACGACACCGAAGGCGTTGCTCGGGCGGGAGGCGAGTTCTTCCTAGAGAGCATCTCTGCCTTCGAGATGGTCCGGCGGGGGTTCGTGGAGGCTCGTGACGCCGCCCTTTTCCAGAGATCTCAGGTGGAGATGCTGCGACAACTGTCTAACTTCCTGGGCGATACGTCCTTAGCTTCCGTCTCCCCGGAGTCGGTCGAGGAGGTGCTGCGACTCATCGCCGAGCAGTCGTGTGAGCTCATCAGGGCGCGGCTTTGTGTGGTGAGCCTCACTGGCTACGGACATTTGCACCGGGTGTCGTCTTACTCGGCGTCCGACCCGGACGGAGTCGGCGAGCCGGCATCCGAGCACCCGGTAGCGGTCGCCCCGTCGCAGGCATCCGAGGCGCGGCTAGCTGCGACGCTCAGATCGCTGGATGGGAAGGAGCTCGGGTCGATAGAAGTCTTTGGCAAGAAAGAATTCACTGCAATGGATCAGGCAGCTCTCGTCCACCTTTCACAGATGGTTTCCGCCTCGATCGAGAGACTGAGTATGCATGTGACTTGGCACGGCAGCGACTGAGCGCCGGCCAAGATGAGAAGTACCCCACCCCATTCGTTTCTCTCTGAATGCATTCGAATAGGGCATCATTGGCGGCAATGAACCTCACACTCCAAGCAAAGGAACGCGAGCTCAGCGAGCACATCGCGCGCGTCGAAAGGGTCGTGGTCGCCTACTCGGGAGGGGTGGATTCGGCCTACCTCGCCGCCGTCTGCCACGCGGTGTTGGGGGAGCGGGCGCTGGCCGTCACGGCGGTATCCCCCTCCCTCAGCCGCAGGGAACGCCGAGACGCCGAGGCCCTGGCTGCGCAATGGGGCTGGAACCACGTGACGATCGAAACACACGAGGTCGGCCGCGAAGAGTACGCCCGCAACGGCTCAGACCGCTGCTACTGGTGCAAGACGGAGCTGTTCGAGGTCCTGGCACCGATCGCGTCCGCTCGGTCCGCACTCATCGCGGTCGGCACCAACCTCGATGACCTCTCCGAGCACCGCCCGGGCCGGCGCGCGGCGCGTGAGAACGAC
>JALZJN010000200.1 GCA_030859735.1 Actinomycetota bacterium
AATGACCAGCAGTACCGCACCCACCGGCAGCACCCAGCCCAACTTCAGACGACCACGCCACAGCGCCCAAATCCCAGCCAGTGCAGCGAGCGGCCCGAGAACGAGGCTGCCGATGTGGGCGATGTCGGACAGCGGGGAGCCCGGCACGCACGTCGGCGGGCAGAACACGATCGGATAGCCGTTCATCATCGTCGTCCAGCCAAGCGCCAGAACAGACGCGCTGAGGATGCCGCCGCCCCGGCCCTGTGTACCGGCAACAAACGACAGCACCCACCAGATGTGGATCAGGACGATCACTATTAGTACTGAGGCGACCCCGACCGAGAGCCTGCCGCGCATGTCGAACAGCCCCACCCCCATGTCGATCAGGATGTGCAGCAGCGCGATGGCCATCGCCGCGACGCCGATCCAGAGCCAGGCTGGCACCCGCCACGTGTCGGCTGCCCATGTGACGCTCCTCCTGTCAGTCACAGCCGCTAGCGTGCCACAAGAGGCGCGTCATTCCCGCAAAGCTCGTGGTCTCGCCCTCTCCCGTGTGGCTGCCCCCCGACCCACGAAGACGATGCGTGCGAGGTGGCCCAGGGGTGAGGCAGCGTGACCCGAGGCGGCAGCACCCCGGCAGCACCCGCCAAAACAGGGGGTCTGACCTGCCCGTTTGTGGCGGCAACGGATTCCCAATCCGCCACCGGGGTCCCGTTCGGCCCTCTCGTCTCCCTTTGGGGTGCTCCCAGGCACCACCCCAGGCCTGTGCGTCGCTCTCAGACGCTCTCAGGGGGCTCACACGAGGGCCTGGAGCGAACACCCGTTCTGTTGGAAAGCCCTGGGTGCCACCAGCGCCCGTGAGAGAGTCCCGCTATGACCGACCTAGCCCCGAAGACCGGCACCCGTCCGCCCCGCAACTACTCGTGGCCCCCATTCGAGGAAGGCAACCTCGCAGGCCTGCGGCATGGTGCCTACTCCGAGCGCCTCGTGGGTGCCGACACCGAGGTGATCTTGGAGCAAGCCTTGGCCTCGGTGCCGTGGCTGGCCGAGCCCCAGTACGCCGCCTCAGTGCGATCGTGGGCCAGGTCCGAGGCGGTCGTCTCCAGGCTGGCCGACTGGCTCGCCACCGTAGGGGTGCTCGATGGTGACGGCAACCCCCGCCCCGCCCTCGCAGCACTGGCCCAGTTCGAGCGCCAGGCAGCGGAGCGTCGATCTGCGTTGGGCCTCGACCCCTCATCACGAGCCAGGATCGAGCGTGACTTGAGCAGCTCTGCCCAGTCCCGGGTGTCCACCCTGACTGACGCTTTGGCGGAGGGTCGCAAACTGCGGGAGGCCGCCCAGGCCCGCATGGCGAACGGGGAGGCGGCCTCATGAAGTCGGCCCCGATCCGGCTCTCGTTATGCTCCTCCCATCTCCCAGGTCTCGACAACGTCGAGGTTGTAGAACTTAGGAGGACCCTCCATGAGCCCACTCATGCGGCCAAAGAACTCCTGCGTTTCTGGCCGATTGGACGCTTCCATGGCGACTTCCTGGGACTCGAACTCGATGATGCTGAGGTAATAGCCGGGTCGCTCTGTGTCGGCCGTAACCGTGCCTCTCAACGGCTTTGCCACGCCTGGCGTGTTCGCCGATTGCTCACGGAATTCCCTACCGAGGGCCTGGAGCTCCTCGATCCGAGAAGTCTGGTACTCGAGGATTTGCACAAATCCCAACGGTCTCCCCTTTCCTTCGAGACGGCAGCGCTTGCCCCGTCAACTCTTGCTCCGGCGGACTTGCAAGGAAGCTACCAGTTGTGGAAGACCTCGTGACCGTCCTCGAAAGTGCCCTGGATCACATGGCCGCATTGGTCATGCCCGACGGTCAAACGTGGGGCTCAGTGGCCGCCGACTTTCAGTGGCGGGACGCGACTCACATCCTCGATCCAGAGTCACCACCCTTCACCTTCATCACCCGTTCAAGAGGCTCGGGCAAGACCGACGACTTGGGCGGCCTCTTGATCGCCGTGTCGATGACGCAGCTGCCCGAAGGCTCTCGCTCCTATGCAGCGGCGGCCGACAGAGATCAGGCGAAGTTGTTGCTCGACAGCATCGCCGGGTTTGTCACCAGAACGCCGCTGTTGAGTGGGCGTTGGGAGATCGGCTCATACAGGGCCACAGAGCTTGCCACCGGCAGCACGATCGATGTTCTCGCCGCAGACGCTGCCGGTTCCTACGGGATCAGGAGTGCCTTCACGACTGTTGACGAGTTGTGCGTCTGGCCTCAAACCCCAAGTCATCAACGCCTGTGGGAATCCTTGTCCAGCTCAGCCGCAAAGTCCAAGGCGTCCCGGCTTGTCATCATCTCGACGCCCAGTGATCCCGCCCACTGGAGCCGTCGCATCTACGACCACGCCGTCGACGACCCGCTGTGGAACGTCCTCGTGACCGAAGGGCCGTCTCCGTGGATCGACCCTGAACGCATCGAGGAACAAAAGCGACGACTCACCGACTCGGCCTTCCAGCAGCTCTTCGAGGGGCGTTGGACTCCGGGTGAGGACAGGTTGACGACGATCGAAGCGTTGCGTGACTGCGCCACCCTGTCGGGTCCGCTTGATCCCATCATGGGCAAGAGCTACACGATCGGACTCGACCTCGGCGTCAAGAACGACAGGAGCGCCGCTGCTGTGTGTCACGGGGTTTCGATCGACCCAGCCGACCGTGAAGAAGGTGATCCCACCAAGGGCCTCAAGATCGTCGTTGATCGCATGGCCGTGTGGTCGGGGACACGCTCGGAGCCGGTGCAACTCCGAGAAGTTGAAGAGTGGCTCGTTCAAGCAAGCCGCCTCTACAACGGAGCCAAGGTCGTGACCGACCCGTGGCAAGCGATCGGATCGGCGCAACGCCTGCGAGACACGGGCATCACGGTGACCGAGTTCTCGTTTTCGAGCAGCAGCGTCGGGCGTCTTGCGAGCACTCTGCACCTGTTGCTCCGAAACCGCAGGCTTGCCTTTGACGCCGAAGACACCGAGTTGTTCGACGAGCTTGCCGGTGTGCAACTTCGTGAGGTCTCGCCCGGCGTTTTGAGAATGGATCACAGCTCGGGAACACACGATGATCGTGCGATCTCGGTGAGCCTTGCGGCCCAGGACATTCTCGAGCACGCTCCCCGTGCATACTCCGCCGCCACCCCTTGGGAACTTTTGAGGGTCGATCCCTGGTCAAACCTCGGTGGCGGTTCGGGCGAAGAAGTAATGCCCAACGCAAGAACGATAATGCCTGGCCGTCAAATCATATGAAGAAAGGGGATTTACCGGACCGATGAGATCTGCGTGGCCTCACGGGTCCCAGTGCCGGGCAAAGCGGGACCTCCTTTGTACAAGGCTCGACGGGGTTGGTCACCACCTTTCCTCCGTCGGGTTGGGATCGGGTGGATTGGTTGTTGAAGGCTGATTCACCCGGTTCCTTCTCCCAAGATCGATGAAAGGAGATGCACATGTGGTCTGAGAAGAGACAAGAGTTCGATGTCATGGTCCAGCAAATGCAGCCCCAGGAGTTGGAGCAGCTTCACTCTCAGGTGACCGACAGCAATCAACTCCGGCTGGTCGAGCTAGAGTTGCAGCGTCACGAGATGATCAGGGCGGACGTGGTCCGTAACAGCCCTCCTACACAGGATAGTGATGCAGGCAATGAGGCGGAGAGCATCCCCATCAAAGTGCTGCCCGATGAGCGATCCCTGGAGTTCGATCGCCAGATGGGCGAGCTGACGTCAACTCGCTCTTCTCTTGCCTTTTCGGCTGCCAGAGGAGACAGCAAAGCAGAGCGGAAACTCGACGAGATCGAAAGAGAGATCAGTGCTCTTTTGGTCACCAAGGAGAGAGCCCAGCTCGCCGAGGACGAAAGCCATCGGCGGGCTGTGGAGGACAAACGCCGTAAGGATGAGGGGGAAAGAAGTAAGCGAGAGGCCCGTCTGAGTGAGTTGGCCCACCAGAGGTTGGGGATCGCGGAAGACATGCAATCGCACATCGAGACGGTCGTAGAGCATGTCAGCGCCCTTCTGGAGATCGGCGGTGAGATGGAGAATCTTGCCCTGAGCGTCGGACGCCAAGGTCATTTTCTACGGCCGCGTGACAATGTGGTCTCGTACCTGAACACGTCGCTCGCTGCGCTTCTGCCATATGACTTCCCTTTTCCCCATTCGAGCCGCCGGAGGACGCTGGTCGAGATGGAGGGTAGTTTGCTGTCCGATCTCCTCAGCAGTCGACAATCCAAGTGAACCAACCTCAGGGGATCACCTGGCGGCCGAGCGGGTAAGCAGGCTCCCGTGCTTAGCGCTCCAGCGTGTTCGTCCCGCCCCTGATATAGGCACGTTCAAGTCCACGGAATAGAGGGCCGTGGTTGGGGACCTTCAGATGCACTAGCTCGTGAACGATGACCTCAGCCCGGGCCGCCTCCGGCTGCTCAAGGAGATCACGGCTGAAGGTGACCCTCCCAGTCGACGAGCAGCTGCCCCACTTGCGCGCCATGTCCCGCACATGAATCTCCGACGGCGACACCCCGATGCGCTCCGCCCAGTCTTGAACCTCAAGCTTGAAGGCATCGGTCGAAAGTCCCGCAGGGCTCACGCCGACCCCTTCTTGAGCACCTCAAGGAGCCTGTCGACGACTCCGCTATGGTCGCTTCCCGTCTTTAGCACCGCCTTGTACAAAGCCTTCCGCAACTCCCGCTCATGCTCCTCGCTGCGCCGCCAGTGGGGCCAGGATGCGAACGCACTTGCCATCTCGGTGGCGATCTCGAGGGTTTTGTCCACGCCGTCCTCTTGTAGGAGCAGGAGCCCCGTCAAACCCTCGGTGGATAGCCCCGTCTCCTCTTGCTTGCGTCCGGCCTCCTCGACGTTATCCAAGGCAAGCTGGAGCTGCTCCAACGCTTGTTGAGTGGACAACTGGCGCTCCTGATAGGCATTGATCACCGCCTCGGCGCGGTCGCCGATCGGGATTAGATAAGGAG
>JALZJN010000326.1 GCA_030859735.1 Actinomycetota bacterium
CCATGACGACGCGCGGAAACTCCGCACGCGCACGCCGAAGCATTCCGAATGCCAGATCGGAGGCGATGATCGCGGCTTGCGGTGCGAGAAGCCTCAAATCGGGTAACAGCGAACCCACGCCCGCGCCCACTTCAAGTACATTTCGAACGTCCTTCAGGCGCAGGTGCGGCACGAGCTCGCGCGTCAGCGGCAAGAGTTCCGGTGCCCACAAGTCCTCGTAGGCCTCGGCTGCCTCGGAATAGAGCGCCGACAGCTTTGCGCGCGTTCTGCGCGCGTGATCGTCGAGATACCTTGGGGTTGCCTCTCTCATCCGGGTTCTCTCCGGCTCGGATCGCGTAGCCCGTGGTGCCAAACTGACGGGCGCTATCTTCACCCCCGATCCTACTGGGTCCAGCATCACACCTGCCGACGGCCCTACCGGCTGGCTGTCGGATACCGCTCGGCGTCTCGGAGGATACGCTTGCCTCTGGCCGTCAACCGTCCCCCCCGCGTCCCGTGGACGAATCTCCCGGGGTGAGGATCCCTCGGCTAACGGCACTACGACGGCGGGAACGGACGCCGTCTGGTGACATGTGTAGCTCCTTGGCGAGCCTCACTATCACGTTGGTGAATCCACCGTCGACCAGCGCCACGTACTCCCGGGCGAACTCGGCCAACTCAAGATCCGTCAGCTTCGAGGGTCCGGGGCTGGCGCTGCCCAGGGCATGGTCAGACTTGTCCCCAAGAAGAAAGCACGCAAGATCTCCTGTGCCCGCTTCTTCCCTTTCACTCTCATGTCGTTACCAGCCCACATAGAGAGCGGTACCACGAGGACGCGCTGGAGGCGCTACGTAATCCCACCGTCGCAGCGTCTTCCTCGGTCCACCTCTTCGACGGCGTGTCCAACATCGCGTCCCGGCGGGAGCTCGGAGCGCCCGTGGAGGACGTCTTCGAGCGGACCGCGGTAGTCGTCGAGACGTCGCTCCGCAACGAGCGGCTCTCGCACACGTCGATCGAAGCGAGGGGGATCCTCGTCGAGCCTGGTGCGGACGGACGTCTGACCGTCTCGCTATCGCACCAGGCCCCTCAGCGGCTGCGGAGCCAGCTCGCCGGCGTGCTCGGCGTCGCGCCGCAGCGCGTCCGCGTGATCGTGCCGAAGGTCGGCGGCGCGTTCGGCGGCAAGAGCCAGACCTACCCGGAGTACGTCGTCGTGGCGTTCTCGCTCTCCGGCACGGGGGCCCGGTGCGGTGGATCGAGGACCGGCTCGAAGCGTTGCAGGCGTCGGCGCACGGGCGCGGGCAGAACCAGCGCATCCGTTTGGTCGCCGACGCCGCGGGCCGCATCCTCGCCCTCGAGGCGTCGATCGACGCCGACATCGGAGGTTACCCTCACACCGGCGAGTTCGTCCCGGAGATGACCGGGTGGGTCATCTCCGGTCCCTACAAGATCCCGCGCCTGCACGTCAGAATCCGCTCGGTCGTGACAACACGCGCCGACCGCGTCGTACCGGGGAGCCGGAAGGCCTGAAGCGGCGTACGCGCTCGAGCGCGCCGTCGACCGGCCGGCGCGCGCACGGCATCTGCGCCCGGCGTACGCCGGAAAAGGTTGGCCTGCCTCGGTACAGTTCACCCCTGCAGAAATTGAGAACATAGATTGAGTCCTGGCAAGTTGTGTGGTAACGCAGGATGGTTGCGTAATAGAGACGGATCACGACGCGAGTCGCTTAATATTCCGCTCTTTGCCGGGTAGGAAAAGAAGAATTGCAGCGAACCGACCTAGGAGGAGTGATGGCGAAAAAAGCTCGGGACATCATGACTGGTTCGGCGGAGTGCGTAGGAGAGAACGACTCCGTGCTCGAGGCTTCATCGAAGCTAGCCAAGCTGAACGTGGGGTCCATGCTTATCTGCGGCGAAGACAACCGGCTCAAAGGCATGCTCACTGACAGGGACATCGTCGTCAAGGTTCTGGCCGAGGGCCGAGACCCCTCGTCTACCAAGGTGGGAGAGCTTGCTGAGGGAAAGCCCGTAACCATTGGCGCGGACGATTCCATTCGAGAAACCCTCGAAACCATGGCGCGCCATAAGGTGCGGCGTCTCCCCGTCATCGACGGGCACGATCTCGTCGGCGTGGTCAGCCAGGCGGACATCGCTGCCAACCTGGACGATGAAGACACCGGCCAACTAGTGGAGGTCATTTCGACTTCTTAACTGACGCTGCTCCGACCATCCCCACGACAAAGCCCATCGCCGCCATCGCTCCGTAGACGCCAATCGCATGATTCCGCTCGCCTCCTCGGTGAACATGTCGGTCATGAGTGCAAGTACGCGGGAACGAATGCGCGGGGCCATTCCTTGAAGAAACCACCCGGCAACCAGAGATCCTGGAGTCGACGCCGCCCACAAAGCAACCACCCCACGCCGATCAGGCGAGGCCCGTCGCGAAGAGAAAGATTGCCAACGCGACCAGCAGGAGCAGCAGACCGCCGAAAGTCAAGGCTATCCCGCCAGCACCTGAACCTCATCGGCTACGCACTGATGGTGAACTCTCTGGCCGTGCTCGAGCACCGACAACGAGCAGCGCCACTCGCCGCCTAAACGAGGCACGCCACCCGGAGCCGATCGGCTCCTACAAGCGCGCCCGAATCCAGTACCGGCGAGGTCCGACGCATCCGGCAGGCTCTTACCCCAGTCTCTCAGACGTAGAATTGGAAGCCGTCATGTATGAATGTGCTGGTCAGAGGGGTTTTCTACCGGGTTTTCTGCATGCCCCGCCCTCGGCCCTCGTGGGGGCGGTAGAAAACTCGGAACGGTGGCGCCGTGCGCTCGGTGAGCCTCGGGAACGGATCGCGCTGATTCCGTAACGCGAAGGATCACAGAGGGTGGGTTTTCCCCGCTAACCGGATCTCGACGCCACCCAGTCGAAGCCGCCTGTCACTTCCTGTCCCTTTCTGTCGATCTCATGACATTCGCCATATGAATTTTCTCCCGGGCCTCGTCGCCGACCTCAATCGAGGGATCCACGCGCCTGCTCACCTCACTCGGCTCCCGCTACGAGGCCCTGCTGGCGGATCACCGCAAGCTCCTGCGCACCGCCTTCTCATCCCACCAAGGCATCGGGGTCGACACCCAGGGAGACGCCCTCTTCTACGCCTTCTCCAAAGCCCACGACGCCGTCACCGCCGGCGCTCGAGCAACTGCCAGGACCCTGTGGGTGCCGAAAACTCAATCAGGGCTTTCACCAGGTCCTTTGGGAGCGGCTCCCCGGGCACCAGGCGAGGTCTTACGTGGCTCACTGACCAGTCGGCTCCGCGCAGTCAAGTCTCAACCTGAGGTTGAAAAATTGGAAACTCCCCCACGTCGGGCCCTCCCGACATCCATGCTTGCAACTATGCCGGGCGTCCAGCCTGAGGGCTCGCCGCCGAATCCGCAGGTCAAAGGGCAGATCGAGTTTTCGGCACCCACAGGCCATAGGGGAGCGCCAAATGCTCCTCCACCATCGTTGGGAGTCACGATTGAGACCCAAGCCAGTCACAGAGGGATCGGCCCCTGATAGCCCTCTTTAGGAAGTTGGACCAATCGCCATCGATTCTGGGTTGCGATTGCGGCGCTGCTTTTTGGGTCTTGCAACCGCACTTCTTCCAGGCATTTGAAATTCTCCATGCTGTACAGACAGCGAGAAGACCGTTATACGGTGCGCGGCATCGCGCCTGCCCGGAAAGGGCAAGCCCCCCGCCAAGACCCCTCGATCTGGGGCGCGAAGAATGTTTATTCGCGCTCTGGGTTGTGCTTGTACCGCTGCAAGGCCAGACTCAAAGCACCGACGAGAAGGGAGGCTCGCATGCCGAAATACCTCATCAAGGTGTCCTACACGCCTGAAGGAGCTCGTGGCATTGCCAAGGAGGGGGGGACCAGTCGACGCGACTACATCGACAAGCTCCTTCAGAACTCGGGCGGCACATTGGAATCGTTCTACTTTGCTTTCGGCGAGGATGACGCGTTCGTGATCTGCGATCTGCCGGACAACGTCACGGCAGCGTCGATCGGTTTGACAGTCAACTCCAGCGAGGCCGTCCACCTCACGACGGTTGCGCTGTTGACACCTGAGGAGCTGGACGAGGCCACTCGCAAGACCGTGGACTACCGCCCTCCGGGCACGTAGCCCGGACACAACGGAGGGAGGAACGATGGGTGAAGCGCGAGAGATCATGGACCGGGTAACCCAAGCGATCTTCAGTAAGGACATGAAGGCCGCAGCGAAGCTTTACGCTTCTGACGCCGTCGCACTGACCCCGGATCGGGGCGAGGTAAGAGGCAACGAGAACATTGTCGCGTGGGCGAGTGAGTTGTTCGACGCGTTCCCGGATGCCCAATATGAGATGTTGAATTCGTATGAAGCAGGCAATACGGCTATTGACGAAGGCTACTTTGAGGGCACGCACACCGGACCCCTGCAGGACCCTGCTGGTGGTGAAATTCCCGCCACAGGCAAGTCCGTGCGACTGCTTTCCTGCGATATCGCAACGGTCGAGAACGAGCTCATCACAAGCCATCACTTCTACTACGATCAGATGGCATTCATGGTTCAACTCGGGCTGATGGAAGAGACGACATAGGTCAGCCGTCCTGCGGGGTCCACGAACGAACGCCACGTCGGAGCGGATCAGTGCATCTTTCGCGCCTTCAGAGTCGTGTTTGCAGCGCTCCCCATCGCCCTGTTCGTGGGCATTGTGCGCTTCCACCTGTGGGATATCGATCGGCTCCTAAATCGGACGCGCGTCTATGCCGCGGTGACCGCGTTCCTCGGCATCTCGTACTACGGGGTCATCGTCGGCGTGCAAACTGTGAGCCCGGCCGCCGAAGGCTCTCCCGCCGTGGCGGCCACTACCACGCTGGTGGTCGCGGCCTTGTTCACGCCCGCGCGCCGGCGCATCCAGGCGTTCATCGATCGCCGTTTCTACCGGCGACGCTACGATGCCGCCAGGACCATCGAGGACTTCAGCGCCAGGCTGAGACAGCATATCGAACTCGACACGCTGAGCCGGGAGCTGCTGAAGGTCGTTCAGGACACAATGCAACCAGCTCACCTCTCACTCTGGCTCAGCAGCAGGACGAAAGTCCTGGCAGACAACGCGAAGAGGCGAGCACCCTTTTTCCCGTGACGATCCCGGAACGGTCGGACGTCAAGAAGAGGGGGATAGCCGCTTTCACGAGGTTTATGACCCGCAGCGAGCGGCGGTCTCGGTTCGTCGGAGCCCCGAAACGCCGCACGAGGCGCAATGAACTCTATTGCGTAGATTGAAGGCTAGTTTCCTAAGGCGTCATTTGTGTTGATAATCGGCGCTCTTGGGGACGACTTAACCCATTCACCCAAGCTCTTGTAGAGAATTAGCTGCGGCCAACTTGCATCCGCCATTGGCTGCATCAAACGACTGCACCACTCGGTGATCAAATGAACGCGACTCTGTTCCCCTGAGCAACTGGTGCCGCAGACCTGGGCTCACTTTAGGAAAGTGGTGACACCTTCGCGGGGGATTCCATCCCCATTCGGGGAGATTTTGCACCCTCTTGAGGGTCGTAGGGCTTCGAGTCGGCGAAGCGAAGCACAGCTACGTGCCCGCTGAAGAGGGGAGTAGAAGCTGACCTGGCTACTTTTGACAGTTTTACTGATCAACCGCTCACTGCATATGCTGAACCGATGAACCTTGACGTCCATCGCATTGCCCAGGGCATGCGCTTCCGCCTGGATGCCGGCTCCCAAGATCGTCGGAGCTACGGCGATGATGATGCGGTCTCGACATCGCCCCCAACGGTGAGGAGGCCGTCGCGCTGGGGACGGAGAACGACTACGGCGCAATCGTTCTCGACCTCATGCTTCCCGATATCGACGGGTTTGCAGTGCCCGAGGCTGCGGGCGGCAGGACAGTAGCACCCGGTGCTGGTGCTCACGGCCAGGGAGGCGCTCCACGACCACGTTGCCGGGCTCGACGGGGGCGGACGATTACCTCCCAAGCCCTTCTCGTTCGCGGAGCAGCATGCGCGACTCCGGGCACTTATCAGGCGGGGGGGTGGGCGTCAGACTGTCCTAGAGGTGGGAGATCTCACCCTCGATCCGGCCACCCGTCTGGCGAGGCACCAGCGATGTTGAGCTCACGAACAAAAAATCGTCCTGCTCGAGTACTTCATGCGCCATCCCGGGGAGGTCTTGAGCCCGCATGACACTCATCGAGCATGTGTGGGGTTTCAACTATGACGGCGGATCAAACGTGGTGGATGTTACGTCCGCGACCTACGTTCGAAGGTCGACCCGCCGTTCCAAAAGAGATCAATAGAGACGGTGCGCGGCGCCGCCTATCGTTCTATTCGCCTCAAGCTCACCATCGTCCACCGCATGGATTAGTCGCCGAATAAGGGCGGCTGCCACCCGGAGGACGGAGCCTTGATCGGCAAAGAGCACCTCCTCCCGCCGGCCCGCGCCTCATCACGCGGCCCCGTCCTGATGAGCGCTCGACCGAGGGTAGCAAGCACTCGCTTCAGAGCGGATACCTAAGCCGCTTTGGCTTGTGTGTTACGTGCGTTGCAGGGCAGCATAGCGTTCGTAGGATTCTGCTTACAAGGTAGTCGCTTCTCTATGACCTGGGTGGGCGGGAGATGAACCAAGCAGACAGCGCGATGAGTATGCCTAGAAGACCCGCAAGCACCACAAGAACCAGCGCGACAAACGTCAGCAGGTCTTGAAGAGGAAAAGGTATGGAAACGCCTAATGGATTCTGGGTTCCGGGGTGGTTCATGACGTGATCGTCGAGCAATTGTACGGGGACCCCCAGGGCAGTTCCGGTTAAGAGGACGGCAGCGGTCCGGCTCGCCCACTTACCTTCTATTCGGCGGGTGGGAGCAAGAAGCAGCAACCAGAAGAGGAGGGCCGGGACGAAGAAAACCGCTGTGCCTCCCGGCCAGGCAATCCACTTCGCAAGGCTCCACCTCTGGCGGAAGGCTTCGTCACCCGCGAGCACGGCGCAGACGGAGACAACTGAACCGACGAAAAGAAGGGACGCTGTTATTCCGGGCCTCTGTTGGGCGCGAGAGAACATGGTGAGAATCCTCCCACGGTGAGGGGAAGGTTTTGCGGCCAGGACGGCTGTAGGGCGCGCAGCACTGCGGCGACGCCGACAATCAAGAAATCCTGTTTCCGCTGAAGCCGAGGTAAACGTCTCAGGGCCCTGAAGCGTTCTAGTAATAGGACTTTGGACAGACTGCAGGGAGGGAGGACGCCATGAGGCGTGCAGCTTTGATAGGGGCGGTCCTAGTGCTTGGCGGCATTAGCGCGGGAATTGCCGTCGAGTCGAGGAGCGACGGAATCGTTAAACAGCGGGTCCGGTCGTTCGCGCTCACGGGGTTTCAGGAGCAGGACACTGGACCGAACGGCAGGATTGCCTTCGCGCGTGATATCCCTGACCTCGACGATACCGCGACCTTCACGATCGACCCCGACAGAACGGACGGCGCGCGACTGCTTCCCGGATTGTCGGGAGGGCCGCATTGGTCGCCCGATGGCAGCGAGATCGCCGTAAACTCCTGCCAGAACCCGCCAGATTGCACGAGCGCGGCGGTGATCGTCGACCCCGACACGGGTGAGGTCGTTCGGTGGTTCGAGATGGACCCCGATCTCTGGGCCGCGTGCGTCGTATGGTCGCCCGACGGAAGCCGCCTCGCGTGCCTAGGGTTTGGCAACACCGATCCAGACCTGAACGGCATCTACTCGATCGACGCGACCGACGGGACGGATCTGACGCGGATCACGTCGAACCCGGGCGGCGAAGACGACCCTGGCGACTACTCGCCCGACGGCAGCCGCATCGTCTTCCTCCGGGTCAACCCCGATCGTCCAGAGAGCCGCAGCCAGGCACTGTTCATCGCCCAGGTAGACGGATCAGGGAAGCCGCAACGCATCACGCCTTGGGGCCTATCAGAGGAGAAAGGCAGTTGGTCCCCCGACGGGGACACGATTCTTTTCGCCGGTGCGGGGGTCCTCTACACCGTGTCGGTTGACGAAGGGACGATCTAGCGAATCCGGCTCGCCCGGCGGGGCGCGGCGTTCGATCCGGTCTGGTCGCCGAACGGCAAGAAGATCGCTTTCGGGTTCTTCCGCCGCGGAACGTCGCAGTCAGATCTCTGGATCGCCAGGGTCAATGGACGCTGCATGAACCCGGTCACGCAAACGAGGCGCTCCGAGCACTTCCCGGACTGGGGTCCGCATCCGACAACGTAGTGGCATGGGCGTCGCGACGTCGTGCGTCACCTCTGGGAGCGAGTGTCATGAGCCCGACCGGGCGCAGAAGAAGTGGGGGGAGGGCTTCCGAAATCTGAGATCGAGGCGTGCGCCAGAGCATTCCTTGGTCGGAGGCGCACGATCGTGTAGCCGCTCTGTGGGTCAAAGACTGACTCGTGGGCACAGGCGAAGGAGAGCGGGGTTGACCACCGCTCGGAGCGAAGGCGGCAACACACCTGCACTGGATGCCGTTCGCGGTTTTTGCACTGCAGGGGCCCTACCACTTCTGGGCCTGTCCTTCGATGAAACGCCCTGCGCGACGCCAGTACCGAACACGATCTCAATGAGCCGCGGGCGGGGTGGGGCATGGCCCCGGCTGGACGTAGCTGTGGTCGCGCGACTTCATGTCCTTGACCCGCTTGATGCGACCACGAGCGTTCACATGGCAAAGTTGTCCATGTCGGACACCTCCCGTGTAGGTGTTCGGCTGAGCAAAGAAGTGGCCGAGGTCGATGTGGAGTCCGTTGCCTTCATCGTCTGCGACGCGATCGGACTCGACTCCGGGGACTCAGCTTCGCCTACGTCGCTCGATGGGCCGAGGGCTCGACCGACCTCCTCAAGGAGACGGGCGAACGTGTGATGGCTTGTGCCCGGGAGATCTTGTGGCAGCTCGAGGCGGGCGACCATGCCATGGCGTCGTAGGGCTGCGCGAGTATCGAGCGATGCTCATCCGTGCATATGGCTTGTTCTGGAGCGCCGAGGAAGTGAGTGGTATGGCTACCATCTCGGCTCATACCGCATCGCCACCGCCCCCGAGCCGAACTCCAGCTGGCTCACGAGCTTCAAGTCGATACGCTTCGATAGCCCCGCGGACAACGTCGGGCCATGGCCCGCTAGCCTGGGCTGCGCCACGAACTCGTACTCATCGATCAATCCCAGCTCCGCCAACGCCAGCGGGAGCTTCACGCCTGCCACGAACAGTCCCTTACCCGCCTATGAGCGACGAGTCGAACGATGTACGCGCCCAGTTGCAAACCCTGAGTTGTTTCCGCCCGGCGTTGCGCAGATCGACGCCTTGCGAGCTTCGGTACACGAGCAACTTCGAGCGCGCGGCATCGGCCATGAGTCTCCCGAGACGAGCGCACGTGGCTTTTCGCAGGTGGCGTAATCGGCCAACTGCTGGCGAGCCCACAAACGACGCACATGCTCGCTGGCATCGAAAACGACGACCACCGGGGCGCGATGGCCTCGCTGCTGTTCTGGAACTCTGGCATCTCACCGCATCCGGCCGGGGCGGTGCCCCGATGAGCGGGACTAGGGCCAAGAGCGATCGTATGAGAAGCGTTAAAGTCGGGGCATGGAACACGTTCTCGGGTTCAACATCGATGCAGACGGCGGTGAACGCCTCCGATTTAGTGACGCAGAGTTCACCGTCAAGATCTCCGCCGGTTCGACTCATGGGGCGTTCACCGTCATAGAAGAGGCCAACCCGCTCGACACACCGCTTCACGTTCATAAGAACGAGGACGAATTGTGGTACGTCCTGGAAGGCGAGCATTTGATCCAGGTAGGAGATGACGAGTTTCGTGTGGGGCCGGGAGGAATGGTGTTCGGACCTCGCGGCGTTCCCCATGCACAGCTAAGGATCGTGCCACGGACTGGCCGCTTCCTGGAGTTCTACTCTCCGGCGGGTTTCGACGGGTTCTTCCGTGAACTGTCGGAGGCCGAGACCAGCGGCGCATCGATGCCAGAGGCGTACGCAAGTGTTTCTGAGAAGTACGGAATTACCTGGTTATGACTGGACCCGCAGATCGGAGAGTGAGAATGTGAGTGGCTACGCAGAAGCGCCCCACGTCACGCTCGACAACGACGACTGTAGCGAGTTGTTGCCGATGCAGGCCTGCCGAGTCTGTTCAAGGGACCCGACTGCGCCTTAGCTACAGCAGCTAGGATGTCCAATCCCCGGGATGTAGAGACACCCGGGTAAATCCGCGCCCAACAAAGCAAGGCGGCGCATCCTCCTGTTGGCCCTGACGTAGTCATGCGACTTGAGCGCCCCGTAGCCCGGGGAGTGTTCCGCAGATCGCAACATCACGCAACGTAGCTCGACACCTTAGAGCCCAAGGGTCGGGGGTTCGAGCCCGTCACCGCTAATTGGAGACGAGCGGAGCCCACCT
>JALZJN010000083.1 GCA_030859735.1 Actinomycetota bacterium
TGTCAAGGCCTGCACTTCGCGACGCATCTCCTCACTGAGCGCGGCCAGCTCGAGGTCAACAGCATCCTCCGCCAACAGCGATGCGGCCGCTCTCACATCGCTTGCAGCTCGGATCACCCGATCGACCATTTCCCGCATCTCGGCAAGCGCCGCATCGAGTATCCGGTCATCTGGTTCGAGGTTGAGCAATTCGAGCTGCCGGCCCACAGTCCCAGCCAGGCGCTCCAGGCGTTCGTGCAGTCTACGCAACTCCCCGTCGGAGTCGCGCTCACCTGTCAGCTGCATAGCAAGGTCTCCTTACCGGTCGTGAATTCCCAGCCGGTCACCTCGAGGAGGCCGGCCGGATGGCTATTGTCGGTCGCCAGGGCGACGTCGATCAATGCACGGTCTACCTCCATCTGGGTCCGGAACTTGCTCGAAGCAATAAATTTCCGTTTCCGGGCCGGCTCGTTGAGACAATGATGAGCCGTCTGAACTGAGATCTTTGCAGGCAGGGCTGACGAGCGACCCCTCTACGCCCATGTCGCAAAGCACAATGTTCGCTCGACGCGGGTCCTGGAAAAGTGTGGGTTCACGGTCCCCGGTGATGACGGGGACCCGCACGCGGAGGGAGAGGAGGTCGATGAGATCTGCCTGGAGCTGCAAGCTTAGATTTGCCACCAGCCTCCGCTCCCCGGCGCGCCCGGGCGGCGAGTTGCGCAAAATTTAGGAACGGCTAAACTCAATGGCATGCTCACCACGGTCTCCCCTAGCGCCCAGGACTACCTGAAGGCCCTCTATCTGGAAACGGAGAACGCCAAGAGACTCATCGACGAGGCGGTGTCGACGAATGCCATCGCCCAGCGTCTATCTGTGTCGGCTCCGTCGGCCACGAACATGCTGAAAAAGCTCCACGAAATGGGACTGGTTATGCATGTCCCCTACCAGGGCAGTGCCCTCACCGAGGCGGGCCAGAGGGTGGCGCTCGAGCTGGTTCGTCACCATCGGCTTCTGGAGGCATACCTTGTCGAAGCGCTGGGTGTGCCCTGGGACCAGGTGCACAAGGAGGCCGAGATTCTCGAGCATGTCCTGTCGGAGGAATTGGAGGAGCGCATAGACGCCGGTCTCGGGCGGCCGACCAACGACCCGCACGGGCAACCGATCCCCACCAGAGAGGGGATCATTCCGGCGAGGACCGAGCGCAGGCTATCGGATATGGACGAAGGGGCTAGTTCCACCGTTGGCTGGGTCTCAGACAACTTGCCGGAGGTCCTCCGGTATCTGGACGCCGTAGGCATTCGCCCGGGTGCACAACTTCAGATCGTGGGACTTAAACCTGTCGATGGGCCCTTGGTCGTTCTCGTGAACGGGCGAGAGACACACTCGGTCCCCCATGGCGTTGCGGAGGCAGTATGGGTGTCTTGACTCGGCGAGGTCTCATCAGGCGGCTGGGTGCCGGGGCGCTGGGAGGCGCGGCGGTGCTGGGCGGACGGAACCTCGCGCTGGCTCAGGAGCACTCAGACATGACCGGCGCGCAGCACTCGGACATGCCCCAACACGGTCAAATGGGCCACGGGGCTGGTTCACTTGGGGCCGTCGGGACGGTCGACCATGGCCGGAACGGTTTTGATCCAACCAAGATCCTGACCGACTTCGACTACGGTGAGACATCGACGGATCGATCCGGGCGCACGGTCCACGAATACGAGTTCTTGGCCCTCGACAAAGAGATCGAGGTTGCACCGGGAGTCTTCTTCCCCGCGTGGACCTACAACGGGCGGGTCCCGGCACCAACCATCAGGGCCACAGAAGGTGACCGCATTCGGATCAAGCTCGTGAACGCCTCAGCCCACAAGCACACTATTCACACGCATGGCATCCATCCGGCGCGCATGGATGGGGTACCAGGCGCCGGGGAGGTCTCCCCGGGCGAAGAGTTCGTGTATGACTTCATCGCAGAGCCTTTCGGGACCCACCATTACCATTGCCACTCACTCCCTCTTGCTCAGCACATTCATAGGGGGCTGTACGGGGCGCTCATCATCGACCCAAAGAAAGGCCGCCCGGACGCCCACGAGATGGTCATGGTCATGAATGCGTTCGACACCAACTTCGACGGTGAGAACGAGGTGTACGCAATCAACACCGTGGCCTTCCACTACATGAACGACCCCATCAAGATCAACGCCGGTGAGCTGCAGCGGGCGCACGTAATCAACATTACCGAGTTCGACCCTCTCAACTCGATCCACATTCACGCTAACTTCTTCCATCTCTATCGCACCGGCACATCGCTGGAGCCGGATGAGTTCACCGACACCATCTCCATGGGACAGGCGGAACGCCACATGATCGAGTTCACCTACCGCGAACCGGGCCACTTCATGTTCCATGCCCACCAGACCGAGTTCGTCGAGCTCGGATGGATGAGCTCGTTCGAGGTCGGTTAGTTGGCCACCATCACTGCCGGTTCGAGGCGAATCCCCACCTGGTTGACGGGGCTGGTTCCCCTTGTCGCCATCGCCGCGTTGGTGGTTGTATTTCTCGTCGCCAATCCCATTGCCACGCTGCGAGAGATCCCACCTGTTGAGGCCATCGCCTTTGAGCGCACGGTCTTCCTGGAGGACGGCATCGAACTACAACTCCGCAACGATGGTCCCGATCCCGTTCATATCGCACAGGTGCTCGTCAACGACGCATATTGGGACTTCAGCGCCACGGACCCCAATCTGGGGCGCCTGGAAAGCTCCGACCTACGGATTCCCTATCCGTGGGAAGACGGGATGCCCGTCAATATCGCCTTGATAACGTCTACGGGAGTCACCATCGAGCATGAGGTCGAGGTCGCTGCGTTGACCCCGGAGCCGGACGCATCAACTCTGGGGATCTACGCACTCCTGGGCCTTTACATCGGAGTCATACCAGTTGCCATCGGGTTGATGTGGTTCCCCTCATTAAGGCGAGCCGATAAGCGATGGCTCAACTTCTTCCTCGCTCTGACTCTCGGCCTGCTTGCATTCCTGCTGATAGACACGGTGGCGGAAGGCCTGGAGCTCTCCGCCGCGACGCCGGCGTCGCTCAATGGCCTTGGTCTCTTCGCCCTGGGTGCGTTAGGCGCCGTGTTGGGCCTCATTGCGCTGGAAGTCAAGCTGAACAAACGCCGGGACGAAGCACAAGCGGGTTCGACGGCGTTCGGTGGTCTCGCCCTTGCCTATCTCATAGCCGGCGGAATCGGATTACACAACATGGGCGAGGGCTTAGCAGTTGGTGCTGCTCTGGCGACGGGCGAGACGGCGCTGGGTACCTTCTTGGTGCTCGGGTTTGCCTTGCACAACACGACCGAGGGTCTGGCAATCGTCGCCCCCCTGGGGCGAGCAAAGGAGCAACGTCCTTCCCTATGGCACTTTGCCGCTCTGGGGGCCATTGCAGGCGTCCCGGCGATTCTTGGGGCCTGGCTGGGCGGCTTTGCTTACTCGCCGGCTTGGGCGGCGCTCGCTTTCGGGATTGCCGCCGGTGCCATCGCCCAGGTGTTGTGGCAGATCGGCCGCAGCATGTTGAACGACCGAGGCCTCACCAGCAAGCTGGGGCCGGCCGGTTTCATCGCGGGTTTCATGATCATGTACGTAACCGGGCTCTTCGCGGTCTAGGCGGGTGAGACTATTCAGCTGCGTTGCCTGTTGTATCGCGCTGGGGATCGTCGGCCCCGCCTGCTCCGCCTCCAGTGGCAAGACCGCCGGCAACAGTGTCACGATGACAAGCGCTCGACGCTATGAACCGGCGACTGTGACCGTCCAACAAGGAGACAGCGTCAGCTTTTCCAATGACAGCGACGAGCCGCATTCCGTCACCGCGTACGAGGGGCGCATCCCTCCTGATGCTCGCTACTTCTCGACCGGCGACTTCTCCACCGAGGAACAAGCCCGGGACAACGTGGCCCCCACTCTCCTTCAAGAAGGAGACACATTCCAAGTAACGCTCAACCAGCCCGGTGTGTACGAGTACTTCTGCATTCCCCACGAAAGCGATGGCATGGAGGGTCAGATCGTCGTGGAGGGCTGATCTAGCGCTGGAGACAACCCGGCTGCATGGTTGACTCGAACTTGCGTCGACTCGTCTGCCGGTCGGGAACCAGCCACAAAAGCGCCCACGATGACGTAGGGCGCGTCGGCAATCTATCGTTCAACAAATGCCAATGGGATTGCTACCAGATACAAGCCGACGCGTAATCATCATCGGGAATTCACTTCGTCCCGATGCCGATGTTGACCGGGCTCGTCAGAACGGCGGCAGTGTCACCGTCCGAACGTTCACGAAGCATCCCGCCCAGCACCTGCCGCATGGTGGCTTGCTGCTCCTTAGTCAGATCAGCGGTCAGCATGGCAGCGATCGGATTGCTGGACAGCACCCAGTCCCACATCTCCTGACCGGACCGGAACGAGAGCCTTTCCGCAGACGTCTCGACGCTGACGGCCTTCAGCCCGGCGTCGAGCAGCCGTCGACGCAATACCTCTGTATCCGACAGCTGGAATTCGAGCGGTGGAGGGTCATCCGGCAAGCCGCCGAAGTCGGGGACGACAGCTTGCAGTGCGCCGATGAAGAAATGCAGGAACTCGATCTCCGCCGGTGAGCCGTAGGCGATCAACAACACGCGCCCGCCGGGCTTGGTCACTCGCACCATCTCGCGCAGTGCGCGCGGTTGATCGGGGACGAGCATCACGCCAAATTGCGAGGCGGTTACGTTGAAAGTGTCATCTTCGAGTCCGAGGTCGTGAGCGTCCATGACACGGCCTTCCGCGTCGGGGAGGCCCTCTTCATGTACGCGCGCCTCGAATCGTTCGATCATGGCAGGAGACCAGTCGGTCGCCAGGACCTTCGCGCCGAGGCGAGCCGCCGGAAGACTCAGTCCTCCGGGCCCGGCCGCAACGTCGAGGAATGTTTCGCCGGGCTTCAGGCCTGCCAGGCCGAGAGCCTCGTTCGCCAGCGGGACTTCCGTGGGGGCGACGTGTCGGTCGTAGCCTGCCGCAATCGCGTCCCAAGCCTCCACAGGTGCTGCGTGCCCATCCTGTGAGCCTGCTAGTTCGCCGCTCCTCGTCATCACTGCCTCCTTCGTAGTCGACCCGTTCTCACCCTTCCGGGTTCCGGTCACCTATAGCCGGAACCGTGAGGCCAACACTAGGGAGAAGCGGCGCTCATGGCTTCGGGCAAACGACCCAACTTGCAGCGAGGGCGCGTGGGTATTTGTGTGTAGCGGCGTCTAAACGAGGCCGTGTTCGTAGGCGTACGCGGTGGCCGCCGACCGAGACGAGAGCCCCAATTTTGTGAAGATGTTGCTGACGTGACGGGCCACCGTCTTCTCGCTCAGGAAGAGCTCGGTCGCAATCGCCCGGTTTGTCTTGCCAGTGGCCACCAGCGCCAGCACCTCCACCTCCCGCGCGGTCAGTCCGTCATGGGTCCCCCGACCGAGCGTGGGCACGAGCGCCGACACCCGCTCGAGGTCGGGCACGGCGCCCAGCTCCTCGAAGACGCTACGGGCGGCGTCCAGTTCCATTTCCGCGGTGCCGTCGTCCCCGAGGCCGCGGCACACGAGGCCGATGAGCACTCGGGCGCGCGCGGCAGGATGCGGAGCGTCGAGCTCTCGCCAGGCCACGTACGCGTCGCGCAACCTTGCGAGGGCGGTCTGCATATTGCCTTCGGCAAGCAGGACCGCCCCCATCGTGTTGGCGGCACAGGCATGCAAGAACGGCGCGTCGAGTTGGCCGGCGATCTCCGCGAGCTCGTCAGCGCCGCCCCGCGCGGCTGCGACATCGTCGACTGCGAGCATGATCTCGACATACGCCGGGAGCACCCGGGAACGGCTCATCGGACCCCGCGTCTCGTCCAACACGCGTCGGATCGACATCACAGCGACATCGAGCCGGCGCTGGGCGAGCCGAAGCAACGACATCCCGGGTTCGGGTTCTCGTCCCGCCTGACTGGCCTGGCGATAGGCCTCCTCCGCCCTCCCGAACTCGCCCCGCAACCGCTCTATCTCCGCCAGTTGGTAGTAAGCCGCTCCGAGCGAGTCCCACGCTGTTGGGCCTGAGAGCCATTCGCAGGCGCGCTCTGCTGCCTCCAGGGCGTCGGCCCACGCCCCCTGGAGCTGGAAGATCTCGCAGCGATGAATCAGGCAGTTCCCCCGGAAAGGGACGAGATCTGGCTGGGAGTCGCACCAGCGGGTAAGCGCCGCCGTCCACTCCCTAGCGCGGCGCAGATCGAAGGTCGTCTGGCACAGGTCAATGACTGCGCAGTAAGCGATCCCCGCGACCATCGGAGATACCTCGCCGGAGACGACGGCGACCATGAGCTCGTCGAGCAACGCCATGCCCTCCGCGGTTTGTTGTTGCATGATCAGCGACTGGCCGCGGCCGAGCCTCGCTAACGTCAGCACGTCCGGGTCCGCGAAGCGTTCTGCGATCTGTCCGGCTTGGACGAAGCTGGAGTGCGCTGTTTCGGCATCACCCTGGAACATGATTGGCAGAGCGGTCAGGAACAGGAGCCAACCTCGTTCGACGCAATCCTCTTCTGTGGCCTCCAAGACGCGCCGGCCGCGGGCCACCCAGCCCATGGCAGGGGCCATGTCGCCCCTGAAATACAGTCCGCAAGCCTGCCAGAACGCACAGCGTGACGCCGCAGCGGGATCCTGCCGGCACAGGTAGCCGTGATGCGCACGGGTCCAGGCGTCCGTGCAGTCGTCGTCTTTGCCGACCATGTACGCGGCAACGGCAAGTCGCTCGAGATCTCCGGCCTTCAGAGACGTTTCGCGATCAGCGACGGACAACTGGGCAAACGCGGTGCCCCAAGCATGCTTGGCGAAGGATTCCCGGCCACGGTCGAGCGCGTCGGCCACCGTCATCACATAAGGACCTATTGCGATTTGACGGCGCAGACACCGAACATCGTGAGCGATGCGAAGAAGCGGTCCTCCTCGGCCAGCTTCTCTAGCTCCGCCAACCACCGGTCCGCTTCTGATTTCGTGACTACTCCTCGCTCCTCAGCTTGAGGCAGCACAATGAAGAACGGGGGTCCGATCGCCGACGGATCTGCGTCCGGGTCCCACTCCGGGACAAGCAAGCTACGAGCCGTCAACGAGATGTCCTTCAGACCACTGTAGCGGAAGAGCCGCGGCAGTCGTCGACCGATCCATCCGTTCGTGGAAAAAACATCGGTCACGAAATTGAGGATCTTGCGAGTCGTCAACGCATCGGGGTGATCGATAGTGACCGTTTCCCAGTCGGTATCAACCACAACCAGCCGCCCGCCCGGGCGCAGTACTCGGAGCATTTCTTTGAGTGCCATATCGGGAGCATCGAGGTGTTGAAACACCCGCTCCGAATAGCATGCATCGAACTCCCCGTCGCCAAATCGCAGCTCCTGTGCGTCTCCGGTATCGAATTGCACCTGTGAATGATGTGCGGCCCGCCGCTTTGCTTCTGCAATCATGACCCGACTATTGTCGATGCCGTGCACTGCACCTATTGTGCCGACTGCATGGCCAAGCGCGAGGCTCATCGCTCCCGATCCGCAACCCACCTCCAGCGCTCTCTGCCCGGCGTGCAGCGAGAGAGAATCGATGCTCCAGCGTCTCAGTTCCACGACCCCCTGCGCTCCGCTCAACCGATCCATTCCAGCAATCATCTCGGCCGAGAACGGCGAATTGTCCACATGACCGAAGGCGCCGGCGGCGGCCGATTCTGGATCGAAGCCTTCTCGAGGCGGGTGACGTGAACGCGGCACAAAACGAAGCCTAATCGAATGTTCAACTCGTAGGAATCGAATCGACAATCAATCGACTTCTGCGACTGATCAAGCGCACCCCGTGACCAGCAGCGATCCGGGGAAACCGCCGCTTTCCAGGACCGATGACCTAGCCGTGAGGCCGGCCGCTCAAACGACTTACCGAATGAGCTTCATGCGAGGGCTTCTTCTCTCAACGTCAACCGTCGAGGGCAGCGACCAAGGGCCTTGATCCAGACGGCTCCCTCCTTGTGAGGAGACGGGACCCAGACTTGCCAGGGCCAGAACCACGGTTTATTCTACTTACACGGCGAATCCCTCGCCGAACCTCCGCCCCGGTGCTCACGCCACCGGACTCGATGGGGGCAAAGGGGCTCCGCCTCGGGAGGCTTCGGTCCACCGGATCGTGAGCCGCAGGTCCAAGGGAGCGTGAGTCTTGGGGCCCGCGGTCGCGAGGAGGAGGAGATGACCGAAGACAAAGCCCGCAAGCGCTCGATCCGTACGCGCATGTCCAAGACCGGTGAGAGGTACACCGCAGCTCGCCGTCACGTCGTGAATCGGGATGAAAAGCCAACCCCGCGGTTGACCGTGGATCTCGGAAAGTCCGAGGAGGCGATCAAGCGCGGTTCGGGCAAGACCTGGGATGAGTGGTTCGCGATCCTCGATGAATGGGGAGCGACGAAACGAACCCACGGCGAGATAGCGCGCCACGTCCACGAGGAACACGATGTGTCCGGATGGTGGGCCCAGACGGTCACCGTTGGCTACGAACGCGGCCGTGGGATGCGACGTGCGCACGAACGTTCCGACGGATTCTACGTCAGCGTCTCGAAGACACTCCCGATCGGGGTGAACCAGCTCTTCGAGGAGTTCACCAATTCGACAAAACGGAGCCGGTGGCTCGAGCCCGGAACGCTGCGCTCGCGCACGTCACAGCCCGGTAAGTCGGCTCGGTTCGATTTCCGCGACGATGAGAGCCGGGTCCATGCCTACTTCACGTCCAAGGGCAACAGGAAAGCCACCGTGGTGGTCCAACACGAACGGTTGTCCGATGCGGGGCTGTGGAAGAGACGCGCTCGTTCTGGAAGGAACGATTCGCCCGGTTGGCGCAACGAATGGAGTCCTGACAGGAGGTGGTCGGCGCCGCCGGGGAGCGTCTGGCACGGAACCGGAACTCCGGATCGTCAACCAACGACGGGGGGACGCCTATGTCCCCCCTCACCGTCCAACTCTGATTTCGGCCAAGGGGCCTGGGCGGCGCCACACATCAACGGGTCGCCTCCCAGCCTGAAGCCGCTCCCGCTATGCGTTCTCTAAGGCTTCTATATCGAGCTTGGTCATCTGCAGCATCGCTTTCATAACGCGATTCGCCCTGTCCGTATCTTCGTCTTGCAGCATCTCATCCAGAACAGTGGGGACGATCTGCCATGACACGCCAAATTTGTCTTTCAGCCAGCCGCACGGTCCTTTTTCTCCGCCTTCGGAGAGCTTGTCCCACAAATCATCTACTTCGTGCTGCGTCTCACAGTTCACCAACAACGAGATCGCCTCATTGAACTTGAAGTCAGGACCACCGTTCAGCGCCGTGAAATCCTGTCCCCCGAGTTGAAACGACGCGGTCATCACCATTCCCGCAGGGCGTGGCCCTGCTTCTCCATAGCGCATAACCCGGCCGACCTGTGAATTCTTGAAGATGGAGGTATAGAAATTCGCTGCCTCTTCGGCCTCCGTGTCGAACCACAGGTTCGGGATGATCTTCTGCATCTTGGCCATGGCACTCTCCTCTCGTGGCTGGTCGCCGTCGAAGGTTAGACGGCGATTTTGGGGAGAACTCATCGGGGGCCTAGATTCGAGCTCGCAGGATCTCGAGGTACTCATCGAGGCGCTCCATGGTTTCCTTGGCGCCGGCCTCCATCCCGGACTGGAGCATCCCATCGCGCTCCTCGACCGTGCTGTAAACGGACGTGGCCGTGAATGTGGTCCTGCCGTCATGCTCCTCAAGCGTCATTGTCTCGACCGAAACGCTTCCGGGGAACCCCTCGAACTCGAAGGTCCAGACGATGCGCTCCGGGGGGACGATCTCTCGGTACTCCCCGTGGAATGCGTAGTCCTCACCGTCGGGGCCCCGATGAACGATCCGCCACTTCCCCCCCGGGCGGAAGTCGATCTCGCAGCTGACGACCTCGTATTTCCTCGGCCCCCACCAGCGCGACATGTGCTCGCAGGAGGTGTGAGCCTCGAAAACGAGATCTCGCGGGGCATGGAACTCACGCGTCATCACGATCTCCCGGTCCGATGGCGTCGTGATCGTCAGCTCATTGCTTCTTGCGCTCATGATTTTTCTCCTTTCGCTTCAGCTCTTCCAGGTACCCATCCAGCCGCTCGTAGCTCTCCTCCCAGAACTGCCGATAACTCTCCGTCCACTCGGCGACATCCCTGAGGGCCTCGGCCCGGAGTCGACAGGGACGCCGCTGGGCGTCCCGGCCGCGAGCAATGAGACCGGCGTGCTCGAGCACTTTGAGATGCTTAGTGATGGCGGGCTGGCTCATCGTGAACGGCGCCGCCAGCTCGGTCACCGTGGCCTCCCCCTTGGCCAGGCGGGCGAGGATGGCGCGCCGCGTCGGATCAGCGAGGGACGCGAACTTGGCGTCCAGCACATCTGCGGTGGCGCCCATCTACCCTCCTCGCCTATCTACCTTCGTAATCCAACCTTGCGGTTATATAACCCTCGATTTATATACAGTACTCACCAGAGGCTGTCAAGACATCCAGGATGGAAGCTCACCCCGCGGCTTCGAGAAGCAACTGGTCGAAGGGCAACCGACGAAAGGTAGAAGGCCTTCCATCGCTGCCGGACGGATCTGGCCTGCGGGAATGGCTGAGGTCGAACGAGCAAGAGAAAAGACGGACGCTGGGATGCCGCCTACACCGGGATGGCAAGTGCTTCGGTGGGCTACGGCTTCGCTCCTCCTCGGCCCGGGTGACCCGGTACGATGCCTTGGTGCGGCTTGGATTCGCGGTCCCTGTATCCGGTTCGTGGGCGCGCCCGGCTAACTGCCTCGAGATCGCCTGCAAGGCCGAGCGGCTGGGCTACACGTCGTTGTGGACTTTCCAGCGCCTCCTGTCACCGCTTGACGGAGGCGCCCCGCTTCTTGCACCGCCTTACCACAGCGTGTATGACCCGTTGGCAACCCTCGCCTATCTTGCCGGCCACACTTCGACGGCGCGGCTCGGGGTCGCCGTCGTGAACCTGCCGTACTACTCGCCCATCGTGCTGGCCAAGCTTCTGACGACGGTCGACCAGTTCTCAAACGGACGGCTGGATGCCGGACTGGGGATCGGGTGGTTGCCGCACGAGTTCGAGGCCGTCGGCACGCCCTTTGCACGGCGGGGAGCGCGAGCGGAGGACTTCATTCACTGCCTGCGGGCCATCTGGACGGATGAGGTCGTCGAGTACAGCGGCGACTTCTATGGAGTCCCGCGGTCGAGGGTCGATCCAAAGCCGGTCCAGAAACCGCACCCTCCGCTCTTGCTGGGTGGGACCGCCGAGGCCGCGCTGCGCCGAGTAGGACGGGTAGCTGCCGGTTGGATCAGCAGCAGCCGAGCCGATCTCAGCCGGATCGACGAGTCCATCGCGGTCGTGCGCGCGGCGGCTGTGGGTGCGGGCCGCGATCCTGACGAACTGCGCTTCGTCTGCCGGGGCGTGGTCAAGGCACAAACGGAGGGGAACCGGGCGCCGCTAGTCGGTTCTTTTGAGGAGATCCGTGCCGACCTGGGTGAGTTGGCGATCAAGGGCATCACGGAAACGTTCATCGATCTCAACTTCGATCCCCAAATCGGGTCCCCAGACGCAGACCCGGGGGCTTCGATGCGTCGCGCGCACGAGGTTCTCGAGGCGCTAGCTCCGGCCTGATCCCCTTGCGCTGGGCCGATGTCGTGTCGTGGTCACGATTGGCGGATGGTGGCGGGAGCATGACGGGTTGGTTGCCTGCGGCCCGGATCACCGCTACCATCTCTTCCACATCATCTATAGGAGGTTTCGGCATGGCTGCATTGCTTTCCAGCCGGGCCGCCGTTACGGCGGTGCTCTTCTAGAGCACTGAGCCGCGCCCGGCGCGGCTTCCTTCGCCGGCTAGGGGCGGTCTGCGGCACCTGTTTCCACACACCCTGATTCGTGCTGCCCGCGAAGGAGAATATGTTTTCCAAACTCGACCGTGCCTTGCTCGCGACCTATCTGCGGCCTGAATGGCCGCGCGCCGCACTGCTGGCGCTGCTGCTGTTCGCCGGTATCGGCCTCCAGCTCGCGAACCCACAGATTGCCAGTTTCTTCATCGACCAGGCCTTAGCCGGCGAGCCGTTCGAACGGCTAGTCCGGATCGCGCTGCTGTTCATCGGCGTCGTGCTGCTCGCCCAAGTCGCGACCATCGCCGAGACCTTCGTGGCGGAGGACCTCGGCTGGCGTACGACCAACGCCTTGCGGGTGGACCTAACCCGCCGCGTGCTCAACCTCGATGCATCGTTCCACGCCAAGCACGGCCCCGGCGAGATGATCGAGCGGATCGACGGTGATGTCTCGGCGATCGCCGACTTCTTCTCCCGATTCATCGTCCAGGTGCTCGGCAGCGTCGTGTTCCTCCTCGGTGTGCTCGTCCTGCTCTACCGCGAGGATTGGCGTGTCGGCGCGCTGCTAACCCTCTTCGCGGGCGCAGCTTTCGTGTTCATGACCCGCGGCGGCAGCTTTGTCGGCGTCCGTTCCAGGGCAGCCCGCGAATCGGCCGCCGAGCTGAGCGACTATCTCGAGGAGCGGCTCGGCGGTCTGCCTGACATCAAGGCCAGCGGTGCCGACGCCTACGCGATGCGCGGACTCCACGAGCGGATGGCGGCCCGCTTTCACAGCGGCCGCTCCTCGATCATGGCAGGCTCGTACTTCTACAGCTTCGTGGGGTTACTGTTCGTGCTCGGTACGGGCGCCGTACTCATCCTGAGCACCACACTGCACGGCGCCGGCGCGATCACGCTCGGCACCGTCTACCTGGTGTTCCGCTACACCGGGATGCTGCGCTTGCCGCTCGAGCGGCTGGCGCTCCACATGAACAGCTTCCAGCAGGCGACCGGCGGGATCATCCGGGTACGCGAGTTGCTCGCGACGCAGGCGCGCGTGGTCGACGGGCCCGGCGCAACGTTCCCGGACGGCGCCCTGTCGGTCGAGCTGGACGGCGTCTCGTTCGCCTACGAGGACGAACCCGTTCTGCGCGGCGTCTCGTTCTGCATCGCACCGTGTGAGGTGCTCGGCGTGCTCGGCCGGACCGGTTCCGGAAAGACAACGATCTCCCGTCTGCTCTTCCGTCTGCACGATCCGACCGATGGCGTCGTCCGCCTCGGCGGCGCCGACGTCCGAAACGCGCGACTCGCTGAGTTGCGCGCGAGAATCGGTCTTGTCACCCAGGACGTCCAGCTGTTCGAGGGCACGCTGCGCGACAACGTCACGCTGTTCGATCGGGCCGTGCCCGACGCGCGACTGCGTGAGGTCTTTCCCGAGCTGGGGCTCGAAGAGTGGCTGGACGATCTGCAGGCCGGGCTGGACACGCCGCTCGGCGCGACGGGGCGCGGACTGTCCGCCGGCGAGGCGCAACTCGTAGCGCTGGCCCGCGTGTTCCTTCGAGACCCCGGCCTCGTCGTGCTCGACGAGGCATCGTCAAGACTCGACCCGGCGACCGAGCGGCTGATCGAGCGCGCCGTGACCCGCCTGCTGGATGGCCGCACCGGTGTTGTGATCGCGCACCGGCTGGAGACTGTCGAAAGGGCCGACAAGATCCTGATCCTCGAAGACGGCAGCATCGCCGAGCTCGGCGCGCGGACCAACCTGGCGATAGATCCTGGGTCGCAGTTCGCCCGGCTGCTCCGCTCCGGAATCAAGGAGCAACTCGTTTGAGACCGATAATCGTGGTGGTCCGGCTCATGCGCTTCAGCCCGGGGTCCTTCGCGAGCTGCGTTCTCTTCGCTACGGCTGCCTATTGCCTGCTGCCGATCCCACTCGGCCTGGTCACCCGCGGCTTCTTCGACGCGCTCTCCACAGAGTCTGCGGGGCTGAACGTGTGGAGCGCAATCGCGCTGCTCGTTGCCTTGCAGATAGGCGACCTGATCGCGGAGATGAGTCTGTCGTACGCGTGGACATCCCTGCAGTACAAGAGCCAGGTGCTCATGCAGCGGAACATGTTCGCCGGCATCCTGCGCGGTTACGGTCGGCAAGGACTCCGGGAGTCGGCCGCCGAAACGATAAGCCGCTTTCGCGATGACCCCGAGAACATCTGTCACGGCGCTCTCGACGCCGTGTGCGACCTCATCGGCCGATCGCTCTTCGCCGTCGGCGCGGCGGTCGTGATGTGGCGGATCAATCCGACAATGACCGCGGCGCTGTTCGTGCCGCTCCTCCTCGGTTCGGGGTTGGCCGAGGTGCTCGGGAGCAGAACCAGCGCCTACCGCGCCGCCTCGCGCGAGGCGACCGGGCGGTTGACCGGGTTCCTCGGCGAGCTGGTTGGCGCGCAGCTCGCCGTAAAGGTCGCCGGCGCGGCGCCCCACGCGGTCGACCGGCTGGCCGAGCTCGGGAACGCTCGCCGCAAGGTGGCGCTGCGCGACATCGTATTCGGCGAGGTGCTCACGTCAATCAACCTCCACCTGGTCCACGTGGGAACCGGCGTGGTGCTGTTGCTCGGCGCCCACGCGATAAGGAACGGGACGTTCACAGTCGGTGACTTCGCCCTATTCGTCGTCTTCCTAGATCAACTCACCTGGTTGCCCGCCGAGATCGGTCGTCTCATCAGCGAGCTGAAGCGCACCGGGGTTTCGATCAGCCGGATGCAGGCCATCGTGCCGGGCGAGCCACCCGCCGCGCTGGTCGCGCCTGCACCCGTGTACTTGCATGACACGCCACCCGAGCTCCCACCCCCCCAACCTCGCGAGCGGCTCGAGCACATTGAGGTGCGCGAGCTCACCTACGCTCACCCAGACGGAGCCCCCGGTATCGTCGACGTCTCTTTCACTCTCGAACGAGGCTCCTTCACGGTGATCACCGGACGGATAGCCGCCGGAAAGACCACGCTCCTCCATGTCTTGCTCGGCCTACTGCCCCGTGACGCGGGCGAGATCCGCTGGAACGGCCGCCCAATTGAGGACCCCGCAACATTCTTCGTACCGCCCCGCAGTGCGTTCACACCCCAGGTCCCCCGTATCTTTAGCGAGACGCTGCGCGAGAACCTGCTCCTGGGCTGCCCCGAAGACTCGGTCGCCGTTGATGCGGCCGTCTACGCCGCCGCGCTCGAGCCCGACCTCGCCACGCTCGAGCGCGGGCTCGACACGCTGGTCGGTCCGCGCGGCGTCAAGCTCTCCGGCGGCCAGCTGCAACGCGCCGCCGCCGCCCGCATGTTCGTGCGCGACGCGGAGCTGCTCGTCTTCGACGATCTCTCCTCGGCGCTCGACGTCGATACAGAATCGCAGCTCTGGTCAC
>JALZJN010000097.1 GCA_030859735.1 Actinomycetota bacterium
CGTGGCAGGTGCAACAGCAACGTGAAGCGCGTGGTTCGCTCGACGAGGGTGCCGATAGCGGAGCTATTCAGTCCAAGGAGGAGGTCGCCCTCCCAATGACCTGGAACCGCCCGGTCGTTGGCTTCGGCGGGGCGTTGGCTGATCATGATCTGGGGCGTGACGAAGCCCTTGCCGCGTCCACGCGTTCGTGCTTGAGGGACGCGCAGGGCTCGCCCTGTTCGTAAGCACGCGACGAGCTCGCGCTTTAGGGCACCGCGACCTTGCACGTAAAGGGCCTGGTAGATCGCCTCGTGGGAGATGCGCATGGACTCATCATGGGGGAAATCGACCTCGAGGCGGTTGGAGATCTGCTCTGGGCTCCAGGACTTCGCCCAGCGCCGGTCCTGTCTGCGGCCGTGACGTCGTCCCATGAAGCGCACGTCGGGGCCCTTAACCGGTTCGCCGCCTGGTCTCGTGATCGCGCCGGCGAGACGGTCCTGCACATACTCACGCAACGCATCGTTCGCGGCGAGCTTGGAGAGTTTCGGGCGGCTCGCCCGCCTCTCTGCATGCCACTGTGCCGTCGTCGCGCGATAGGTCACGGCGCCGCTGCGGGTCGATGCGTTGCGGCGAAGCTCACGTGAGATCGTCGATGGTGAACGACCGATCCTGCGAGCTATCTCACGAACCCCGAGCTGCTGCGCATGGAGGATCGCGATCTCCTCTCGTTCGGAGAACGACAGGTAGCGAGGTGATGTGGGGACCAGCTTGATCGGTGGCATCCCACCAGCGTGGCGGAACCATCTGCTTCCGACTGGTATTGACACACCGGCTTCGAGAGCGGCTTGCTCGGTCGACAGGCCTCGCGCGATCGCCTGCCAGAACCGAACGCGGCCCTCTCGCCGGGCGGTGGACGGCCGACCTGGCGACCACATGTGCCCGCGCATCGCCCGGATCTCCTGCTGGCGCTTGCTGCTGCCCATCGCGAAACACCTCCACTGTTGAGGTGTTGCGACGACCACTTGAATCCGCCAGGAACACGTTGCGAAGGAGTGGTGGAGCCGCGCGTTGCTCATAGCGAGCGCGTCCGGCGAATTCAACTTCGCGGAGTTTGGTTGGCTGGAGGGGCGGCTGTACGACGTGCTCAATAACGCCGTCGCTGCGGAGGTAATGAACAAAGGTCGCCCAGGCGACGACAGCCTTGCCGCTCCCGAACGCGGGGTGCTGGAGCGGTATGTCGAGCCGATCATGGCCGCGAACAGGTCTTCAACGGCCGCCTCCACGAATGGAAGAGATGGCGGCGCATCGAGTGGACGCTCGCGAGCGACGGTGAGATTTCCTTCATACGCCCGGCGGGAAGCTACGCCACTCGCACAGCGGCGCGGCTCTCGTGGCCCGTCCCGCAGTCGCTCCGCAATGTCGATGCCGAGTGCCGCGCGGAGATCAGCTCAGCTATTTCCACGAGGAAAAGGGCGATGTCTAGCGGTCCCGTCCGCCGCGCCCACCTCGTCGCTCCGTTCGGCGTCGGCTCGATGGTCACTGTTTTCAACACGACCGCCATGCTCGCCGCCGCCTCGACCACTGGGTACGAGCGCGACGGTGGCGACGAAGATTCCCGCGACCTGAGATGGACGATGGGTCGTGGATGGACGTCGTCCAGTGGACCTCCCGCGAAGCAGCCCAACGAGCGGTTGCCCATAAACCGAGTTCGCTCGAGACGGGATCCGCTGTCAGTCTCCTGGGAGGGCGATTACACATCGGATATGTTTGCGGAAGAAGCGGGCTGGAGATAAGGTCCAATCTCGTTCTCTCTTTTGTTGGAGGCGACTGCCGTCATGGCAAGGCACGGTACGCAGCACCATCATCCGCCGCAGGAGCCGTCTGGCCCTCCGATCGGGGTCCATGGGATGCTGTTGGTTGGAGAAGCGCCCGTCTATTTCTCGCACCTCCCCATGTTCATGGCACCGCACAACTTTCAGGTCATCCTGGAGGTCACGCTGGACGCCCAAGCGAGCCGACGCTTGGGGGACTTCCGTGCACGTTTCGGCCGCGACGGCCTCTACACGGCCAAACCGGAAGAGTTCTCCATCGCAGACCTGGTGGCCGTTGATCCTGCCAGGCCGGCTCTCGCCGAGTTCAAGGCAGACATCGTCAAGGGTCATTTCGAAAAGGGCGGCGATGTGATCGCCGGGGGGGCGGCGGTCCGCGTCGATGATGTGATCCATTTCAGAGAACTCGGCTTCGCCGATAAAGCTGCCGAGCTCGAATACATCCTGTTCGGCACGGAGCAGCAATTCTTCCTGGCTCATCGGATTACCCGACCGCCGGACTTTGATCAGATCCTCTCGGTCAACGTTAGCGGTCACCGATTCACCGAGGACGAACTAAGTCGGGAACACTCTGGTGTTCTGATCACGATTCCCGGACGTTCGAATACGCTCCTCGACCGCATCAAGCCGGGCGAGAAGGTTTCGGGCCGCGGCCATGTCGTTGGGGCGCATCAATTTCTAGACCTCCAAGTCGAAGTCCTAGCCGAGCTCTATTTCGAGGAAGGAGAGCTACGTGAGAAGGCAACCTTCTCCCCGACCGAGGAGGAGGAAGCCGCAGGATTCGGCGGGGAGTAGTAGAAGCTATCTCGAGAGAGAGACCTGGTAGAGAAATGCCTCATGACACCCCCTTCGCAAGGGCGCGTACCGCTGAGCGTAGCTCTTTTTAAGGGGCCATCGGCACCCGGCCATTCCTCCCGATTGTCTGATGCGAGCAACTGCAGCAAGAGGCGGGAAAGAGTATTCCAGCCGTTCCCGACCTTCTATGCTGGCCAAATGAGCCGTGGCCTCGATTTCCCGAGGCGGCAGGGGAGCATCGGTTAAGAAGTCACTAATTGATGGATTCTAGAACCCAAGGGCATGGTAGTCGGGGTTCCAAACGTATTTACCGCCAAACAAAGCTTGGTCAAGACTCCTGTAGAAGTCCTCGGCCTCAGGATCGCGGCACACGAAGAACTGGCTTGAACCCAATCCCCATGGAGCGAACGCCATAACGCCAGGTCGATCGCTGGAAGCGCTACGAGAAACCTCAAAGGAGGCGAGAAGAAAGGGTTTACGTGCGTCACTTCACAACTTCGAATCGGAGGTGGGTGGCGCCCGGTGTCTCGATCGAAGTTGTTTTCCGCAGTTCGATCCCCTCAGGGTCGAGATCCTCGAAGAGCCGGATGCCGTCCCCCAGCAGTATGGGGATCAGGTGGATCTGCATCTCGTCCAACAACCCGGCCTTCAGGTACTCCCTGATGATGTTCGCCCCGCCCCAGATACCGACGTTCTTGTCGCCGGCGGCGGCACGAGCCTGCTCGAGTGCGGCCTCGATCCCATCCGTCACGAAGGTGTAGGTCGTACCGCCCTGCATGGGCAGCGGCTCTCGGTCTTCGTGAGTCACTACGAACACCGGCATCCCGAACGGCGGAGGATCGCCCCATGAATAGAATCCGACGGCGAACATCCGCTTCCCAATCAGGACCGCTCCCGTCGATGCGTAGAGCTCGGCGACCACCTCAGCGTCGGCGTGGGTCTTGGCGTCGAACCGCCAGTCATGAAGTCGACCGGGGTCGTTTCCCTCCAACGGGCTTCCGACACCCGCGTTAGGGTCAGTGATGAAACCATCGAGCGACATCGAGATTTCGGACGTGACCTTGCCCATCGCAGCCCTCCTCATCGTATCGGTCTTTGAAGAGTCAGACGGCTCCCGGATACAGAACTCATCGCCCGTCGCCAAGAAGTCATCATGGAGCGTCGGACCCAATCAGGTCGTGAGGGATCAATTCTCGCGCGCGATCTGGATCAGATTGCCGCACGTGTCGTCGAAAACAGCTGTGGTGATCGATCCCATCTTGGTCGGCTCTTGGGTGAATCGGACTGAAGGGTGCCAGAACTGCGATTTGCATCCTGAGCAGGCGATCTCTGTAGGATCGCCGCCCGTGGCCTCCTCGATCTTGTACCTGGTGATGCGGAGCCTGTTCAACCTAGTGGCCGGCTCAGCCTCCGATGATGTGTCCAAGGATGTCGAGATCGCGGTTCTCCACCATGAGCTACGGGTGCTCCGCCGTCAGGTGAGCCGTCCGCGGCTTCGACCGATCGATCGGGCCTTTGTCGCGGCGTCCGCCCGTCTGCTGCCTCGCAACCGGTGGGCATCCTTCCTCGTCACGCCGCAGACCCTGCTGCGTTGGCACCACGAGCTCGTCGGGCGCAAATGGACGTACTGCGGCGCGAAGATCGGTCGCCCTCCCATCGATCCCGAGCTCAGCGCGATCGTCGTGCGGCTTGCGCGGGAGAACCCCCGGTGGGGCTACGTGCGGATCCAGGGTGAACTGTGCAACCTCGGGATCAGGATCGGCGCCACTACGATCCGCCGACTGCTGCGCGCTCACGGGCTCGGCCCCGCTCCCAGGCGCTCCGGCCCGACCTGGTCGCAGTTCCTTCGGGCCCAGGCCGAGGGCATCGTGACGTCCGACTTCTTCACCGTGGAGACATTCGGCCTGAGGACGCTCTAGGTGTTGTTCTTCATCGAGGTCGGAACCCGGCGCGTCCACCTCGCAGGCGTCACGGCCCGCCCGGACTCGGCGTGGGTCACCCAGCAAGCACGCAACTCCACTTTCTCGCGCCAGGAAAGGGCGGCACCAGCGCGCTTTCTAATCCACGACCACGACGCGAACTATTCCGATCCCTTCGACGCCGAGAGCTCGCGGGAGCTGGTGGCACCCAGCGAACGCCTAGTATCCATACTCCCCGGGAGCCGCATCGAAAAGATTCACGGTGAGATGTCCATGGCCATGGGAAAGTCGCCACCTATGGCCACTCGAAAGTATCCACTCCCCTGAGCTGAGCTAATCCGCATGGGCGACCTCCGGGGTCGCGATGGTGCTGGTGCGAACC
>JALZJN010000008.1 GCA_030859735.1 Actinomycetota bacterium
TGCACGATGGCGCCGGGGGCAGGACAAGCCTCGAGACAGCCCGGCTCCTCACAATGAAAGCAGCTGTCCTTGCGAATGAGCCACGCAAGGTCGCCCCCGTGAAGCTCGACCTCGTTGAAGCGCATGAGGTCCCACGTGGCGGCCGTGAGGTCCACATGGCTTTGATAGCTGCCGGTGCTTCCCGAAGTGTCCTCGACGGGCAGGTCGTTCCACTCCTTGCACGCGACCTCGCACGCCTTGCACCCGATGCAGAGGTCGATGTCGACCAGTTTTGAGATCTCGACGCCGTCGCGCCTGATGCCGGTAGAGGACGCGGGGGTTGCCGATAGTCGTCTTATGGCCAGGCCCAGCTCGGTTGTCATTGCTCCCCCTCAGGCTTTCGAGACGTCCACCAGGAAGCCCTTGAACTCGGGCGTCGCCGTGGTGCCGTCTCCGATGTAGGGCGACAGGAGGTTGGCCATCTGCGCCGCCTTGCCCTTGCCCGTCCCGCCGGCGTAGTGCCAGTGGACCGGGATTCCCACCTGATACACGATCTTGCCCTGACCCACCTTCAGCGGCCGCATTCGTTTGGTGACCATGGCCGTTCCGATGACCTCGCCTCGCTTGGAGCGAACGCGCACCCGGCCCCCATTATCGATCCCCTTCTTGCGAGCAAGCTCGACGGGTAGCTCGATGAAGAAATCGGGCATCGCCTCGACCAGATAAGGCACGTGCTGGGTCACGAAGTGCTCGTGCTCGGTGACGCGATAAGTCGTGGCCACGTAGGGGAACTCGGAGTCGTCCTCGGCAAAGCTCGCCGCGGCTCCCTCGTAGATTATCGCCGCGGGATCCCGCCGGGTTCCACTGAGCAGATTGTCGATTGGAGACTCGGTCGGTTCGTAGTGCTCCGGAACGGGACCGTCGAGCATCAAGGAACTCGGTGAGAACAGGCGGCCCACGCCTTCGCCGGTCATGATGAAGGCACCGAGCTCCTCGGAGGGAGCAGAATCGGGCACGAAGTCGGGGACGTCTCCGACCCACAGACTGCCGTCCCAGGTGATGCCGGGACGTTCGGGGTCCCAGGGTTTGCCTTGCGCATCTGCCGACGCGCGGTTGTAGAGCACACGGCGGTTCGCCGGCCACGACCACGCCCAGTTGTGGAAGTAGCCCATCCCGGTCGGGTCATCGGTCCCCCGGCGGTCCATCTGATTGCCTGCCTCGGTCCAGGACCCCGTATAGAGCCAGTTGCCAATTGCCGTCGTCCCGTCGTCCTTAGCGTCGAGGAAGGTCTCGAGCTGCAGTCCCGTTTCGAGGTCGCGACCGTTGATCTCTTGGGCCACCTCCTCGAGCGGCGGGTTGTCGGCGCTCGTATAATCCCACGTGAGGTTGAGGATCGGATCGGGGAACGCGCCGCCCTCCTTCTCGTAGAGCTCCCTGATGCGCAAGAAGAGCTGGGCGAGGATGTAGGTGTCGTCTCTGATTCCCTCGGTAGCGGGGAGTGCAGGGTGTTTCCACTGTGCCCACCGGCCCGAGTTCACGAACGAGCCCGACTTCTCGATCCAGTGCGTGGTGGGAAGAAAGAAGACCTCGGTCTGGACATCGGCGGGGTCCACTCCGGGTGCGTGCCAGAACTCGGACGATGCGGTCGGCAGCGGATCCATGATCACGAACCACTTGAGATTGGAGAGGGATTCGATGATCCGATTCGAATCGGGGCCGATATTGACGCTGCTCATGCCTGAGTTGAACAGCCCCTCGAGGCGTCCGGCGCGCGCCTCATCGTGGATGGTCATCCACGACCAGTTCTTGTCCGGCTTGGGGAGCCATGGGTAGGCCCAGTCGTTGTCCTCCGTGGCGGCATCCCCGAACCACGTCTTGAGCAGGCTCACGGTGAACTGCTTGTACATCGAGCCGAAGAAGTTGAGAGAGCTGTCGCTTGCCTTCTTGGCGGCGTTCTCCGCGACGTAGTCGTCGAGCTTCTCGAGGCCGGGGCTCGGCGCTCGCATGTAGCCGGGCAGGATCTCCCACGACTGAGCGTTGTCGGTGTTGCCCTGGATGTTGGCGTGCCCCCGCTCGGCGTTGACTCCGCCTCCCGGCCTGCCCACGTTACCGAGCAGCAGCTGGAGCACGGCGATCGCCCGGATCATCTGCCCGCCCTGCGTGTGATGGGTAAGCCCCACCGCATAGACGACGTTTCCGACTTTGTCGGGGGTGCCGGTAGCCCCGAATATCTCGGCGATCTCCAAAAACTTCTCCTCGGGGATCCCGGTGACCTGCGAGACGACCTCAGGTGTGTAGCGGGCGTAGTGCTTCTTGAGGTACTGGAAGACGCTCCGGGGGTGCTGAAGGCTCGGGTCGCGTTTCGCGATGGTCGACTCCTCGGTCGTGGCCTGCGCTCCTTCGGTCGTACCCGAAGGTCCCGAGGACTGCGAAATCTTGGCCGGCTCGGTCGTCTCGTACGCCCACGAGGTCGAGTCGTAGACACGCGTCTCCTCGTCGTAGCCCGAGAAGAGGCCGTCGTTGAACTGGAAGTCGGGGCTCAGCAGGAACGACGCGTTGGTGTGGAGCTTGACGTAGTCGTCGTGATAGAGCTTGTTTTCGAGCACATAGTTGATGAGGCCCCCGAAGAAGGCGACGTCGGTCCCGGCGCGAATCGGCGCCCAAATGTCCGCCACGGCCGAGGTCCTCGTGAAGCGAGGGTCCACGTGAATGATCTTGGCGCCGCGTGTGTCCCGCGCCACGTGCGCCCATTTCCACCCGCAGGGATGATTCTCAGCCGGGTTAGCCCCGATAACGATGAACGCATCCGAGTTCTTCCAGTCCACCCAGTGATTGGTCATGGCCCCCCGGCCAAACGAGGCGGCCAAACTGGCCACCGTGGGGCCGTGTCAGACCCGGGCCTGTTGCTCTATTCCCACCGTCCCCAAGGCTCTGAATAACTTGGTGGTGAAATAGCCCTCCTCGCTCGAGATCGTCGCCCCTCCGGTCCAGGCGAAGCCCTCGTTGCGGTTGACGGTGTCCTTGCCGTCTTTGGCGACGAAGCGGCTGTCGCGCGAGTCCTTCATGAGTCGGGCGAGGCGGTTGAGGGCCTCTTCCCAGGAAATCTCTTGCCATTCGTCGGAGCCGGGGGCCCGGTACTTGGGATACGGGACGCGGCTCGAGTTCACCGCCAGCTGCATAGTGCTTGCCCCCTTGGGGCACAGAGAGCCGCCGTTGATGGGGCTGTCCGGGTCGCCCTCGATATGGATGAGATGGGCGGCGGTGTTGAACGACTGCGTCTCGCCGAGCCCGGTGACGTAGGCGATCATCGAGCAGCCCACTGCGCAGTAGGGGCAGACGGAACGAATCTCCGCGGCGCGACTTATCTTGAGCCCGCGGGCCTGCGCGTAGGCCGGTTCCATGTCGAAGCCGAACGTGGTCAACGCAGCGGCCCCCGCCCCCGCCCCCGCGGCCTTGAGGAAATCCCGTCTGGTCAGCTCCATCGCACCAATCCCCCTGGGCTCGTGCTCCCCGTTGCACGATCAAAAAAAGCTCCAGCCGCGAGATACTACCCGTTTCCGGTGCCGCCCGCGACATCCACCCGATACTCTGGTTGCATGATGAGAAACGCGCTCACCGATGCAGAGGTGGTTGCTCTGCTGGAAGGCGTCTTCGATCCCCAGCTCGAGCGTTCCATCGTCGAGCTGGGGATGGTTCGCGGCGTCGTGGCCAAGCGCAGGCGTGTGCAGGTCTCAGTGGCTCTGCCGGCGCCGGGCTATCCGGGTCGCAGCGAGCTCAACGCCGCCATCTCTGCCGCCCTTACTGCGGGGGGCGCCGACAGGGCGCTCATCGACTTCACGACGATGACCGATCAGGAGCGCGGCGTGCTCAAGCAGCGGCTGGTTGGGGATGGGCCCTCCTCGCCGCAGGATGTGTTTACCTCAACCCGTGTGATAGCGGTGGGCTCGGGCAAGGGGGGTGTCGGCAAGTCATCTGTCAGCGCCAACCTCGCTATCGCTCTGAGCAGGCGTGGCAAGCGCACGATCATTATCGATGCCGACGTCTACGGCTTCTCCATCCCTCG
>JALZJN010000211.1 GCA_030859735.1 Actinomycetota bacterium
TTCAGGTCGTGGAGCGGCCCTGATCGCGCGGCGACCTACTTACGGCTCCGCGGCTGCGGACTCCGCCCCTAGCGCGAAGAGCTCGATCATCTTCTGCAGCTCGTCTAGACCCCCGTCGATCTTGACGACGCCTGCTGCCACGGCTTCAGCCGCGGACACTTGCCCCAGGAGCACGGCGAAGAGGCTGTCGCTGTCCGTCTCGATGACGAGGTCTGCGTCGGTCGCCGGGCCGCGGCCGTGCTCGACCCTGCCGCGGTCGATACGGAGATGGAAGTCGGCACCGTTCAGGCGAAGCTCGTAGGTCGCCCGGAAGCCGCGAGCCGCCTCGGCTCGGAACGACCCGAGAAGCGCAACTACGAACCACTCAGGCTTGAAGGCTTGCTCGGGCGTCCTCGCGTCGATCGTCTTCGCTCCCCAGCGACCCAACGCGACGACGATGTCCTCGAGCTCCCCACCGTATTCGGTGAGCTCGTAGACGGTCCCCGAGGCAGGGCGCGGCAAGAGACGGCGGCGAACGACGCCTGTCGTCTCGAGCTCCTTGAGTCGATTCGAGAGCACGTTCGTCGAGATCCCCGGGAGTCCCGCGTGGAGCTCGCGGAAGCGCTTCGGCCCGAGGATCAACTCGCGCACGATCAGAAGTGCCCAGCGTTCCCCGACGAGGTCGAGGGCGTGGGCCACCGAGCAATACTGCATGTAGCTGCGCGTCGTCACTTCTTTCAGAATATCAAACTTCGTCTTGACAATTGAGCTTCCACTTCGTAGCTTACTTCTTGAACCGCAGTGCAGTCCTGTACAGAAAGGAGCCGCGATGACGGTAGGGGCTGTGGCAGCGCCCTCCGGGCGGGTAACCGCCGCGGGGACCACTCTTCGACCGGGGCGGCCGGAGGACGCCGAGGAGGCGGGGCGGATCTGTTACGAGGCGTTCCGAGCGCTTGCGACGGCCCACAACTTCCCCCCGGATTTCCCCTCAGCAGAGATCGCGGCGGGACTTCTCTCCGATCTCCTCGCACATCCCGGCTTCTACTCGGTCGTCGCCGAGCAGCACGGCTGCATCGTGGGCACGAACTTCGTCGATGAGCGTTCGACGATCGCGGGCGTCGGGCCCGTCACGGTCGATCCCGAAGTGCAGGACTCCGGGGTGGGCACGCTCTTGATGCTCGATGTGATCGAGCGGGCGAGGGCGACGGGGTTTGCTGGGACGCGGCTCCTCCAAGCCGCTTACCACAACCGCTCGCTCGGCCTGTACGGGAAGCTCGGCTTCGACGTACAAGAGGTCGTCGTCACCCTTCAGGGTCCGCCGGTCGGAGAGGAAGTTCACGGCTTCAACGTTCGCCTGGCGAGCGAGGACGATCTGGAGGACATGAGCCGCGTCTGCCGAGCCGTGCACGGGCACGACCGCGCAGGCGAGGTCGTGGACGCCATCCGGCAAGGCAGCGCCGCGGTCGTCGTGCACGACGGCGTGATTATCGGCTACACGACCGGGGTCGCCTATTTCGGCCACTCGGTCGCGATCAGCAACCACGGACTCGCAGCGCTGATCCTGGCCGCTCCCGAGTTCGGTGGGCCGGGCTTCCTGCTTCCCGTCAGCAACGGGGAGCTCTTCCGCTGGGCCCTCGCGCAGGGGTTCCGCGTCGTCCAGGTGATGACGCTGATGACGCTCGGGCTCTACCACCAGCCGCGCGGCGCCTACCTCCCCTCGATCCTCTACTGACCCATGCCCGCGCTGCGTTTTGGCGTGCTCGTCTTGCCGGATGCACCGTTCCCGATGCTGGCCAAGCGATGGCGGTGCGTCGAGGAGCTCGGGTTCGACTTCCTCTTCGTTGCCGACCACTACCGACACACACGAGACCCGTCGCTGCCGTGGTTCGACGGGTGGACCGCCTTGGCGGCGATGGCGCTCCAAACGACGACCGTCAGGATCGGCCCCCTCGTCGCCAACCCCATCCTGCGCGAGCCCGCAGTACTCGCCAACGCCGCTGCAGCCGTCGATCACCTTTCGAACGGCCGTCTCGACCTCGCAATCGGGAAGGGCGTCGAGGAGTTCGACCACCGCGCGACCGGCATACCGTTCTGGTCGCCACGCGAGCGCGCGGTTCGCTTCCGCGAGTACGTCGAGGTCGTCGACGGCGTCCTCCGAAGCTCGGAGACGCCGTTCAGCTTCGAGGGGCGCTACTACCGGACACGGGAGGCCTCCGTCGCGCCCGCGCCGGTGCAGCGGCCCCGACCTCCCATCACCGTCGGCGGCCAGTCTCCGACCGTCCGGCGCGTCGCCGCCGAGCGAGCCGACTGTTGGAACACGTTTGCCTTGGGTGACGCCCCGTTCCACGAGATCCTCGAGACCGTGCGCCGCCAGAACCGCGAACTCGACGAACTCTGCGCCGAGCTCGGCAGACAACCGGGAACGCTCCGCCGCTCGCTCGTCGTCTGGAAGCCGCTCGATCCATGGGAGACGCCGGATGCCTTCGAGCGCATCGTCACCGCTTTTAGCGAGGCCGGGATTGCGGAGTTCATCGTCATGTGGCCGCCCAAGGAGCGGTTACCGCTACTCAAGGCCGCCGCCGAAACGATCGCGTCGCTCAACCATGCTGCGCCTTGAGAGGTCGAAGAGCGGTCGTCACCCCGAACGAACCCGGAGCATGGCGGGACAGGTTCACGGAAAAGGCGGCCGTTTTGGTGGACCCGATCGGGATCGAACCGACTGCCTCCGCCATGCCATGGCGGCGCTCTACCAAGTGAGCTACGGGCCCATCAGCGCCCAAAAGGCTAACAGCCGCGACTCAGGGGCGGCATCCTCGCAGATCGGTGCGGTGATAGACGCGGACCGTGGTCATTTGCCCCCGTCGCGAGGCGCGGGGCCCGAGGGGTTCCCTAGCGGGCTTTGCCACCCCGCCTGCGGCGGCGGGGGCGGCGTCGCTTCTTGCGGGTCTCTTGCCCCTCTTGGCCGGAACCCTCCGCGGCCCCCACCCTGGGGACCGCGGGAGCTTTCTCCCGACGGACCTTGGGCCCCGCTTCGCCGTCGGCCGAACCCGGCGCCCCTTCGAGCTCCTCTGGGTCCTCGGGATCGCTGCGCTCCTCCACCAACGCGGCGGTGCCTCCGCCGCGGGAGCGCTCCTCGGCCACCTTGAGAGTGATCCGGAACTCCTGAGGACTCTGAGGCACGCCCCACTCGGACTGCAACTCCCCCACGATCTGCTCCAGGGTGAGCCCATCGGCCGGGCGGCTAAGTGTCGCGGGGGGCTTGCGAGCCGGGGCCCGGACGATGTCCTCGGAGGACGCTGCGGCGGGAATCGCCTCCGAGGCCTGCTGGGCTCGTCCTCGACCACGCCGGCGTCTTCGCGAGCGACGGGGGCCGGGCGGGGCTTCGCCGGAGGACTGACCGATCTGCGCCGGCGCTGCCGAGGACGCTTTCTGGTCTCCTCCGCCGCCCCTGGACCTGCGCCTACCTCGCCTGCGCCGTGGCTGAGTCATCGTCGGGCTCGAAATAGTCGTCCTCGAATGGGACCTGGGCGGCGTCAGACCAGAGCCGCTCCAACTCGTAGTAGTCACGGGCTTCGTGGTGGAAGAGATGGACGACGAAGTCCACGTAGTCCAGAACCACCCAGCGCGCCTCCCTCTCTCCCTCTCGACGGGCGGGTTTGACCCCACTGTCCTGGAGCCGGCGTTCGACCTCGGAGGCCAGCGTGCGCACCTGGCGTTCGGTGTTGCCGCTGGCTATCACGAAGTGGTCGGTGATCACAAGCTGGCGCGACACATCAAGGATCACGATTCTCTCCGCCTTCTTGGCCGAGAGAGCGCGAGCGGCCTCCAAGGCCAAAGTCGCATCCGTGGTGGCAATTGTTCGTGCGGTCAGCGTGTCCTCAGGAAGTCTCTTCCAACGACGATTGTCAGGTCCACGATACCCTGACCCTGAGACGAGACCTGCACCTTGCCGGTACCCAACAGGGCGCGCGCCTGACGCGCCACCGCAATCCCCTCCGGCGACGAGTCGTAGCTGACGATACGAGTCGAGTGGTAGTCGAGCCGGTCGGCGTTGCCCGAGAGCGTTATCTGGAAGCCGTTCCCCACGAGCTCTTCGGCTACTTCCACGCCGATGCCGGGGACCCCGTTGCCGTTGAGGACCTGGACCCGGCTGAGGTCGGCGGCCAGATCCGTCTCCCCAATCGTCTCCCCCACGAAAGCGCTCAGCTCCTCGGGATCGGTTTCGTAGAGCTGATCGCCGCCCACGCTCACCTCTTTGACCGGGAGGTTGGCGAGAGTCCGGCTGGATGGAGGCTGTTGAGCGAGCTCCGACAGAAAGGAACCGAAGCGCTCTGTGGTGGCCCCAGCACTCAGCAGCGTCTCGGCTTCGGCAACGGCCCCCGCAAGAACCTCCGGATCATCGGCGTACTGATTCAGCACACCGTTCCAGAAAGCCAGATGACGACCGCCGAGCTCGGCATCATCGCTCTCGACGCCCGGTCTGAAGAGCAACGACACGAGCTCGTCGGGCCCCAGCTGCTGGGGCCCTTGGGGGAACAGAAGCTGAACCTGACCCTCCCCCGCCGAAACCCGCAGCTCAGAGGGAACATCCACGGACACGTCTCCCACACCCTGAAAGAGTCCCAGGGCCCCCTCCGGTGTGAGCTGCAGCCGCTCGTCGACCGGCACCCCCAGGAGCGTCTCGGTGCTGACCTCGAGCAGTGAGGGGCCCGACGCCAGCGATTCGCCGATGCCGAGCAGCCCCCGGCCTGGGACCTCGGTGGCGGTGTGGGCCGGGACATATACGACCGAGCTCTCTCCCGTCTCCGAGTTAAGCGACAGAAGGGTCATCCAGGCGGCCTCAGTCGCCTGCTCTTCGTCGGTCCCGTAGAGCAGAACGGTCGTTACCGGATCTGCGAGCGCGTCGGGAGCCACCGCTGAGCCGGTTCTCTCCGGCTGAGGGTCGTCTCGAAACGAAGGAGTCCAGAACGTCGCTACCGCCGCGACTACCAACAGCGCCCCTCCGGCCCCCACAAGCAGCCGGTTCCGGGAGCGCCGCCGCGCGCGGCCGGCGGCGCGCGGGCCCGGTGTCGGAGGCAAGACGGAACCACCCCTTCCGGAACTCGAGGTGGAAGGGTCGTCCGCGGAATCGTTGGGGTCGGCCTCGTCCCCGGGCCCCCGCAGGTGCCGCCCACCCCTGCGCTTGGAGACCGGCGCCTCAACGACCTCATCGGTCGGCAGGTCACCTGGCTCTTCCGCCGATTGCTCGGTGCCGCCGGTCGCGGCCCCAGGCTCGGCCGGCTCTTTCGGAGGCTCAGGCGTGACTTCAACGGCTTGATTCGGAGAGGTGCGTCGCCTCCTCAGCCACGAACGCCGAGGGGGGATTGTCTCGTCGGAGTCGCTCTCCGGCTCGGCTTCGGCCACATCCTCTGCAAGCTGCTCCTGGAGCCCGGCCCGGTCTTCCTCCACCGACTCGGCGGCAACCGCAGGCTCGGCGGCGGCCCCAGGCTCGGCCGGCTGCCCCGGCAACTCTGGCTCGGTTTCGGAGCTATCGGGCGGATCCGTACCCCGCTTGCTCCGACGCCACCATCGGCGCCGGGGCTTTTGCTCCTCGGAGGCCTCCTGTGCCTTCTCGACTGGCTCGTCTTCGGTGGAGGAGGGCTCGTCGAGACCCAGCAGCTCGTCCAGCAGATCGGGGGCCTGGTGATGCTCAGACATCGTCGCTCCCCGCGTCCCGGTCGCTGAGGTAGAGGCCGTTTTCCGAGATATAGCGGCCGACCGCCGCCGGCACCAGGTACTCGATGGGTCGCCCGGCCCTCACACGCTCCCTGATGTCGGTCGAGGAAACGTCGATTCGGGGCATCTCAAGGACGTGAATGTGGGGCCATCCCGGCTGTGGGCGCAGGGCCGCGAGGTCGAAACCGGGCCGCGTCACGGCAATGATCTCGGCCAGCTTCTCGAGGCCCTCGAAGCGATGCCAGGTATCGAGCTTCAGCACCGCGTCGGCGCCGATGATGAAGAAAAGGTCGGTGCCCTCTCCGTGAAAGTCGCGCAGGGCCTGCATCGTGTCGATAGTGAAAGTGGGGCCGATGCGGTCGATCTCCATGCGCGACGCAGCGAAGCGGCGGTTCGGCGCGGTGCCGATGATGGTCATCTGGTAGCGGTCCTCAGGGTTGGAGAACGAGTCCTTCTGCCACGGTTGTCCGGTGGGGACGAACATCACCAAGTCGAGACGGAGCTCGTGCAGTGCCTCCGAAGCGGCGACGAGGTGGCCGACGTGGATGGGGTCGAATGTGCCCCCCAGAACCCCGACCCTCGACGCCTTCCGCTCATGCTCCATGCCCTATAGCTAACCGGATTGGGAGCCGGACATGCCGGAATAGGGGTGCCCGCCACATTCCTCCCGATGTTCATCTCAACGCTCAGGTCGGTTCACGCGGGGGCCAACTTGAGCCTTTAGCTTCAGTGACATCCCCGGCTGTGAGCGACGGGCTCGGAGCAATCCCCCGACCGAGACCTCAAGCTCGGCCTTGGAAGGGGGCCTCCCCGGGCCCCCTTCCGTACTTTCTCCCCACCCAGGGCCGGGCAAATGCCCAACTTGTGCATACAACCCCCGATTCGGTGGTCCTGAGCCCAACTTGGGCGATCCACCACCGCCGCCCTCCCCGTCCGAGCCCCCCGGCCCTACTCCCTGACCTGACCCCTGCCCCAGACCACGCTCTTGATGGATGTCAGCTCGCGCGCACCCATCGGGCCGCGCGCGTGCAGCTTCTGCGTCGAGATCCCGATCTCGGCCCCAAACCCGAACTCGGCGCCGTCCGAGAACCGAGTCGAGGCGTTCACGAACACCGAGCCCGAGTCCACCTCTCGCACGAAGCGGGCCGCCGCCCCCTCATCCTGCGTCACGATCGCTTCGGCGTTGGAGGTCCCGTAACGATTGATGTGCTCGATCGCCTCGTCCAGGGAATCGACCACGCGGACGGCCACGATCAAGTCCAGATACTCCGTGGCCCAGTCCTCCTCGGTGGCTTCGAGAGCCGCGGGAAACGCCTCTCTGGCGCGCTCATCACCGCGCAGCTCGACCCCTGCGGCGGCGAGCTCGCCGAGACACCCGCGCA
>JALZJN010000151.1 GCA_030859735.1 Actinomycetota bacterium
CTTAGACATCCAAATTTGGGGCGTCGGCAAGTATGCCGGCGCCCCTTCTCACGTGACGCCGCAACCGCAGCAGTCTGGGACCTGGGTCCCCGCCCTCGCGCCGTTTTTAGGACATTCTGGGGCAACCTGGAAGCAGGGGGTGATGACGTGGGTTAAAAGGAGACCGAGCTGGAGATGCTCAGGAGCAATGGAGATGAGCGTCAGCCCGGAGCCCTTGCCGACAAGAGACAGCATGAGCGCAGCCGAGTACCAAGACGCCTCGTGGCAAGCCTACAAGCTTGGCATGCCGCCGCCCCACCCGGCCTCCCTATCCGATCACACACTTTACGCATTCCTAAACTACGAGGGACCGGATCTGTTGCTGCCTTCCGCGGCTCGCCAGGCAGTCGAGGCGGAGTCGCTGCGACGTGGCGCATCTCCTGTGTTCGTCGATGAGGTCACGGGGCTTGTGATGATGGCGGGGCTCTCCGTCGGCGGAGTCGTTATTGGATTGGGGTTGTTGGTTTCCTGATCCCGGGCTCACAGCACCGCCAGCTTGTAGCATCGTGGTGAGGTACATCCCAGTCTGTCACTCCGGGCGAGCGTATGACGGATGGATCAGGTGCCGGCGACCAGCTTCGTGTAGGACATCGATTCGGCACCGATCAAGCGAAGGAGCATGTCACGGAGTAGGTAAGCGTTGTCGCGATTCTTGTGCCGGTACGCCACCTCGTCGACGTATGCCGGAAGGTGCTTGGCACTGAGGTGGTAGTAGGAGCCGCTAAGCGCGCGCTGGAGGGCCGTCCACACCATGTTGGGGTGGGCGGTCTCTTCGCTTTCCGCCACCCGATCTGTTAGCAGGTGGCCAAGGGAGTCCGGGTGAACTCGGTCGGGAACCATGCGATCGTCCTCCACTGCGGCGTGGAGGACTTCGGGAGCCTCGTTCTTCATAGAAGAGCGAATCCGGTGGCTCAGGTACCACGCCGTCTTGTAGGAAACGCCGAGGACCTGCTTGAGCTGGTTCGCCGAGATCCCTTCTTCGGACTCGGCCATGACAAATGCGGCAAGCACCCATTTCCACGACGGCAGTTGGGAGTCTTGCAGCACGGTCCCGACCCTCACGCTGAACTGGTAACCACACGAGTTGCAGTCGAACTGACCCCGGCGTTCCAGACGTGAGATGCCCTTGTCGGCGTCGCAGCGGGGGCACCGCACACCCTCCGGCCACCTGAGCTCCTCGAGATAGGCACGGCACTTCTCATCGGACCCGAACGCAGCAAGTGCATCCTTGTCGGGCCGGCAGTCGGCCCCTGCATCCATCCGTCTGATCTTTTCGAGGACGCACGCGGGAAAGAGCCGCAAGACGGCATCCTCCGTGGTCATGACCCCTATGGCCGTAGTGGCCGCTCGATTCCCGATCTGTGCCCTCCCGGGTAGCCGCGCTCCAGAGCCTACCCACATCCTCGATCAGACAAGCTGACGGCGAGCTGAACGAGCGGAGCGGGTCCTGCGCCGGCACCACGTTTTTCGGACCGAACCACGAGGGAGCGGTCATTCGGCTGCGTGGAAGCGGACCTCGAAGCGCGCGCCTCCCAGGGGACTGTCCGCGACTCCGACCGTGGCCGCGTGGGCCGTAGCGATCTCCGCAACGATGGCAAGTCCCAGTCCCGTACCCCCGGAATCCCTGTCGCGCCCCTCCTCGAGCCGCACGAAGCGCTCGAATATCCGCTCTCGCTCAGATGGGGCCACCCCCCCACCGTCATCGTCGACCGTCAACAAGATCGATTCGTCTCCGTCGCGCAGCGAGAACTCGACGACGCCGCGGGCGTGCCGGGCGGCATTGTTGGAAAGATTCCGGATCAGGCGGTTGAGCTGCCCTTTGTCACCTGAGACCCGACCCGCCGAAACTCTGCTCGTCCGCACCCGAAGCTCCGTCGTTGCGCGTAGCCGCTTGGCCTCCTCGAAAACCAGATCGTCCACGTCGACAGCTTGGGTCCGGAGTTGCATAGTGCCCTCGTCGGCATGAGAAAGCAATAAGAGATCTTCCACGAGGCCCTGCAACCGAGTGTTCTCCTGCAGGACGACGTCGGCCAGCTCTTCGAGCTTCGAAATCTCGGGGTGGGCCAGCGCGACCTCCGCATGCTGCCGGATGGTGGCAACCGGAGAGCGCAGTTCGTGTGACGCGTCCGAGATGAAGCGGCGCTGGCGCGCCTGGCCTTTCTCGAGCCGGGCAAGCATGCCGTTCATTGTGGTGGCGAGCCGAGAGATCTCGTCTCCACCTGGCGGCTGGGGTACACGGCGGTGCAGATCCCGGCTGGAGATCCTCTCCACCTCATCGCGCATGGCCTCGACCGGGGCCAGAGCGCTTCCTGCCACCCGAGCGGACACCGAGCCGACCACGAGCAAGAGCAGGGGAATGCCGGCCAGCAAGAGGACGGCCACCGCTTGAACCGTATCGGAGACCGGCTCGAGGGACTTGCCGACGATGACTTCGAAATCCCTGTTGGAAGTTTCGGCTTCAACCGCCACGGCGAGGAAAGGACCGTCTTCCCCCTTCACGAAGGGGGCGATCTCCGCTATCGGTTCGGCGTCGGCATCTCCCGCCGTCATCTCCTCCACGATCGCTCTTCGCCGGTAATCGTCCGCTACGTTGTCACTCGAGGCCACCACAGTTCCTTGGGCGTCCACCACTTGAATGAACTCATCTTCGCTCGCCTCAGGACGCTTGGAGGGGTCGTCGGCCGGCGAGAAATCTTCGGCGACGTCCTGGGCCTGACGCAGAGCCGCAAGCTCTACGCGGTCGATGAGTTGGCTGCGAAGCAGCACCACCATCGCGATACCGGCGATGATCAGGGCGGCTCCCACGACGATCACGGCCAGCGCGGTCGTGCGCACCCGGACTGAGCCCCACCGCTCCACCGCCCGCTCCCGGAACCCGGAACCTTCCCAGTTCCTCATTACGGGGCCAGCCTGTAGCCCGCTCCGCGGAAGGTTTCAATCGTGTCGCACTCAAAGGGCCGGTCCAACTTGTTGCGGAGACGTCTTATGTAGACCTCTACGATGTTCGCATCACCATCGAAGTCGTAGTCCCACACGTGATCGAGGATGTCGCGTTTGGAAACCACCTCACCCTTGTGGCGCATGAGGAAATCCAGCAGCGCCATCTCCCTGGCGGTGAGATCGATCTCGGCCTCACCTCGAATGACCCTCCGGGAGCCGGGGTCCAAACTCAGATCGCCCGCTTCCAGGACGGTGGGGCGTTCGTTGGAACCGCGTCTCATCAGCGCCCGCAGGCGCGCCACGAGGACGATGTAAGAAAAGGGCTTGGTCAGGTAATCGTCGGCGCCCGTGTCCAGGGCCTCTGCCTCATCGAGCTCACCCTCTTTTGCAGTGAGCATGAGGATGGGCGTCCAGACCCCCTCTTCGCGCAGTGTGGCACAGATCTTATAGCCGTTCACCCCCGGCAACATGATGTCGAGCACTAGCGCGTCGTAGGGCTGCTCCCGTGCCATCCACAAGCCGTCCGTGCCGTCGAGAGCCACATCGGTGGCGAACCCTTCGGCCTCGAGCCCCTTCTTCAGCCCCGCGGCCAAACGCTTCTCATCCTCTACAACAAGAATACGCACGGAAACCTCATTAGGGACTCAACTCGCCCGCATGATTGCCGATTGACCCTTAACTGTAGCTGAAAGAAGACTGATAATGAGCGTCCTACGCACGCGTTGACCTACGTTTTCAGCTTTCATTCAGTGAGTGAGCGCGAGGGTCCGAGAGCAGGCTCTCCACCGGAGGACGGCGGACGAGGAAGGTCAGGTAATTGATGCAGGTGGTTGATCGTCATCTACAGACCGGTGCCACTCATGGTGCCCGTCCTCGCTTGGTCCCGCCCTCGAGAACCTTTTGCGGCGGACGCCTGGGGGGGAGAGAGCGCTAATGGAGGGGTGGCTGATTTGGGCCGTCGCCGGGCTGTGGGTCGCGGGGCTTGGTGTTGTTGTTGCGGCTCTACTGGGTGGCAAGCGAAGCGGCCCTTCGAGCGATTTCGCTCTCGGGGAGCAGGACTTCAGCCTCTGGGAACACGAGCTCCAGACGCCTCCCACTCCGCGTCGCTAGAGGCTGCTGCCGAGCCCAGACATCGGCCGAGAGAGGGGCGGACACCACTTCCACGGTGACCGCCCGTTCACAGCGCGCTGCCGGACGAACTACTCGTCGTCGGCCTCTTGGCCCGTTACCTCGAAGCTGCCATTCAAGTTGACCTCGACTTGCTTGCCGTTGGAGAGCCGCACCTCCACCCCGAAAGCAGCTCCGTCGTCACCGACCTCAGTTTCGGTTACCCGTCCGCCTCCAGTGTACTCAAGTGCGGCCGCGGTCGCTTGCTCGAGTACCCGCCCCGTCAGGGGCTTGTCGTCGGCGCCTGTTGCGACCGCTACACCGGAGCCGGCGCCGATGACGGCGAGCGCCAGGGCGGCGCATCCTGCCATCCACTTGGTCCTGCGAGTCACTGCCATGCTGATCCTCTCCTGGGAATGGGCCGACTCTTTCGGCCCTCCTAATCCGACTTCGCCAGCTTGCCGCGCGATCCCTGATCGGATGCTGAACGGCTGACAGAAGCTTCAGCAGCTTGCGCGCCGCGTGTCTTCCACACGGAGTCGTGGAACGGCATGGGCAAAGCGAGAGAGCCCCATCGCTCCACTCTCGAGGCGATCGCCTCGAAGACGATTCCATAGGCGATGAAACAGGCACCGAAGGACGAGATGCTGACCGGTGGAACCTGATCGAACTCCGGATCCGTGACGAAGATGAGGATCCCGGGGAAGGCCAGCATGATCGTACCCAGTGCCAGCCCCCTTCTCAAACCAGACAACGGCACAAGCCTGCGGACGGCCATAGCGGCCACACCCAAGACTGTCCCGACGATGCCGACGAACCCGATCAGATCCATCGTTCCCGAAAGCGTGAACAGGGGCACACGGGTGGGACTCCCCTGGACGATCGCGGTGGGCCCGGGCACCGCCAGAGAAACAATTCGCATTGCGATCCTCGAGCCCGCAGCTGCAGTGAGTCCTCCTGCGAGCCCTCCGAGCGTGCCTGCGATCACCAAACGCCAGCGGGCCCCAAGCGACTCGCGCAGGGTGGTCAAGAACAGAAACACCAGCCCTACGGCCGTGAGCACGGTTCCCGGAATCAACAAAGCCAATACGGCTAGGCTGGCGACGAACGTAATGACGTTGCGCATCTTGGAAGTATCACCGATTGCCATAGACAGGGCAAGCATGTCAAACATCAAGCGCAATATCGCCTCGAGCTACGAGGCCGCTGCGCCCGATTTCACTCGGTACGCCGACGAACACGTCTATCGTTTTCTCGCCGAGCCTCTGGCCGCATCTCTGCGGTCGATCTCAGGAGTCGTGCTCGACATAGCATCGGGATCGGGTGCACTGGCCCGCCGGTTCCCAAACGTAGTCGCACTCGACATCTCGCTGAGCATCCTCGTCCTCAACGACGCTCGGGACAAGGTTCAAGCCGATGCCGAGCACCTCCCCTTTCCCGACGATTCCTTTGCCGCAAGCGCGTCCGCCTTCGGCATCAACCACTTCCCGAGTCCCGAGCGCGCCGTTCAGGAGATGGCACGCGTGTCTCCTTTGGTTGCGCTCATCACCTGGAAGCGTCCGGAAGCAGACCACGCTCCGGGAGCAGCCGTCTTCGATGTCATCGAGCGACACTGTGGCCGGGCGCGTTCTCGGATCGGCGAGGCGGTCGAGGAAATGACGACTTTGGTGGGTTCGGAGCCTGCGCTCGAAGGCCTTCTGTCTGGGGCCGGTCTGGGCCCCACGGTTTCCACGATCACCGCCTCCGTTCCCTGGCCGGGCGCGGAGGAGTTCGTCGACTACCGGCTCTCGATGTTGGGCGCCCTTGCCGCCGAGGCCGATCTCCCGAGGCTCCGAAGCGACGCTGTGACGGCGGTGCGAGCCCTGCCTCCGGAGGCACTCACGTGGGAGCCCCGTCTGGTGCTGGGCCTGGGCCGGCGCCCGTCTTGACCTTTTCGCCGTAACCCGCGCTCACCGCGGGTTCTGGCGTAAAGAAGGAACCAAGGGGCGGATATCGTGCGCACAGAGCTTCAGATCTAAGCTTCGCAAGGAGGATCGAGCAATGGCGTCCCGAGGCGCTGCGCGTGTGCTGTCTGCGCGCTCCCTTAACCGAGCGGTGCTCGGGCGCCAACAGTTGCTGGAGAGGGCCGATTCCACCCTGGCCCGGATGCTCGAGCGCATGGCCGGGTTGCAGGCGCAGTATGCCCCCTCGATGTACATCGGGCTATGGTCCCGGCTTGAAGGCTTCGAGCGCGACCACCTGACTCGTGCGCTCGAGAAAGCGACCGT
>JALZJN010000170.1 GCA_030859735.1 Actinomycetota bacterium
GATGAAGAGGAACGACCTCGGGGGCCTGTTCGTCCTCGACGCGCGGGAGAGTCGAGACTCCGGCGAGCATTAGAGCCGAAACCATGAAGGTGGCAGAGTTGACGACGAAGGCGGCCACCGGCGAGGCCGCTACGGTGAGCAGCAGCCCGCCCAGAGCCGGTCCTGCGGCGAGCGCCAGCGAGTCGACGGTTGTGATCAAGGCGTTGGCGGGTGCGAGGCTCTTCTCGTCGACCACTGATGGTGTGACCGCGGCGACCGCAGGGAAGAACGGGGTCCCTGCGGCCGTGGACAAGAAAGCGATCAGGACGGCGAACGCCACCGGCGCTCCCGTCACCACGATCAGGGCGAGTGCCAGCATGAGCGCGGCCCTGACGACGTCGGCCGCCATCATTACCTTGCGCCGGTCGTAGCGGTCCGCAACCACGCCACCGAGGCTTCCGAGCAAGATATAAGGCGCCAGGCGGCCGATGGTGGCCGCGGCCACCCACGCGGGAGAGGAGTCGGTTACATCGAGGACATAGACCACCAGCGCCACGTTGTAGAACCAGTCGCCGATGCCTGAGGTAGTGAGGCTGCCGAGCAGCAGTCGAAAGTCCCGGTGGGCCAGGGCCGCCCGGAAACCTTTCCTTTCTGTCCGCTCGCCCATTGACCGGGGATGGTAGCGGAGGAACCGCCGACGGGCGCCGCTACCGCGACCTCAGAGGGGACCGGGCGCAGTGCCCGCTCTTGGCGTGGCACTGAGATCCTCTTGTCCGAAGGTCCTCGACATGTGACGGACTACCGGCAACTATGCAAACCGGTCCTTGCTAGCCAAGCACTGGTGGGGCTCTAGCCCGGTCGCCACCTGCCATTGGTCGAGCTGCGCACCGTGAATCTGAAATCCCCTCTCCCTCCTCCGGAGAGCTTCTTCACGCCCACGAGACAGGGGTCCGGCGACGCAATCTTGACGCCCTTGTCGCAGCGTGGGACAAGGAGGCCGTCGTGCCACATCTTGGCCCTGCCGGCCCTTAACCCAGGTGGGATGACACTCGAGTCGTAAACGAACACAAGCTGCAGGGGCGTCCCCGCCGACGCCTGAGGAGCGGTGATATCGACGCTTTGACCGAAGCAGCTGGATCCCGCCCCGCAGTCCACTCCCGGCCCGGCTACGGTTATCTCGTCGATCGTCACAATGCCGCTGATCCCCGACGGAACAGTCACCGTCGTGGAAGTGGGATTGGTGGAGCTCGCCGTGTTTCCGGTCGAAACGGTACCGCCGTTGGTGACGGTGCCGGTGGTGCTGTCCTCCCCGTCCTCCTCTGCCTGCGCTTCGACGGTGGTGGTCTCGTCGGACACGTTGTTGTCCGGGTTGGAGTCGGTCCAACCTGTCTTTGTGCTGTCGATCACCACGTGGTTCGAGATGGGCCCGGCCGACTCCGGGGACGTCACGGTCACCTGAACGGTGGCGCTCAGCCCCTGGTTGATTTGTCCCAGGGCGCAAGTCACCTGCGAGCTGGTCGGCGAGGAGCAGGAGCCCTGGCTGGACGTGACTAAAACAAATGTCGACCCGTTCGGGAGGGTGTCTGTGAGGACGACCTCGGTCGCTTTTCCGGGACCGTTGTTGGTTGAGGTTGCCGTGTAGGTGACGTTGGCGCCGGCGATCACCGGATCGGGGGCGTCGGTCTGGGTCACCGCCAGGTCAAAGGTCGCCTCGTCGGCGAATGAGACCGGAGTGACACCGATAAGGACCACGGTCGCTACTGCGGCCGCGAACATGCCGGCGAGACCTCTGCGAGCTAACAAGAAAACAACCCCCTGAGATTGTGGATTACATGTACCACCGGCATTGTGCCCTACATTCGTGGGCGGTGCCAGGGCCTTGGCCGGGTCATGGCCTGGATAGTCGCCAATAGCGGCGCCCGGACGACGGGATTGGACCGACGGCACCCGGCTGGTTTTGATTCTAGCGATGCAGTACGAGTCGTAAGCTCCTCATGTGCGGGTCTGTCCCAGCTGCGGCGAAGAGAACCCCGATCGCTTTCGCCTGTGCGGCTTCTGCGGCTCGGCGCTGACACCTGCAGCTCCGCCGCAGGAGCTTCGAAAGACGGTGACTATCGTCTTCTCGGACCTGAAGGGTTCCACGAGTCTCGGCGAGGCACTCGACTCGGAATCGCTGCGCGAGGTCATGACCCGTTACTTCGAAGAGATGCAGGCCGCGCTGGAGCGCCACGGGGGGGTGGTGGAGAAGTTCATCGGTGACGCGGTCATGGCTGTGTTCGGCATCCCCCGCGCCCACGAGGACGACGCCCTCCGGGCGGTGCGTGCGGCACTCGATATGAAAACGGCGCTGGAACGGCTGAACCGGGAGCTCGAAACCTTTTGGGGGGTGCAACTCGCAAATCGTACGGGGGTCAACACCGGAGAGGTTGTGTCGGGCGACGCCGGCTCGGGCCAGCGACTGGTCACGGGAGACGCCGTCAACGTCGCCGCGCGACTCGAGCAGGCCGCGCCCCACAACGAGATTCTGATCGGCGAGCCGACGTACCGCCTGGTCAAGGACGCGGTCGAGGTCGAAACGGTCGAGCCGCTGGCGCTGAAAGGCAAATCGGAACCGGTGCCCGCGTTCCGCCTGCTGGCGGTCACGAAGTCCGAGGCGCTCACCCGTCATCTCGATGCTCCCATGGTCGGGCGGGGGGCGGAGCTCGCCCATCTCCGGAGCGAGTCGGCGCGCTCGCAGACCGACAGGCGCTGCCGGTTGGTCACGATCATGGGGGAGGCGGGAGCGGGGAAGTCGCGCCTGTTGGGTGAGTTCCTCGCCGGCGTCGCCGAGGACACACTGGTGCTGCGCGGACGATGCCTGTCCTATGGGGAAGGCATCACCTTCTGGCCCCTCACCGAGGTCGTCCGAGCCGCAGCCTCGTACGGCGAGGACGACTCCGCAGAGTATGCCTGTGCCAGGATCGCTGCCCTGTGCTCTGGGGACGCTGAGGTCTCCGACCGGGTGGCGGCCGCCATCGGGCTGTCGAGCTCTTCTTATCCCGTCGAGGAGATGTTCTTTGGGGCTCGCAAGCTCCTGGAATCTCTATCGCGCCGCGCTGCCCTGGTGGTGGTGTTCGAGGACATTCACTGGGGAGAGCCGGTATTTCTCGATTTCATCGAGCATTTCGGCAGGGCTAGTTTCGACGGCTCTCTGCTTCTCATTGCCACGGCCCGCAGGGAGCTGCTGGAGGAGCGACCCGATTGGCTGGAGAACACGTCGGCGGCCAGCACAATCACCCTCGAGGCCTTGAGCGACGCGGAAAGCATGCTCGTGATCGAAAACCTCCTGGGAGAGGCGGGCCTGCCACCTGAGGCGGGCGATCGCATCGTCAAAGCGGCCGGGGGCAATCCACTCTTCGTAGAACAGATGCTGTCGATGATGCTCGATGAGGCGCTCCTGTCGCAGGACGAGGAGGGTCGGTGGACACTTGCGTCCACCGATCTAGGCGCTCCCTCGTCGATATCTGCCCTGATTGCGGCCCGCCTCGACCGGCTTCCCGAAGAGGAACGCTCTGTCTTGGGCCGGGCTGCGGTGGTAGGACAGAACTTCTACGTCGGCGCGGTCCGGAAGATGTCGCCGGAGGAGATGCGGCTCAGGGTGGGTGGGCTCCTCACCGCGCTTACCCAAAGAAGTCTCATCGCGCTCGGCGAGTCGTTTTTCGCAGGCGAAGAGTCCTTCAGCTTCCGGCATGCGCTGATACAGGACAACGCCTACAACGGACTCCTCAAGAAGACGCGGGCCGAGCTGCACGAAGCCTTTGCCACGTGGCTCGAACGGGCGGCCGGAGCCCGCATCCAAGAGTACGAGGAGATCCTCGGCTACCACCTCGAGAGAGCATTCGGCTATCGGGCCTCGCTGGGACCGGTGAGCGAGAACGCAAGACGCCTGGCGGAACGGGCCGCCCGCCTGCTGATCTCCGCCGGGCGGCGGGCCTTTGCGCGCGGCGACATGCCGGCCAGTGCCAATCTTCTCAAGAGGGCATCGGTCCTCTTGGATGAGGGCGACCCGGTGCGGCTCGAGCTAGCGCCCTTGATGGGCGAAGCGCTCATGGCGCTGGGGCGGCTGGGCGAGGCTGAGGACGGACTGGAGCAGGCCGTCCACCGGGCGAGGACAGTGGGGGACCGTCGCCTCGAGATGGAAGCGTCGCTGGTGCTCATCCTGATCCGCTATCTCACCGACCCTCAAGCACACAGCTCGGAGGTGCTGGCGTTGTGTGAGGAAGCCGTCCCCGTGTTCGAGGCGGTGGGCGATCAGTCCGGGCTTGCCCGCTCCTGGCGCATGGTGGCCACGGTTCACGGCACCGCCTGCCGCTACGCCGAGGCCGAGCAGGCGCTGCGCAAATCGATCGACCACGCCCGCCTCTCGGGCGATGTTCGCCAGCAACTCAGAACTCTTCCGCAGTTCGCGCTCCCCGCCGTGCACGGCCCGATACCGGTGGCCGAGGCCATCGTCCGTTGCGAAGAGCTCTTGGAGCACACCACAGGCGACCGGCGTTCACAGGCCCAGATCATGTGCTCGCTGGCTCATCTGCATGCCAAGCAGGGGGGCTTCGAGCGGGCGAGGAAGCTCTACCAGCGCAGCCGAGCGATCTTCGAGGACGCCGGAGAGGCGCTGCTCGCGGCTTTCATCTCTCTCGACTCCGCAGAAGTGGAACTGTTGGCCGGGAACGCGGAGGGCGCAGAAAGGGAGTTACGCCGCGATTACGAGGCGCTTCACCTCATGGGGGAGACGTACGCGCTGTCCACGACCGCCGCGATGCTCGCCGACGTGCTCTGTCGCCGAGGCCGCTTCAAGGAGGCCAGGTTGATAACGCAGCTTTCCGAGGGGATCACGGCCCCGGACGATGTCGAGACCCAGGCGTTGTGGAGAACCACCCGAGCCATGCTCCTCGTCGACTCAGGCAACTGCAGCGAGGCGGTGAAGCTTGCCGAGCAGGGGGTGGAGTTCATAGGGAAGACCGACGCTCTCGACGCCCAGGCCCACGCCCTCGTGGTCTTCGCTCAGGTGCTGCGCGCGGCTGGAGAGGAGACCAGGGCGCAGGATGCTCTGCAAACGGCTCTGTCTCTTCAAGAGGCCAAGGGAAATGTCGTTGCCGCTGCCGCCACCCGGGCTGCGCTCGGACTCCCGGTGTCGGACCCGGCCCCCGAAATCCGCGCCTAGGCGCTCCGAGGTGGCACGATAGGCGGCGTGAGCCCGCATCTCACCCAGAAAATGGGAGATCACGGAAGGAGTGAACACCACCATGGCAGACACCTACAACGGCTATTGCGTCAAGTGCCGGGCCAAGCGTGACTTTGAAGGCGAGAAGGTGACGCTGGACAACGGCTCGAAGGCGGCCCAGGGTAAGTGCCCCGTGTGCGGGACGAAGATGACCCGCATGCTGCCCAAGAGCGCCTAGCGCCAAGCACTAAGCCGCCGAGTGGTGGTCAGGTGACCATATAGAACATCTGACCACCACTCGGCACCCAAAGGTGGTCTAGGGGCCGCTTTCGGGCGGCCCTTCCGCCTGTGACGAGGGGACCGCGGCCCACGCCGGGCACATCGTCTGAAAGGCGCACGTCATGCAGAAAGGTGACGGGCGGGCTCTCCAGTCGCCCGTGGAGAGCGCCCGGCGGATGGCCGCGCTGAGTGCGGTGATCTGCTTCTCGAAGGCCAGCAGCATGCGTTCGTGGGGAGCAAGCGTCAGCACCGCCGGATCGGACAAATAGACCAGCCTGATCTCGCGCGGCATGACCCCGAACGCTCTCCAACACACCAGAGCGTAAAAACGCAGTCCGAAGAAGGCGGTGAGCTCGCGTGCCTCGCCGGGAACCCTTCCCGTCTTGTAGTCCGTGAGGATCCAGTCTCCGTTTGCCCGCTCTTCCACGCGGTCGATGATGCCTCGCAGGTGAGTCTCGGGGAGCTCGTATTCGACCCACCATTCCAGGCGACTGGCGGAGACGGCGCGCGGATCCTCGAGCTGGAAGAGGTTGTTCAGAAGCCACCTGCTCTCGCCGAGCCACTCTTGCTCTCGAGCTTCGGTGAGCTCGTTGGGCCTGTACTCCTCTTCCGAGGACAACTCGGTCCAGAGCTCGTCGAGGACCCAGGAGGCCCCTTGTGGCGTGCGCTCGGCCGAGGGCAGGGAGAAGAGGCGCTGGAGCGCCACGTGAACGAGGGAGCCGCGCGCCTGCACCGCGGACACGGGTTCCTCCAGGCGATCCACCGAGCGGAACTTGAAGAGCTGAGGGCAGCTCTTGAAGTCGGTGGCGCTCGACGGGGACAGCTTGATGAGGGCCTCTTCCATGGCCTCAAACCCTAGAGCGGGTGCCCACCGAGGGCCCGGATTTGACGTGTCGAGGGATCTTTTCACTGGAACCCGCGCTGAGCACGGGTTGTGGTGAAAGAGTCCCGCACAACCCCGGTCGGGCCCCTAGAGATTGCCGAGCAGGTTGTCACTGATCGCGATCGCGGCCGGCCCTACCAACACCGTGAACAGGGCAGGGAAAATGCACAAGATCAGTGGGAACAGGAGTTTGACGGGGGTCTTGTTGGCCCGTTCTTCGGCCATCTGACTGCGCTTCTGACGGAGCTGGCCGGCCTGGATGCGCAGCACCTGGCCGACCGAGATCCCGAAGACATCGGCTTGGTTGATGGCGGTGATGAACTGGTCGAGCTCGGACACCCGGGTCCTCTCGGAGAGGCCGTTGAGAGCGTCTTGGCGACGGATCCCGATCCTGATCTCCTGCAGCAGCCGATAGAGCTCGTCGGAGAGAGGGCCGGGGATGGCGCTGACCACACGCGCCAGGGCCGAGTCAAAGCCCAGACCCGCTTCGACTGCAATCGTCATTAGATCGAGAGTGTCGGCGAGAGCGAGGCGGATCTCGCGTTGTCGGGTCTCGACCTTGTTCGTGAGCCATATCTTCGGTAGCCAGGCGCTTCCGGCGACCAGCAGCAGCCAAGCAATTGGAGGGAAGGAAGCGACCTGTGAGTAGGCAAACAGCGCCACTGCCACCCCCGCCGGTAGAGCTGCGCTCAGGGCCAGGAAGGTGTCGGGGTCGAGCCTGTCGGAGAGGCCGGCAAGCACCAACCGGCTCCTCACCTGCCGGGCAAGGCCGTGGGGCCCGAAGCGGTATACGACCGTGGCCATTCGACGCGCCGCGGGCGCCAGCACTCGAGGCAGGAAGGGCACCCGGAGCATGAGGGCCCGATGGTCGGCGAGCGCACTTTGAGGGACGGCTTGCTCGAAGGCGGCTCTGATGCTCGCGCGCTCCGCGCGCCGGCTCAGCAGCGCATAGGCGATACTCGTGACCGCAAGGAAAGTTGCGACCAGCGCCAGCAGCTCCAGCGTTCCCAGGGTGAGGGAACTCACTTGATCACACCTCGACCTTCACGATCTTTCGCATCCACAAGGTGCCCACGATCAGCAGAACGGCCGAGACAGACACCATTACCAGGCCCTTGCCGGTGCTGTAGAGGGGCTCGAGGTACGCGGGGCTTCGTAGGGCGAGAAACGATCCGATCGCGAACGGCAGCAGTCCCAGCACCCAGCCGGAGAGGCGTCCCTCCGCGGTGAGCGTGCGCAATTCCCGGCGCAGCCGTTCTCGCTCCCTGATGGTCCCGGCGATCGTCTCCAGTATCTCGGCGAGGTTTCCACCGACCTCGCGCTGTATCTGGATCGCGAGCACGCTCCACTCGAGATCGACCATGCGGCTGCGGCGGGCGAGCGCCTCGAGCGCGTCGTCCAGAGATGCGCCCAGGCGCACCTCTGCCATGGCTCGGCGAAACTCCTCCGAAGCAGGTGGTTTGGCATCCTCACCGGCCGTCGCCACCGCTTGCTGGAGGCTGTAACCGGCTTTCAAGGCGCCGCTCAGCAACAACAGCACGTCCGAGAGCTGCTCGTAAAAGGCCTGCTTTCGAGTCGCCGCCGTCCGCCTGATGTAGAGGGTCGGCGCGAAGCCTCCCCCTGCGGCCCCGATCAGAGCCCACAGCGGTCCCCCCAACGATCCCAGCAATGCTCCTCCGGCCAGGCTCAAGCCCGCGCTGGCTACGATGAGCTCCCCGGGCCGCCACCTCATGCCCGCGGACTCGATGGCAAGCTCTATCCGTTCGAGATGGCCGCTTCGGTCCGCCAGGCGGGTGGCGATCTCCTTTGCGCGCTTCAAGACCGCGGCGTTGATCAATCCCTCGGCGTCGGGCCCGGGGGCGGCCGGCTCGTCGTACCAACGCAACCGGCTGCGGGGGCTCAGGCGGCGGCGACGCAACCACTCCGAAAAGGTCGCTACGCAGAGGGCCACGGTGCAAAAGATGATGGCGAGTAACAGCGGCGAGGCGATGCCTGCGGCCCCCGCCGGCACCACGAAGCCCGGCGAGCTCTGGTCGCCCAACTGCGCCTGCTTTCGAACGCGGCCCCCGCCGGCCCCGTCGCCTCCCTCGAGTGAGACCTCGATCTCGTACACGACTGCGGCCGGGTCCGGGTTCGAGACCACCACGCGATAAGCGGGCCTCGAGCCGCCGTCGCTGCCTCCGCTGCTTTCGGGGGGGGTGACCTCTGCGCTCGAGGAGGCGTAATCGTTGACTTTCACGTTCAGATCCGAGGCCGAGAGCTCCCTCCCCGCAGTGGTGAGAACCTTGAACCTGATGTTGTTCCCGGCGCGCTGAATGTGCTCGATCTGCAGCGGCTCCCTCTGGGCCGCGCTCGCGCTGGGTGCGGCAAGTATCAGTGCGCTCGCCAGCGCGATGAGGGTGCCGCGGATCACGGGCGGCCGGGGTACTGGTGTGCGCTGAGGAGGTCGTCGCTCATGAACATCGTGGGCGCCAGATGGATGCCCACGTCGGACAGCTTGCCGGTGAACTTCGGGCGGATGCCGGTGGGCTTGAGGTGTCCGAGATGGCGGCCGTGACCGTCGATGCCCATCGAGTAGTCGAACAGGAAGATGTCCTGCAGCGTGATGACATCCCCTTCCATGCCCTCGATCTCCGAGATGTGAGTCACCCGGCGGCTGCCGTCCTTCAGCCGCGCCTGGTGTACGACGAGATCGACTGCGGAGGAGATCTGCTCCCGAATGGCCCGCACGGGCAGATCCATCCCCGCCATCAGGACCATGGTCTCGAGACGTGCCAGAGCGTCGCGCGGCGAGTTGGCGTGGAGAGTAGAGATGCTGCCTTCGTGGCCGGTGTTCATGGCCTGGAGCATGTCGAGTGCTTCGGCCCCTCGCACCTCCCCGACCACGATCCGGTCGGGCCGCATCCTCAGTGCGTTGCGTACGAGGTCTCTGATCGTCACCTCTCCCCGGCCCTCTATGTTGGGGGGGCGCGCCTCGAGCTGAAGCACGTGCGGCTGACCCAGACGCAGCTCGACCGCATCCTCGACCGTCACGGTGCGTTCGTCGGAGGGAATGTAGGCGGACAGGACGTTTAGCGTGGAGGTCTTACCCGCCCCGGTCCCTCCCGAGATGATCAGGTTCAGCTTGCCTCTGACGCAGAGCTGGAGGAACTCCGTGACCGTGGCGGTGAGTGTGCCGAAGGAGATCAAATCAACATCGGTGAGTGGTTCGGCGGAGAACTTCCGAATTGTGAGGAACGGCCCGTTTATGGCCAGGGGGTGTACTACGGCATTGACCCGAGCCCCGTCCGGCATCCGCGCATCGACCATCGGCGAGGCTTCGTCGATGCGCCTGCCGACACGCGCCACAATGGCGTCGATGACACCCCGAAGGTGGTCCTCGTCGACGAAGCGGCGATTGGTCCTGAAGAGCTTGCCGGCGCGCTCAACGTAGATCTCCGACGGTCCGTTCACCATCACTTCGGTGATGTCGGGGTCCTTGAGCAGCTCCTCGATGGGCCCGTGTCCGAGCACGTCGGCCTTGAGGTCCTCGAGCAAGGCGGCCCGCTCGGCCGCCGACATCGGAGTCGGCTCCTCTCGCAAGAGCCGGGAGATGTGATCCAACACGAGCTGCGAGAGCCTGTCGGGATTGAGGTTCTGCTGGTAGAGAACGGTTCCGAGTTCCTGGGCGACGCGCGCGTGTAGCCGCCGCCGCAACTCATAGAGCTCGGAGCGCATAGCGTCGAGATCGCCGTCCCAGATCGGCACGTCGGCGCTCGGGGGCCGGGAGACGGATTGGCGGCGCAGATCGCTGAGCCGGCGGGCCAGGTCCGACATGTCGGCGCTCACGACTGCACCGGGCGCGCCCGGGCGGCCCTGATCAAAGAGGTCCGTGCGCCCGGCTGTGGCGTCGAGAGCAGCTCGGCCTGGAGCTCCTCGACCATGCGCCTGAGCGAGCGGGAAACCTTCGCCTTGGGGCTGTCGAGTGCTACGGGAACGCCGTTGTTGATCGAGCGGGGGACCGCGACATCGCTGGGTAGCTCGTAGGAGACCCGGCGGCCCAGTGCCTTCGAGACCTCGTCGGCGGGAAAGCCGACGTTGGAGTTCGCCCGGTTGAGCACCACCCGCACCTTGTCGAGCTGAAGATCGAGGTGTCGGAACAAGGACAGCGCCAGCTTGGCGTCCTTGACCGAGGTCAGCTCGAGGCTCGTGACCAGATAGGCGCGCTCACAGGCGGCGAGCGCTGCGATCGTGAACCCGTCGAGCGTCGAGCTGGTGTCGACCACGGTCAGCTCCGCGCTGCGTCGCAGACCCTCCAGCACCCGGGTCAACACCGAGGGAGTGATCTTCTCTGCTTCCAACGGGTCGCTCGGGGCGCACAGTATCCGCAGTGAGGTCTCGTGTCGGCTGAGCGTGCTCCCGAGGGCGGACTCGTCGATGGGACCGGCGATCCCGGCGAGGTCGGTGAGGGTGCGCTGCGGCCTGACCCTGAGAGCGGCGGCGCAGTCCCCGAACCAGACGTTGGCGTCCACCAGCGCGGTCTTGATCCCGGAGCGCGCGGCGAGCGTGGCGAGATTCGTGGCGACCAGAGTCTTGCCGGTCCCGCCCTTGGTGCCGAACACGGTGACTATCGTTCCGGAAGCGTCCTCTGATCTCTCGGTGGGCGACAGGGACTGGACCGCGGCGCCGTGTGCCCTCTCGATGGCGGCCACAAGGCCCGACTCGGCCTCTCCCACGGGGACCACCTCTCGCACTCCCGAGCGCATCGCCCGCTGGAGCGTCTCGACTTCGAGGCGATCGGTGACCTGGACGAAGGAGGCGCCGGGATGGTCTCTGAGAGCGCCCGGCACGAGTGCGAGATCCGCCTCGTCGGTGCTCGGGCCCAATACCACCACGGAGTGCAGCTGGGCAGAGAGCGCTCTGCGCAAGTCGTCCCAAGCCGAGGCGGTGACGACCGGCCCCGCTGAGGCGTCGCGGCCCACGATCTCGGCAAGGATCGCGCACACCTGCCGCTCGCGATCCAGAACCACGACCTCCACTAGGGCACCTCGCCGGCGGGAGGGATGAGCGTGAACCACAGGCCGGCGCGCTCCTGAGCATCGATGAGCGCCAGGGCGTCCGCCGGGCTCACCGCCAGGACCATCGTGGCCGGAGCCTCGAAGTCCTCACTTGAGGGCGCCTGCACCTCGATTACCTGAAGGGCCTCGGCTATGAGTGAGGTGCTCTCATCGCTCGCCGAGAACGCGTTCAGCTTGTTCCCGGCGGCGACGTGACCGGCCACGCCGCGCACATGCTCGACCGGGAGAGACAATGCCTGCGTTCCCTCGGGAAAGCGCCCCGCGAACTCAGCTTCGGCGCTGCCGGCGAAGTGGCTCTCCATCAGCTGGTCGCCTGCCGCCAGCTCACTTCTGAGCACCTTGTTGTCCAAGTCGCTCGCATCCGCCAGCGCTCTCGGTACGACCCAGCGACTCGGGATCATCTCCGTCCTGAGGGCAGCTTTGATCTCGGCCCCCGTGGTGCCGACGCGAAACGTTCGTTTCGCGACCAGGACGGGCCGGGGGTTGAGCCCGCTCGCGGAATCCTCCTCGACTCGCTGCACGTAGAGGTAGACGCTCGCTACCGCCACGGCGCCCGTCAGGAGGGCCACGATGAGCGTCAAAACCCTGCTCTTCATCTTTGCTCCGTCTCCGCTTTCGTTATCTCGTCAAACTTCCATCGAACGATTCGTGCTCTCTCATTGGGTCAGCTTCACCACGCAGACGCCGTCCCCACTCGCACAGGGAGCGTCGCCCAAGCCGGCCTTGGCGCTGAGGAGCCCTTGCAGAAGGACCCCTTCGTAGACGGCCGCGGGGTTCTCGCCGGTTCCACGTTGCATTCCCGTCAGATAGAGGAGCGCCAACCGGGAGACGGTCACCTGCTGGGCAATCCCGGGCTCTGCGGGGCCCGGGTCCGCCACCAGCGGCACCGCCACCAAGCAGGGGTCGTCGAGATCTCTGACATGAGCGAACCCTGAGGCGTCGATCGACACCGTTTGATCGAAGCTTGAGCACCTCGCCATACGGCTGCTCAGCGCCCCCGCGGTGCGCGCCCGGAGCACGTCCTGCGGCTCGGCCAGCGTCTCGAGCGTCGCGCCCTTGCCGATCTCGCAGGCGAGGGCGCGCCCGGAGAGGAACTCCTCATAACCCGCGCCCGAGAACGCCCCCGAGGGCTGGGGGCAGGAGCCTTCGGAGTTGAGCCCGACGCCCACCAGGTTGCCCCGCTGCTCGGCGGTTCCAAACGACAGGGCGATCTCCTGTCCTCCCGAGAGCGACGCGCATGAAGCCGCAATTCCCTCCGGTGAGAGGCAGTCGATGATCCCCCAGGGGATCAGCTTGTCGCCGCCGGGTGTTCCCGCCTTGAGCTCGGCGGTCGCCGATGCGCTCAACGAGGTGTCCTCGACGCCCAGCACGCCGGCGAACAGCAGCTCGAATCGCTCCACGCCGATCTCAACCGAGCAACCAGTCGCCGAGCAAGAGACGACGTCGGCGCCGGTGGGGGAGCGATGGTAGGGCGTGGGGTTCTCCTCGATGAAGCGGCGCGCCACTGCGCTCGGGTCGGGGCCCTGCCAGGCCGCCTGGGCCCCGGACAAGGCGGCCGCGTCCGCGGTCCTCTGTAGCTCGGAGCGCTCCGCGTAGATGCGGGCCGCATCAACCGCCAGCGCCACGAAGCCGAACAAGACGACCGCCACGATCGCGACTATCACAATCACCGCGCCGCGCTCATCGGAGGCAGTCGCCAGGAGTGAACGTCTCATTCCTTGCGCATCCTCGCCTGGGAGTTGAGCGTGATGCTGTCCGGCAGCGACAGCAGCTGAGGGACGCCGACGTCGTAGACCGTCCGGCAGCTCATGATCGCGGTCTCCACCCCGGTTGCGTCGATGTCGCTCGAGGGGCTGCAGACGACGGCGGAGCCGAGCTCGGGAACGGCGCTCTCGGCCGCGGCCGAGGCCGATCCGGGGTCGATGCCGACTGCGAGTTGGCGGACCCCTTCTCGGGCTGCATGAGTGACGCTGATATAGCGGTTGAAGATGAATCCGAACTCGATGATCCCGAAGATGAGCAGAACGAGGAGCGGCAGAACCAGTGCCATCTCCACCGCGGCCGCGCCTCGTTCGCGTTGAGTTAGCCGGTGCGTCCTAAGTTGACACCGGCGCGCGTCGCTGTTGTCCCCACGCCATGGTGAAACGATCCACACCTCCGATCGCCGGAGTCGGGATTACCCCCCTCCGGGCAGTCCGTCCCCGACCTTCTCGAGTCCCGCCTTGACGTCGTTGCCGACGGTGCTGACCACCGAGATGATCACTGCGGCGATGAGCGCAATCATGATCCCGTACTCGACCGCGGTTGCCCCTCGCTCGCCGTCGCGCATCTCCTGGACTCGGTTGACGATCTCGCACCACATCTCTACGAGCTTTTCCTGCATCTGCTCACCTCCCCTGCTCCATACTCTCATTGTGCCCCTGTCCTTCAGGTAATTGTTACCAGCCGACTCCGGCCCTCCTAAAGCCGCCTCTGGTGTCGAGCCCCAAATTTCGTACCGCCACGATCACCACGGCGGCCACGAACACGAGCAGGATGCTGTACTCGACCGCGCTCGCCCCACGCTCGCCACTCCTTACCTCGAGCAGGCGGTTGGCGATATCGCACCGCATACGAAGAAGCAGATTTCCCAAGACGGCTCCCAGTCCCTCGAGCCGGCCGCTCCTCACCAGCAGCCGCCAGCCTATGACATCCCTGATCCAGCCCACCACTCACTCAGGTGTGCAGCCTCGTGTGCCTCGTGTGCAAGCCTTGCTCACCTATAGATCAGGATGACGCCCGCGGAGGTAGCTGGGAATAGTCAGTTATGCGTAGGCGAGCTCGGCTTGGCCGGGCCCTGGTCGTGTGCTTCGCCGTCGAACTCTAGGTCTGCCGACTCGCGGGCCGAGGTCTCTGCCCGGCAGGGGATGGAAATCGTGAAAGTAGTCCCGTGTGGGCTGGAGGCGAGGTCGATGTGTCCCCCCATCGCCGAAACGATCTGGCTCACAACGAACAGCCCCAGGCCCACGCCCTCCTGTCCCGTCCTCGTCTGCTCGATGCGGCTGAAGGCGTCGAAGAGGGCGCTCCGCTTGTCGTCGGGGATCCCGGGCCCCTCATCGGAGATCTGAAGGACCATTCCCTGCCGCGCTCGCTTGACCTCCACCGCTACCGAGGTCTTCTCCGGCGTGTACTTGTAGGCGTTCTCGACCAGGTTTCGCACGACCTGATCGAGTCTCGAGGCGTCGATCTCGGCGCGGATGGGCTCGATGAAGACTGCCAGATTGTGGGAGCGGCGCTTGGAGGCGGCGGAGTCGAGCGCCTGGGTCACCACTGTGCGCAACTCGGTCCATTTGGGCTTCAGCTGAAGATTCCCAGCCTGGAGGTGTGACGTGATCATGAGGTCCTCGACCAGTCTCGCCATTTGGTGTGCTTGGCCGGAGACCATCTCGAGCAGATTGGTGCGCTGAGCCTCTGAGAGACGGTTCCCGCGGCGCCAGACGGTGTCGATGCCCGTGATTATCGCAGTGAGGGGGCCGCGAATCTCGTGCGAGGTGATCGCCAGGAAGCGATCCTTCAGGTTGTCGATCTCGAGGAGGCGCCGACTGTGGGCGGCTTCAACCTCCACCCGGGCGCGCCAGCGCGAGGACGCCTCTGCAACCGTCACGCCCGCTGCTCCGGCGGCGGCGACGGTCACGAGGACGGCGGAGAGTCCCCCTCCGGTGAGCAGAGCGGCAACTGACACCACGGCGCTTCCCACGGCGGCCCCCCGCAGGCCGTAGCGAAGCCCTCCCTCAAGCGCTACCAGGACCAGCAGTGCTCCGGCGGAGGGTATGCCTTCGCCTTGGAGGAGCGCGGCGAACCCGCCCAGAGCCAGGGCGTCGAGGACCCAGGCGCAGGCCCCGAGCCGACGGAGCCTCAGGTCGTCGGAGAAGCGTGCGGCCCCGGTCCACAGGGCTCCCGCTCCGACCAGCGTCACGAGCAAGAGAGCGACGGCAGCCACTCCGGCTCCCGCGGTCGCCGCGCTAACGCCTGCGAGCACGGCCACGGCCGCCCGCAAGATGCTCGCGCGCTGTTCCACTGCCTGGATGTCCGCCACCGAGGTCACGTTCCAGATATCGGCAAGAAATGGGGCGACCTGACCCCCGACCTGTCCCCCCGTCTCAGCCCCGGCAGGACTCCCGCCGGCCACAACCCTTTATCCACCGAGTGGTGCTCAGGTGCTCCATATGGTCATCTGGCCACCACTCGGCCCCGCTGCGGTCAGTCGCGCGGCTGGAAGATCAGCTGGGCGAGCCGGGTGGATCCTCTTCAGAGAGCTGAATCGGGAACTCGACTCGGCCCACCTCTTCATCGTCGAGCGAGAAGACGGCCCGGTAGACGCCCTCGGCGGCCTGCAGGACGAGGTCTGAAACCTCGTCCTGCAGCCTCTCGGTGTGGCTCCTGGTAGGCATGTGGATCTCGCGCGGCACACTCTGATAGACGCGGGAGCCGTCGAAACCCTCGATGCGCCACTGCTCGGTAAAGGTGCCGTGGTCGTCGGACCAAGCCCGAAGGACGAGGAAGGCGGCAGCAGGGCCGCCGTTGTGCGGGACGATCACTTTGTTCGGCAGGCCGGGATGAACTCGTCCGCCCTCTCTGTAGAAGAAGTACTGATCGAGGACTTTGGCGTACTGCAGCCGTGCACTCACGCTCGCTCTCCTTGTTAGTGCCTGCCCGCTTCCTGATAGACATCGACCGAGACATCGAGATTGATGAGCTGTTTGTGGAGGAAGTCCGTCCCGAACGCCTCAATAGGCGTCAGCATGCCCGCAACACCGAGCGGTTCCGAGGCGAGCGCGATGGCGGCGGCCGCCAGCAGCTCGGCGGTCGTCCCGTACACATCCGAGCCCCTCAGGGTGACGTTGCGCCACCTCTGTCCGCAGCGGGCTTCGGCCATAACGGCCCACGATCGAGTAGTGCTCTGGCGGCTGGGCCGCGGCGTCAGCTTGATCGCCGCATCCGCCAGAGCTCGCTGCAGAGGCCTCACTCGTTCGAGGCGTCTGAGCAGCGGAGGCGCCCAGGTCAAAAGCGCTGCCTGCCGCCTCTCCATCGCCAGATAGGTCTCCAGCGAGGCAAGCTCGAGATGCCGGGGCGCGAGCTGGAGCTCGGCCATAGGAGCAGCGAGGGCGAGCTTGGGGCCGATCGGAGGCGGCAGCGGCGACCAGCGCCTGCGCTCGGCAAGGGCCACTTCCACGACTCTGCCATCCTCGATGAAGGCCGCGCGGGCGGCAAGGATTCCAGGGATCGAGCGGATGGTTCCGGGGGATGCGGCCGTGGGGGCCGCATAGGTCAGGATCAGGTTCGCCGGAGTGAGACCCTCGGTCGCGATTGTTGCCGCCACCTCGGCAACGACCTCGTCGAAGCCCATGGCGGGCGCCAGTACCCGGCCGTTGCGGCGGGCCCGCTCCGAGTAGTGGTCGGTCAAGGTCTCGACGAACAAGCCCTCACCGCAGGAGTCGATGTAGTGGACCCCTGCTCTCAGAGCGGCCTCGACGGCCGCCTCTCCTAACTGCGAGAAGGGGCCCACGGTGGTGAGAAGTACGCGGCATCCCCGCAGCGACTCGACCAGAGAGCCGACATCTGCTGCGTCGGCCTCTCGGACCTCGACCCCACCGCAGGCAGAGGCTATTCGGGCGAGCTCGTCGCGATTGCGCCCGGCGACGGCGAAGTCTGCTCCGCGCCGGAACAGTGCGTCGGCGACGAGCCGGCCCGTGTACCCCGTCGCTCCGAACAGCAAGACCTCGGGCATGAGCGCAGCCTACCCAGTGTGATCCGACCCCGCCCCCCGACCCCCGCGCACGCTCCCGGCCTGCTTCCTCACGCTCCCGGGCCCTCAAAACGCCTCACCCCCGGCTCCCGCCCCGTCCCTCACCGAAGGCGGCCGGGGGTGGGCCTCCGGATGGGGCACGATTGCGGCATGCCGACCATTCATCTCGTACGTCACGGTCAGGTCGAGAACCCCAAGGGGATCATCTACGGGCGCCTGCCCGGCTACCACCTCTCGGAGCTCGGCTGCCTCCAGGCCGAGGCCGCGGCCGGGCACCTCGCGAGGGCCGATCTCGGGGCGGTGTGGGCCAGCCCCCTGGAGCGGGCCCAGGAGACCGCCCAGTCCATCGCCCTGCGGCACGACCTCGAGGTCGTCACCGACGACCGCCTGACCGAGAGCGCCAACACACTGGAGGGGCTCAGCCGCACGCTCCTAGGGATGTTCCGTGACCCTCGCCGATGGTGGCATTTCCGCAATCCCCTGCGGCCGTCGTGGGGCGAGTCCTTCTCCGAGATCAAGGCCCGCATGGTGGCGGCGATCGAAGAGGCCGTCGCGGCGGCCGGCGGCCGGGAGATCGCAGTGGTCTCTCACCAGACGCCGGTCTTGGTCGCACGGGCGGCCCTCATTCACAGCCGGCGTCCTCCCCTTGCCGGTCTCATCGCCTGTGAGACAGGGTCGGTAACTACCGTGATCGTGTCCGAGCAGGGGGCCGCGTCGGCCTCCTATTTCAGGCCCCCGGCACGCCTCCGAACACCCGATAAGGGAGGAGCGGCGTGACCACGTACGACGCCGTCGTGGTGGGCGCAGGGCACAACGGGCTCACCTGCGCCGCCTACCTGGCTCGCGCGGGGCTCGATGTCGTGGTGGTGGAACGCTCGGAGATGGTGGGCGGGGCGTGCGTGACCGAGGAGCTCTTCGACGGCTTCCGGATGTCGACGGCAGCTTATTCACTGTCCTTGCTGCAGCCGCAGATCATCTCCGACCTCGGCCTGAAGCTGGAGGTCAGGCGGCGTGATCCGGTGGCGTTTGCTCCCTACGAGGGCGGAGGGGGGCTCTTTCTCTGGGGCGAGAGTTCCCGCCGGGCGGCAGCCATCGCCGAGCTCTCTCGGAAGGACGCCGCCGCTTACGACAGGCTCTACGAGCTCTTCGACGAGGCCGCTCGGAGGCTGAGGCCTCTGCTCTCCTATCCCGCGACTCGCAAACAGGTCAAGCGTGCTTTCAAGGCGTCGGAGACGCCGGAGCTGTTCGAGCGCACGATCGAGGGTTCGATTGCAGCGCTGTGTGAGGAGTACTTCGAGCACGAGTTCATGCAGGGTTACATCGCTTCTCAGGGGATCACCGGGACCGTGGGGGGGCCACGCACGGAAGGAACCGCCTACGTCTTCCTGCACCACGCTCTGGGGGAGGCGGCCGGCGCCTCGGGAGCATGGGGTTTTGTCAGGGGCGGCATGGGCACCATCACCGGGCAGCTCGCCGACGCCGTGGGTGCTGCGGGTGGCGAGATCAGGCTCTCCAGTGAGGTCGATCACATTAGGCTCGACGGCGGACGGCACGCCTCGGGGGTGGTCCTGAGCAGCGGCGAGGAGATCGCCGCCGCCGTGGTGTGCTCGGGGGCGGATCCCAAGCGAACGTTGACGCTGGCTCCGGCCGAAGCGTGGTCCCCGGAGTTCGTCGAAGACGTGGGGCTGCTGCCCTCCAACGGCCCGGTTGTGAAGGTCAACTGCGCCCTCAGCGGTCTGCCCGCCTTTCGCGGCGTGGGGCGGCGGGGCGAGGCCGGCCCCGAGCACCGGGGGATGATCGTCGTGTCCCCTTCGATCGATTATCTCGAGGCCGCCTGCAGGGCGGCCGCACAGGGGAGCCCGGCGGACCCGATGTTCATCGAGGCCTGGATCCAGACCGCTACCGAGCCCGAGCTCGCCCCCGAGGGCAAGCACACGCTCTCGATCTTCGCTCAGTACGCTCCCTACGAGCTCGCCGAGGGCACCTGGGACGAGCGCCGGGACGATATCGGCGACATCGTGGTCGCGACCCTCGAGCGCTATGCCCCCGGGCTCTCCGAGCTGATCGAGCATCGCCTGGTTCTCGGCCCCCCAGACCTCGAGGCCCGCTTCGGCCTGACCGGCGGCAATATCTTTCACGGCGAGATCCTGCCCGACTGGATGTTCGAGAGGCGGCCCGCGGGCGGCTGGCACCGTCACCGGACGCCGCTACCGGGCCTCTACCTGTGCGGCTCGGGCGCCCACCCCGGTGGTGGCGTCACCGGGGGCCCCGGCCGGAATGCCGCCCGTGCGGTGCTCGAGGACCGGGTTGCAGGGGGCCCATCGTTTGACCGGGCACCAGGTTTGGAGACTGGACATTCAGGGAAAAAGGTGCACAATCTACCGTGACGAACTTCCCCGACCGGGGGCCGCGACGCCCTCAGGAGGTACAGCCTCATGGGTATAGGAGTGGGCCTGTTTCTGGTGGCCCTCGGAGCAATTCTGACGTTTGCGGTCGAGATCGACGCCTCGGGCCTCGACCTCGATGTCGTGGGCGTGATCCTCATGGTGGTCGGCGGTATCGGCCTCATTCTCTCAGCGCTGTTCTGGAGCAGCTTCTCCCCCTACCGCAGAGGCGGCGAACGCACCGTGGTGCGCGACCGCGAGGTGCTCTAGAAACCCGCTTCTAAGCGGCGCGTCCGGAGAGCTTTCGGACGATGGAGTCCTCGATCTCCACGGCCCGGTACTTGGGAATGTCGCTGGAGATGATCGAGAACTCGGCCCACGCGCCCCGTCGCCGCAGCCACACCCAGCCGGACAGCGCCGAGGCGTCGATCAAGGTTCCGGTCTTTGCTCTCACGCGCACTCCTGCGAGGCGATTTTGGAGCGTGCCCCTGCCGGGAGACGCCAGCGAGCGGCGCAGAGCCGCGGACCACGGCTTGGTGGTCGCGTCCTCCAGCAGGCGAACAAGCCCCCGCGCCGACATTCGGTTGGCGTGCGACAGGCCCGAAGAGTCGTGGGCGGTGGCCCGCACGCCGGCGCGGCGAGCGTAGGACTCGAGGACGCGCGCGCCTTTGGCGATTGATCCCCGCGGCCCGTTGACGGCCGCGCCGAGTCTCTTGCCCAGGATCTCGGCGAAGAGATTGGAGGAGGTGACATTCATGTGGGTCATCAACCTCACCAGGCGTGCCGAGGACACCTTCGCCACGGGGCTGAGGTTTGCAGGGGCGGTCCCGGCACCGGGCCTGCCTGAAACCGGGATGCCTAGTCGTTCTAGCCGCTCGGTCAGGGCCTGGGCCAAGCGTTTCTCCGGGTTCTTGATGTACTGCCCCCGGGCGATGTTGCCGTTGAGAGTCAAGGCGGTGGGCAAACCCACGTAATAGGTGCGGTAGTAGCTACGCCACCCTGGGGCGTCCCAGTCGCGCTTGAAGTAGCCGGTCCCGCCCATGACGCGGCCCTCGATCCGGTCGACGCCGGCGGCCGCTATTGCCTGAGCCAGCCGGCCCACGTAGGTGGGCCGCACCCGCAGTGAGCGAGCGTGGCGCGGATCGCTGCTCATCGTGGGATCGCCGCGCCCGGTGACCCAGAGGTTGCCCCGCACCACTCCACCGTCGAGGCGAGCCGAACGGGCCCTCGTCGGGAGGCGATGGTGGGGCCCGAACCCCTCCAACAGAGCCATGGAAAGCAGGAGCTTCTGGTTGGAGGCAGGCCGCCTCATCTTCCGGGCACGGTGGTGATAGAGACGCCTGCCGTCGAGTGAAACCGCAACTCCGATGTTCTTGTGAGCAACGAGCCGGTCGAGGCGACGCTTCCAGCGGGGCCTGACGGCCGCGACCGCGCGGCTCTCATGACCGCGCCGCCGCGCACCGGCGAGGTAGGGGTCTCTCGCCCTCTCGTCTCGACCGCGCGCCGGTCCGCGGCCGGCCACTGCGGACTCGTACACGGGCTGGGTAAGTGCGGGAAGAGCAATGGAGGTGACCAGGACTGCGGCCAGCACTACTTTCAGTCCTCGCGGAGGGGTGATCAGCCGCCTAAGCAGCCGCGGGACCCTAGTGAACAAGGTTTCCTTTCCTGAAGCTTGCCCGTGGGCGCCCTGGTGGGCGCACCGACCGGGGAAAGGCTATCCCACTCCCCCAGTTTCAGGAAGAAACCGGTCACTCAGTGTGGTCGAAGAGGGTCCCCTCGCGAACGAACAGGCACAGCTGACCGGGAATCTGGGCGCTTTTCTGCGGGCGGTCTAGGGCCACCGCGAGTCGGTGATAGCCCTGCTCGCGGGCCAGCTGGAGGGCTCGGCGCGAGGCGCGCTCACGTTCGGCCTCGTAGCGCTTCTCCGCCGCACGGACGGCTTCGTCCACCAGTTCCGACTCCCACAGCGGCCGTTCCTGACTCATCGATCCTCCTGGCTTGCCCTTCTGCGCCTTCTCCTGGCGTCGCGGGGACTTTGGAGTATGGGGCAGTCGGTGGTGGAACCGTCGGATTTGGGGCCTCCCGGCGCGAGCAGGTCGTCAGACCAGGTCGTCAATCGGCACTCTGCGGTGCCTCGAGAGACAACGCGAAAAGGCCCCGAATCAAATCGGGGCCCGTCGCCTTGTCCGCCTTCCCCCGCGTTCGGCGGCTCTACCATCCCCCGCGTTCGCGCGTGCTCCGAGTCGGCTCGCGGTGGGGTGGCCCTTGGCGC
>JALZJN010000173.1 GCA_030859735.1 Actinomycetota bacterium
AGCCGACGAGCTCGGCTACGGCCGACTCGAACACCTCGGAGTGGAAGTCGACGTCTGCAGCCGTTGTCTGAGGCGACATCAACGCCATCATGTGGAAGGGCGTAAGCAGGATCCCGCGGTTCAGCGAGTAGAGGTGCATGAGCTCGTCGAGCGGCTCGTCACGAGAGGCGGCCGCCTCGGAGCCAGTCCGGGGACGCTCCCTGGTGAACAGGTACTCGGTCCTGCATCCCAGCCGGGTGATGTGCCAGTCGAGCCCGCGCGAGTCGATCACCTTGGTGACACCCTCGGCGAAACGCTCGGCTAGAGAGATCATGTGCTCGAACGCTTCCTCGGTCAGAACGCTCTCGAGAGTGGCCTTCATCGCGGCCAGCGACAGCGCATTGCCCGCAAGCGTGCCCCCGATCCCCCCTGCGTCCACATCAATCAGCTCGGCGCGCTCGAGGATGCGCTGCGCGACCTCTTCTGAGAGTCCGTAAGCGGCGGCGGGGAGCCCTGCCGCCAGCGGCTTTCCGATGGTCACGACGTCGGGCTCGAGATCGTGCGCCTTGGTAAAGCCACCCGGTCCCGAGCAGATCGTGTGCGTCTCGTCTATCACCAGTAGCGTCCCATAGCGCCGAGTCAGCTCCCTCAAGGACTGGTGAAAGCCCGGGTCTGGGTGGATGATGCCGATGTTCGTCAAGGCGGGCTCGGCCAGGACACAGGCGACGTCCTCGTGAGCGAGCTCGGCCTCGAGCGCCGCGACGTCGTTGAACTCGCACACCCTGGTCGTGTGGGAGACATCGACCGGCGGCCCCACGTTGCCGCTGCGCGCCACCACCTCCGCCCCGGAGAGCGTGGCGAAAGACTCGTCCACGGTCCCGTGGTAGCACCAGTTGAAGACCAGCATCTTGGGCCTCTGAGTGATGTCGCGAGCCAGCCTCAAGACGAATCGATTGGCGTCGGTGGCGGTGAGCGCAAACTGCCAGTAGGGCAGACCGAAGCGTCGCGCCATCTCCTCCCCCACCCAGATCGAGTCCTCGGAGGGAAGCATGAGGGTGATCCCGCGTCCCACCCGGTCGGTGATGCCTGCGACCGAGGGGCCAGGGGAATGACCCGCCATGGCCCCGGTGTCCCCCAAGCAGAAGTCGATGTAGTCGTGCCCGTCGACGTCCCGGAAGCGACTGCCGTTCGCCTCGTCGACGAAGACCGGAAAACCGCCGACCCAGCGCGTCATCCAGTTCATCGGAACGCCGGCCAACAACGACGAGCGCGCCCGCTCGAAGAGCGCCTTGGATCTCGGGTGGTCCCTTTCGAACCGCTCCCGCTCCCGCGTCAGCAGACCGTCAACTCGGGCTCGATCGATCTCGCTCATGTCTCTCCTCTGCTCGGACCGGCCCCGCTAGTAAATCGCGCGTTGAGCGCGATCCGCTACCGATCCGGTAGTCAGAAGCGCGTTAGACACCGCGAATCCGGCGAGGCTAGAGGTCCAGCGTGGCGGTGTGCTCGACCGTCTCCTCACCCTCCCGGCCCAGAAGCCGGTGCTCGATCTCGGTTTCGGAGATCGACACGAGGCCGATGTTGTTCTCGCCGATCAGCACCGAGGAGCTGCGGCCCGAAGGCCTGATGTAGTTGCGCTTCTCGGTGAAGTCGGGCTCCTGATCGATGCCGAGCGCCTTGGCGCGAGACGGCGACAGGAACACTGGAGAATCGGCCGACCACGCGTCGGTGTTGGCCGCGCGGGTTAGCGAGCGCCGCTTGACCTCCCCCCCGGTCATCTTGGGCGGGTGGCGCCAGCCGACCCTCTCGTGCTGCTCTCTCACCAGATGCCCCAGAGCGTAGAGTGCGGTGCGGCTCGCCAAGCCGGAGTGCTTGAGTCCACTCGATACAAGCTGTGTGATTCGCAGCTCGCGACCCTCGATCGAGAACTCGAAACGCAGATTCAGCCCGTAGTGGACGTCTCCCGAGAGGAACACGCAGCGGGAGAGGCCCATTTCTGACACCAGGCAATCCATCATCTCGATGAAGCCTTCGAGGTTCGACTGCCACGCCTCGAAGTCGATCTGATAGGGGCCGACCTTCTTGACGAGGAACTTCTGCCGCCGCTCCTGGAGCTCGAGCCCGCACACCGGGACCGGGGACACGAAGATCACCGGCTCGCCCTCGTTGAGATTCAAGGATACGAGCAGCCGCTTGATCCGTTCGAGCCCGTGGGTGCCCACCAGGTGCGCGGCCCCCTCGGGCCCGTCGAAGGAGCGTTGCGTACGCGTGTCCATGACCAAGGCGGGAGGTGTGGTCGGAGCGAGAAAGCTCCACGAGTCGAACGCCAGCACCTCACCCTCGAAGGCGTCTGGTGAAACCTCCTCTTCACCTGCAAGGAACCCGGCCACGGTCGACTTGAAGGACTCCGGGAACAGCGAAGGATCGTTTCCCCAACCCTGAAAGGCCCAGAAAGCAGCCAGCGCATTGCTCACCACGCGGCGGCCGGTGGGTGACTCATGCACCGCCGAGCGCCACCTCGAGGTGATGTTCCAGTCGTCGGTGGTGTCGTGGTCGTCGAAGCACATATAAGTGGCGAGGTTGGCGAGCACCCTGCGCACCGCCGGCAGGGCTCTGCGCGCACGCTCCAAATCCTTGACCTCGCCCTGATACTTGCGCCGTTTCTTCACCATCCTCAAGCGCGCCTCGGCCGACGAGGGCACGGCCTCGGCCGCCTCCGGAAACACCCGGGGCCAGTTGAGCCCGTTCCACGCCGTCAGATACATGGCCGCGAACTCACCGAAACTCATGAGGTGATTCGTAGGCTTCTCGGACGTGAACTGCGCCTTTTCGCAGACCAGAGTCTTCCGGCCGTAGAGGGGGAGGTCGTTCAGAGAGGAAACACCGGGAACAGACGACGGCTCTCCTGGGCCGATCAGCTCACCAGCAAAGTTCCTGAGGTGTGCAGCAATAGGGCCGGCAACGTCGTCGGCATAGATCTGATCTCCAGTCAGAAACAGCGCGCCGGGTCGCTCGGTGACGTCAAGCGCCCGCCGGCTGAGGATCTCGTCGGCGCCCTGCAGAGCATCTTCGCCCGCACCGTGCAGGAGCCTGCAAGAGCCGTGAAACACCCGCAGCGTCGGCACAGAACCCCGGATGAAGAATGTCGGCAGCGACAGGGTGCCGTAGGCGATACGGCCTGGACCCTCGAGAAGGCCGAGCTCCCGGAGGCCCGCGCCGTCGAGCTCGAGGTCGTAACCCAAGAGCTCATCGAGCGGAAGGCCGCCCTCGGGCGCGACCTCGACCAGATGTACGAACAACTTCTCTCCGAGCCGGCGGCGCTCGCCGCTCGCCGAAGCGATCTCGTCGGTGGCAGATCCGGAAGCGGGGTCCATTCTGTAGATGCGCCCGACGACCTCAACCGGGCGCGAGGTCGCCGCCCAGATGCACACTTCGTCCGCCTGGACTCTGCGCAGGACCGGGCCTGCCAACAGCGTTTGCAGCTCTATGGCCCTGCCCCTCTCATTCCCGCAACGTATCCGCCTCTGTGCTCCGCACCGGAAATACGCTCAGCACCGAGAGCGTCACTGCGCCCTGGTCGCTAGGCGCGAGGAGTGAGCGTACCTGGAAGGTACGTGAGCGACGAGTAACGACGCGAGCGGGGATGCAGGGGCGCTCGAATGCGAGCGGATTTACGGGGAGGTGCACCAAGGATGTTCAGCATACGAAATGGGCGCAATCCCCGGTCTGCACCTGGACAACGGTCCCTCTCTAATCCAAAATCTGGTTATAGGGCGGCTCGCCGCCGGTACCACACGAATCGATCAAGGGGGTAGTAGGAATGGATGGGGCCGTCAAATCCGAAGAGGACAATCACAACGCGGCTCAGGACGATCACGTCTCCGTCCAGCTCGGAGACCTCCGGGTCGCGCACGACGTGCTCGCCGAGGAAGCCGTCGCCACGCCGATCGGCCGGCTGGCGTTCGACCTCGAGATTGAGAACAACACCAGCGCACAGTCCCGGGCCGAAGCGATAGTCGAGCTCATCGTCAAGTCCGACCGCGTCTTTCTAGACGGGGCCTGCTGGCGTTGCACCGAGCGTGCCCCCGTGGTCGCCTCAGACCTCGGTTTGTGCCAGGTCTGCCTCGCCGACCTCAAGACGGCCGGCTGACCACGTAATAACCTCTCCTCCCTAACCACGGGAGGGAAACACCATGCGCACAAAGCAGCTCGCCATCAGACAAGTCTTCGACGTGCCCTTGCTGGAGATCTCGGGCCTTGGTCAGAGACCGCGCTCCCCCGAGCAAGGGATGCAGGTGCTGGCGGTTGGTGACGAGGACTTCACCGTCGTCTCGGCGAGCGTTGAGTCGTCCGACTCTCTCTCGGACTTTCGCTTGCACCGGCTCCACGACTTGCTCGGCGAGGGTGACGAGTACGGCAGCCAGTGGGAAGCAGCCGACGGCGACTCCACGGGAAGGGTGTTCGTCTTGCAGGAGAGCCCCGGCAAGGTCTTCATTCTCAGTGCGGAGCTCGACCGTCTCCTGCACACGATCGATCTCTCCGTCGAGGGCAACGACCGGCTCGACTGGGAGAAGTCGCCCAACGCACAAGGGGAGGGCTTGGTGCTGCTGGCCAACGGCCACGTCGTGGTCGCCAAGGAAAAGGAACCTCCTTTGCTGATGGAGTTCGGCCCCGAGGGCGACGAGGCCTCGGGAATCGTCTCCGACCTTCTCCTGCTCGAGCGCCGACGATTTCCCGAGCCGGCCGAAGAGTCCTCGGAGCACGTCGTACTCACCCTGTGGGATCTGGACGGCGAGGCCGACGCGCGCATCGACGACATCTCCGACGTCGCCGTCGGGCCCGACGAACGTCTCTACCTGTTGAGCGACGAGTCTCGCTGCATCGCCCGAGTCGAGCACCAGCTCCCCGCCGAGCAAAGAAAGCTGAGCATCACTGCGGTGTGGAAGCTGCCCGAGGAGATCGTGCAGCCGGAGGGCCTCGTGCTGATGGACGACATGACGCCGCTGATAGCCATCGATCGCAAAGAGCCGAACCGGAACCTGTTCATGCTGGACCCGTTGGAGGACTGAAGGGCCGGCCGAGCCGGACCCAGGTAGTCGAATAGTCACAGCCCCCTGTCACAGTGAGAGGTATGGAGTTCACTGCGATGGACGAGGCGATCAAGCGGATCGAGAAGTCAAACATCGATCTCGAGCCCGAGGTGTTGGATGAGCATGCAGTGCGGGAGCTTCTGTCGCGCTATGCAAGAGCAAAGAAGCTGGTGTCCTACGGCGAGACCATGCTGGCGGCAAAGCTCGACGACCCTGAGATAGTGGCGCGCACGACAGGAGTGTCTGTGGGCAAGGCCAAGGCTTCTGTCGACACCGGAAACTCTTTGAAGGGGGCCGACCAGGTCCGAGAGGCATTCAAGTCGGGTGAGCTCTCCTTGGACCAGGCCTCAGAGATCTCAAAGGCACTGGAAAGCCATGCCGATCGCAGGATCGTTGTGGGCATGCGGCCGGAGGACATCGAGGACGCGGCCTTGGCGCCCGACAGTCCCAAAGACCGCCGCATGGTGGTCACGGTTGAACTGCGGGAGGCCATGGGGGCAGAGGTCTATGCGCACTTCCAGGTCGACGCGGCTCCCGTGGTGACCGAGGAGACCAAAGAGATTGCAGCAGACGCCGGCGAAGAGGCGCTGGGACTCCTCGAAGCTCAGGCCGGCGAGAACAAGACGGTATTCGTGGCGAGACTGGGGGCCCGCACCGAAGCGGTCGTGGGTCGCCGGATCGAGGTTGCAATTGATACGCGCAACCTTCACTTCTTCGACCCGGAAACCGGAGAGGGCATCTACTAACCCCGGAGGGGGCTGCTCAGCGCTTGTGCTGTTTGCCCTTGTCGTTGGGCTTCGGCTTGGGCTCAGGAAAGCATGCGTCCCACATTCCCCGACGACTTGTCTTTGCAGTTCCCTGCGCTTGGGCAAGGAGGTCTGAGTAGCGAAGGTTGAGCCCGGGGCTCGAGACGGTTGCGTAGCCCCGGCTCACCAGCGCTCGGTTGAACAGGCTTCCCCTATGCCAGACGTAGGCGAGAAGCCTTCCGTCGTCGTCCTCCTTGTCGACGTCCAGCTCCAGCCGCACCCGGCCTCCCTCCAGCCGGAAACTCGTTTGCTCGGCAGCCTCAGTCCTGAAGCACTCATCCGGAGCCTTGATCCCGATTAGCCGGACGTTGCGAGTCTGGCTTGCTACCCGCACCTCGATGATGTCACCCGCCAAGACGCGGGAAACGTAGCCCCTGCGGATCTGAGTCTTCTCAATCGGGGCTCGTGACCATTCATGGGCGATCCCGCCGTCTGCAGGTGGTGCTGCGAGCACTCGCCCCGGCCCGCCGGCGGGAGAGCAAGAGACGGCGAGCAGGGTCGCGAACGCGGCCACCCGGGTCACGTGCAGCGCAGAACGAGCTCTCATGCCTCGATTCAGGTCCAGCAACAGTCACCCCCATGACAACAGGCACCAGTGCGCCTAGGGAGATCATGCTGGAAGAAAGTCCCTCTGCTCAATACGTAAAAGCGGCGGGCGCTGAAAGTCAGCGGCTGGGGCCGGCCGCCACACGACCGGGTGATGTTTCTCTGTGTGGAGCCGAGGCGGACGCGATCGCCTCAAAGGTCAGCTCGAGGGCCCGCAGACCGTCGGCGCCGGTGACCGGAGGAGGGCGTTCCTGGACGACGGCATCTACGAATGCGTGCACGTGAGCGTCGATCGTGCGCCAGAAGTCGTGGGACTGCGCGTCGAAGATTCCGGGCCGCCACTCCTGATAGTCGTCACTGTCATGGCGAAAGAACCTGACGGAGTCCACCACGTTGTCCACGACCACACGCCCGTCTGTGCCCGACACCTCGAGCAGTTGTGAGCCGGGGTGCGCGTAGGAGCTGTCCCAGCTGCCCAACAGTGTTCCCACTGCACCGCTCGTGTACTTCACGGTCACGGCTGCCGATGTGTAGATGCCCATGTTGCGCGGGTCGGCGACCTCTGCCGATACATGCTCGATCTCGCCACCGAACAGGCGCATGAGATCGAAGCTGTGCCCCTGCGTCTCTATGAGCATGCAGTAGGGATCGTTCAGATCCTTGTACAGATCCCCGGCGAACTTGACGAGCACGTATGCAACGGCCCCAAGCGAGCCTTCGTTCATGAACGCGAGAGCTCTCTGATAGGGGGCCGAGAAACGGTGGTTGAAGTTCACGCCGAGCGCGACACGGGACTGGTCGGCGGCGGCGACCATAGCGCGCGCCTCCTCGAGGGAGAATGCCATGGGCTTCTCCACGAAGACGCTCGCTCCGGCTCGAAGCGACGCGACGGTCGGGTCGCAGTGGTCACGGTTTCCGGTTGCAACGCACACGATATCGGGGGCCGTTCGCTCCAGCATGTCCGCGACCGCCAGGAAGCTAGGCGTGCCGAGCTCGGCGGCCAGCGCCTCGGTCTTCGGGCGCGTCCGGCCACACACCCCGACGAGCTGGATGTCCGGATGAGACCTCAGCGCGCGTGCATGGATCCTGCCGACGAAGCCGGCGCCGACTACGGCAGCCCTCACGGCTGGACCAGGACCTTGCCGCTGTTACCGCTCATGAAGGTATCGAAAGCTTCCGAAATGTCGTCGAGCGCAAAGCGATGAGTGATGACCGTGGACGGATCCAGAGTGCCCGACAGGAGCAGCGCGTGGTTGTCGGCGAACTCCGACTTCGGAAAATACTCTGACCCGAGAACGGTCTTCTCTTTTTGAATGAGCTCGGTAGAGACGCGGATCTCGACGGGATCGCGGTTGTGGGCGACGAACACGACCATGCCGTCGGGTGCGGCCAAGGAGATCGCTTGACGCTGAGTGGCCGACAGACCGGCTGCCTCGACAACGATGTCAAAGCCGTCGGGAGCGTTCTCGAGCACACGTTGCTCCGCGTCCGCTGTGCCGGCATCTACCGCCACAGCCCCCAAGCTCTCCGCGAGACGCAGGCGGTACGGGGCCACGTCCAGCGCGACCACTCGCCGGGCGCCGCCGGCGCGGGCCGTCGCGATGGCGCCGACGCCGATGGGCCCGCAACCCACCACCAGCACACTACACTCTTCGAGGACACTCCTCCGGCCCGCCGAAAGGCGTGATTGGTCGTCCCGTATAGATCCAACAGAGCCGTGGCGTGGTCAAGGGCGATGGTCTCTGCGACCTCGAGAAAGCAGTCGGCCCTCACCACGATACGGTCGGAAAAGCCACCCTCGTCTGAGAACCCGTACATCTGCTGTTTGGCGAGGCACATATTGGTGAGATTCGCCCTGCAGCAATAACAGCGACCGCAGTAGCCGACCAGATAGACGACTCCGGGCGTTCCGGGACGAAGCGTCACTTGATCTCCCGCCGCGTCGATCACGCCGGAGACCTCGTGACCCGGGGTCACCGCGCTTCCATTGAGATAGCCGTCTCTATCGCTGCCGCAGAGCGCGCAGGAGTGAACGCGTAACAGGACCTCGCCGGGCCCAGGCTCCGGAACATCAACTTCGACCAGCTCGATCCTTCCGTTCCCTCGAAAGCGCGCTGCGCGCATCACTTCGCTCATGGTTGGGCGAAGGCACGGAACTCGCGGGCCACCTCGAGTGGCTCTCTCTTCAAGACGCCGTCCTGCATGACCAGAGAGTAGAGGCCCATGGGCTCGAGATAGTCCTCGACCGCTCCCCCGCCCTCCCGGTAGTCCCAGTTGACGAGGTCGTACAAGGGCCACCAGGTGACTCCGATCAGGGGCATGCCCGCAGCGCGCATGCGCTCGACGCTCTCAATCACTTCTGCCAGCCACAGCGAGCGAAGGCCATCGGGGCGGGAGTCGTCGTATAAAGCTTCTGGTCGAGCCGCAGAGAACATGGAGGCCGCGTGCTCGTTGACGCTGGTCTCGGTGATGAAGACGGGCACCTTATGGCGAGCGAGGTGCTCAACGATGAGTCTCTCGAGGTAGTGGGCGCCACCCCACACCGGCTCGACAAGCCCGTCCGCACGGCGGCGCTCGACGCTCAACATCGGGTAGTAGTTGAGCCCGAGCACATCGATCGACACGTTGTTGGACTCGTACCAGCTCAGGTCGTCGTCGGTAACGCCGCTGGTGATCAGATAAGGGTAGAGGAAATGTGCGGCATCCACCCGTCCCTGGATGAGCTCGAGCGTCGTGAGATGACGGTCCATGTCGAGTTGAGCCCGCTCCTCGAGCGCGGGATCGTCGGTGAGGACAACGCCGGTGGCTTCCACATGCACCATCACGCTGTCCGCTCGCTGCTCACGCAGGGCCTCCACCGTCCGAACTACTCCTCTAGAGATTCCGTTCGCCACCGCGCAGAACCCCTCGTCGCCCGACAGCTCGGGGGGCCAGCGAGCTTCGCGGCCGCACAGCTCGGCTGCAATGAAGGGCTCGTTGAAAGGCGTGTAGTAACGCACCGAGGGATAGCGCGCGCAGAAGACGGCCGCGTAAGCGGTCACGCGCTGCGGGTAGTCGGGCGAGATAAATCCTCCGTCGAGCCACAACGGCGTCCCGTAGTGCATGAGGTCGATGATGGGCTCGAGGCCACGCTCCAGCATGTAGGGGATGACTTGGTCGGTGAAGCTCCAGTCGAAAATCCCTGGCTGGGGCTCGACTCGATACCAGGGGATGCCGTAGCGGATCATGCCGAAGCCGACAGCGGCCGCCAGATCGAGGTCCTCGCGCCACAGCTCGTAGTGTTGCTGCAGCTCGTATTCGTCGAGCCTTCTCTTGCCCGGCCCCGTCTCGGCGATGAATGTGTCTTCGATGCCGGTCGCCCATATCAAGGGCTCGTGGAAGGCAGGCACGCCGCTCATAGCCGCCCCGCGTCGACGATTCGCTGCAGGAACTGGCGGGTGCGGGGATGGCTCGGCTCGGTGAAGATGACCTCGGGAGCACCGCTCTCGGCGATGACTCCTTCGTCCAGAAAGCACACCACATCCGCTATATCTTTCGCGAAACCCATCTCGTGGGTCGCAATCAGCATCGTCATGCCCCCTTTGGCCAGCTCCCGGATGACGTCCAAGACCTCCGCGACCAACTCCGGGTCCAGCGCACTGGTCACTTCGTCGAAGAGCATGATCTCTGGCTGCATGGCAAGCGCTCGCACTATCGCCACGCGCTGCTGTTGTCCGCCCGACAGCCGGTCGGGGTACTCGCGTGCCTTGTCGGAAAGCCCGAAGCGCTCTAGCAGCTCGAGAGCCCGTGCTTCGGCCGTGACGCGAGCAGTGCCGAGAGCCTTCTCCGGGCCCAGAGTGATGTTGCGCACCACGTTCATGTGCGGAAAGAGATTGAACGCCTGGAACACGATCCCTATTCGCCGCCGCACAGTATTGACATCAACAGCCTCGGAGGTGATGTCCTGGCCCGAGATCAGGATGCGGCCGGCATCCACCGGCTCGAGGAGGTTGACGCACTTGAGCAAGGTGGACTTGCCCGAGCCCGATGCGCCGATGAGGCAGACGACTTCGTGAGGCGCCACCGTCAGGGACACGCCTTTTAGTACTTGCGTGTCTCCGAACGACTTGAAGACGTCCTCGAGCCGGATCGCCTCCAGTGCGCTCACAGCGCGGCCCCCGCTCGTCTGCGCCGCTGATCGCGTTCGATAAGCCGGTCGGTGAAGCGCGCCAGAGGGATCGTGACGATGATGAATAGAAAAGCCGCTATGACGAAGCTTCCGTAGTTGAACTGCTCGGCCGCGTAGATGTTGGCGGCTCGGGCGGCCTCGATCGGGCCCAGCACCGAGATCAACGCGGTGTCCTTTTGGAGGCCGATGAAATCGTTCAAGAGCGGCGGGATCACTCGGCGGACGGCTTGAGGTAAAACGACGAACCGCAAGGCTTGCCAGCGCGACAGGCCGAGAGAGCGGGCCGCGGCGGTCTGGCTCTCGTGAACTGAGTCGATTCCCGCCCGGTAGACCTCGGCCACATAAGCGGAGTAGACGAGCACCAGCGCCACGACGCCGTAAGTGACCGCCGACTGACTCGAAAAGAACTTGAGGCCGAGCCCCGGCAGCCCGAAGCCGATCATGTACAGGACGAGGATGAGCGGCACGCCCCGAAAGAGGTCGGTGTAGCCGACCGCGACCGCCCGAAAGGGAAAGAACATCGGACCCGGTATGCCTCTGACGATCGCTACGACGAGGGCCAGGACGAGTATCAAGACCTCGGCGATCAAGAACATCTTGATGTTGAGCAGGAAGGCGCCCACCACCGATGGAGTGGTCACAGTTCCGAACAACGACCGATTCAGGTGAAAGGGGTCGAAGAACCTCTCAGCGACGATGCTGCTTCCGGGCGCCAGCGCGATCACCAGCGCGATCACGGCGAAGAAAACTATGGTGCTGGCGCTCGATACCAGGACGCCGCGGCCCCCGAACATACGGGG
>JALZJN010000214.1 GCA_030859735.1 Actinomycetota bacterium
CACTTCGTGTACTCGAAGCTCATGTGCTGGGTAGCCGTGGATCGGGGCTTACGGCTCGCCGACAAGCGCTCGTTCCCCGCCGACCGCGAGCGGTGGCTGGCGGTCCGCGACGAGATCTACGAGGAGATCATGGAGGAAGGCTGGAGCCCCGAACGCAAGGCGTTCGTGCAGGCTTACGGCGGCGACACCCTCGACGCCTCGAACCTCATCATGCCGCTGGTCTTCTTTCTCTCCCCCAGCGACCCCAGGATGCTCGGCACGCTGGACGCTATCAACCGGTCCCCGAAGGACGGCGGGCTGGTCTCCAACAGCTTGGTGCATCGGTATGACGTCGAGAAGTCGCCCGACGGCCTCTCGGGGGAGGAGGGGACGTTCAGCCTGTGCACGTTCTGGCTCGTCGAGGCCCTGACGCGGGCGGGGCGAGTCGACGAGGCCCGACTCATCTTCGAGCAGATGCTGAGCTACGCCAACCACCTGGGGCTGTACGCCGAGGAGATCGGCCCCAGCGGCGAGGCCCTGGGCAACTTCCCGCAGGCCTTCACGCACCTGACCCTCATCAGCGCCGCCTTCAACCTCGACCGGGCGCTCGGTACGCGTAGCTACTAACAAGGACGAAATGGATGATGGACGCAAAGAACGAGCACGGTATCGCCGGACTAGGCCGTATGGCCTATGGCCAAGATACAGGCTCTGTCGCGCTCCTGATGAATAGGCTTCACCCTACAATGCCGGAGGGTTGCGTAAGGAGGAGTGCCGCGTGCGAGCCGATCACGACCTCATCCCGACGGGGCTGCGCACCAAGGATCTGTCCATCGACCGAGGGCGCGTGGACATGTCCGTCGCGGCGGTCGTACCTCTTGCGAGCTGCCCGGTGTGCGGCCGGGGCTCGCGGCGCGTCCACAGCCGGTACGTCCGCAAGATCACCGATCTGCCGTGGCACGGCACGTCCGTGGTCCTTCGCGCCCGAGTCCGCCGCTTCTTCTGCGAAGAACCCTCTTGCGAGAGGAGGCTCTTCTGCGAGACGTTGCCCGAGATTGCGGCCCTGCCCGTAAGTTTCTGCATAGGTTCCGCGTGGGCGACGCAGTCTAGCTCCAGGTCTCGTGGTATGCGAATAGCGCCTTTCGCAAGCCGCGAGGAGCGGGACCAGCGAGACACGGAGTGAACCATACGCGGGCAGAGATCGTATCTGTTGTATCGGCAGACGCCGAGTAAAAACTAGTATCCAGCTGCCTACAACTTTCGGCTAAAGGAGCGCACATGAACATGAGGGCCATGAAGAGCCTGTTCGAGAGATTCGACCGACTGGACACTACTCTCAACCGCTGGCTGGTCGCCCACAGCGTAGCAATACTACGCATAAGCCTGGGTCTCGTCTTCCTTATGTTCGGCGCGCTCAAGTTCTTCCCAGGCCTTTCCCCGATCGAGGAGCTGGTTACGCAAACGACGAGTGCGCTCACGCTCGGGCTCGTCCCGCCGAGCGTGGGGCTCGTGATGATCGCCGCGCTGGAGTGTGTCATCGGGCTGTGCTTTGTGACGGGCCGCTTTCTGCGAGTGGGGGTGTGGCTTATGGGGGCACAGATGCTGGGAGCGATGTCCCCTCTGGTGCTGTTCCCCGGTGAGCTATTCTCCGGCCTCTATCACGCGCCCACGCTCGCGGCGCAGTACATTGTAAAGGACATAATCCTGGTGGCCGCGGCCATGGTGCTCGCATCCACTTGGTCGGGGACGCGCATCGTAGCCGACCCGCGGAGCATGAAGAGTACCCTGGGCAGCACGATACCTCACGTAATCGTCGCTTCCCAGACAGGCGAACTGAGCATCCCCGCTCGTCTCCGCAGGGCCGAGGATTACAGAAGCTATGCACCAGACCGGAGCTAAGGGCTCTGGAGGTTCTCTCCGCAAATAGAGGGATCAGAGTATGTAAGGTTCACGCGGCTCTAGCTAGCCGCCTTAGCATGAGCCGGATCATCGCCTCCTTGATGAAAGTCTTGCTTGTCTGCGCCTTCCGCTCGTTGGGCGATGGCCACCAACCAGGGTGCCTTCAAACTTCGGCATAAAGTCTGGGTTCTCTGTCACACTCGGTGCAGCTGACCTCATCCAACCGATCAACCTCACGGGCTGTAAGATACGGCTGAAAAGATACGTCGGAGAGGTGGAAGATGAAGGTCGAGTTGCTGTACTTCGAAGGCTGTCCCAACGCCGGGGTCGCCGAGCGAGCCTTGCGGCAGGCGATGAAAGAAGAGGAGATCGAGACGGAGATCGTGCCGGTGGCGGTGGACACGGACGCGGAGGCCCAGCGGCTACGGTTTCCGGGCAGCCCTACGGTTCGCATTGACGGCGAGGATGCCTTTGCGGTAGACGAGAGGTACAGTTGGATGCTGACATGCAGGACTTATGCCACTTCGGAAGGCTTGCGTGGAGCACCGAGCGTCGAGATGCGCCGTCTGGCACTGACGGGGAAAAGCCTCGACGCCTCGTCGACGTTTCGTAGAGCTGGCGGCGAACTCGCACACGTGGCATGCTCCGTCCCAGGGCAGCGGAGCGAGGATGGTAGAGCATGAGCGGAGCAGCAAACGGGGTTCGTACATTGGAGGGCCGGGCGGCGCTGATTACGGG
>JALZJN010000197.1 GCA_030859735.1 Actinomycetota bacterium
TCGAGACCGATCGGCGCCGCTCCGCGACGTGCGAGCCAGGCCGAGACATAGCCTGTGCCGCACCCAAGCTCAACGATGTCCATCCCCTCCACCGCGGGCAGGATGCCGGCTTCTGCTTCCGGGACGTCCCAGATCCCCCACGAAGGCTCCTCGCACCAGCGTCTGCGCCCCGCCTCTTCGTAGTCGGGTGCCGAACGAGTCCACGCGGCGCGGTTCCGTGCGATGTAATCGGGTTGATCCATACCTCTCCCATGCGCGCTATCGGTGAGTCGAAACCACTCTCGAGCCTAGTGCGGTCAACCAGAATCGAATCAGAAATTTTTGCCTGTTGTGGCGCGCGCCACAACAGCAAGCCTCTTCGAGCGCGCAGATAAGGGCACCCAACCGGCACTGAGCCGGTGTGAGCAAGGAGGTGCTCGTTGCAACGATTGAAAGAGCTGTGGGCCGACGAATCCGGTCAGACCACGGCGGAGTACTCGCTCGTGCTCCTCGTGGCGGGGCTTGTCGTCGGCGTGTTGGCCGCCTTCGTCAAGTCAGGTGCGCTCACCGACATGTTCGAGCAGATTCTCTCGGGTCTGGTGGAGCGTGCTTCGGGCTGAGTGCAACGCACCTTTGGAGAGTAGAGGGCGAGCCGGCGAGGCCGGTCAAGCCGCTGTGGAGCTAGCCCTCTGCTTGCCGTTGTTGGCGCTCGTGTTGGGAGCCTTGGTCGAGCTCTCCCTGCTGGCATCGGACCAGGTGAGGTTGTGGCATGCGGCGCGCGAGGCGGCGCGCGCTGCCGCCGTCGAGCCGGACACGGCGGCGGCAAAGGCTGCTGCAGAGCAGGTCGGGCTAGCCGATGTCGCGGTCTCGGTGACGCCCGGTGCGGCCTTCCGAGTGCGAGGCGAGCCGGTGACTGCAACGGTGACTTATCGCCCCCCGGGCCATGTGCCACTACTGAGTGAGGCGGTCTCGCGGCTCGAGCTGGAGGCACGGGCCGTCATGAGGATCGAGCAACCATGACGCTGCTGTTCGCCGGCGCCGTGATCTTCCTGTCGGTGGTGCTGGGCTCGTTCGTCGCCCAAGTTGGAGAAGCCTCGGCGCGCGCCGCCAGGGCACAGACGGCCGCCGACGCCGCCGCCCTCGCGGCGGTCGCCGAATCCACGCCGTATGGAGCGGGAGCACCAGTGAGTGTGGCCGCGCGGATGGCCGAGCTCAATGGAGCCGAGCTTCTCGAGTGCCTCTGTGAGGTGGGCGCAACTGCAGCTCAGGTGGAGGTTTCGGTGCAAGGCGTGGTGCGAGCCGCCCGGGCCGTTTTCGACCCCGACGCAGTGCGGCCCGCTGCCGTCCACACCGCCTCGGGCGGGCTCCACCCGGAAATGCTTGCAGCGGTCAACCGTCTGGTCGAAGCTGCCGGAGGCTCCGTAGAGGTTGTTTCCGGCTTTCGCAGCTCGGCCGAGCAAGCTCGGTTGTGGGCCGAGGCGGTGGCCCGCTACGGTGACCCCGAGGTCGCCGACGATTGGGTCGCCCGGCCTGGGACCTCGGCACACGAGAGAGGACTCGCGGTAGATCTGGGAGGCGATATCGAGCTGGCGGTCCGGCTCATCAAACGATTAGGCCTGCCCCTGAGCAGGCCGATGACACATGAGCCCTGGCACTTCGAGCTGGCCCCCCAGTAGCCGCACACAGTTCGCCGCCTCATGAATTTGCCTCGAGCACTCAATCGCGCGCAGAGCGCGTCTGAGTCCGCATTCCGTACTTGAGAGCGCTAAACGCGCGATCGAGTACCTGGGCCCTCGTCGCATGTTGAGTCGGCATCCTTTACCGACCTCCTCGCGAAGGACGTCTGAGTAGGTCGAGTGCTGATTGAGAGATGTGTACGCCAAGCGCGCGATCGATAGAATTAGCGTCGCCTGATACTAGCGCTTGGATCAGTGTACGGTGCTCATCGGCGATGTCCGTCAACCGTTCGTGGCGAAGGGCGAGGCGGGCAAACTGAACTCGAATACGCGGCGAAATGCTGCGCCAGAGCTGGAGAGTGTGGCGAAGCTTTGAGGCTGCCACGACGTACTCATGAAAGCGATGATCTGCTTCGTTGATGAGTCCCATGTCGCCCTTGGAAGCTCCGACGTCCATATCGTCAATACACGATTCTAGGTGCTCAATATCACTTTCGGAGAAGTGCCGGGCCAATCGCTTGAAGGCCTCACGTTCAAGAACGAGGCGCACCGGGATGAGCACTTGACACAACTCATCTTCAGAAACATCGAGCACGAATGTTCCCCGGTTCGAGAAGTGCTCGACAAGACCCTCGCTCTCCAGCTGGCGCAGAGCTTCTCTGACCGGTCCCGGGCTCACGCCGTAGTCTTCGCACAGTCGATCTTGGCCCAGCCGCTCTCCCGGTCGCAGCACTCCCGACACGATTGCCTCTCGGACCCCGTCCGCCACTTGCTCACGAACCGAGCGTATGCCTCGACGTGCGTCGATCTCGTTTGAGAAGGCGCTCATTCGCCCACCTAATACCTCAACGGGTTGTCCGGATCAAGAGTGATCCCAGTGTCCGGAATGAAGGAACGCAAAAGTGTCCGGATGGAAGGGAAACTTCACCCTTGCGCGCAGAAGAGTCCCAGCCGATTTCAAGGCCCGGAATTATTCCTCCTTGAGCTTCACGAGGTAGGCACGCAGGGTTGGGAAGGGCGGCTTTCACGAGGTGGATCGTAAAGGTGCTGCCGGCTCCCACGAGGCCTTGATGGGGGTGGACCTCGTTGAGCCTGGGAGATATGGGCGGCTCGAAGCTTGGTGCCACCGCTCTCGGGCGCGGGCCAGCGGATCCAGCTCGTGGATGACTCGCAGGGATGGGTTGCATTCTTTGGTCGATTATAGATAATCTATACCACGGAGGCGGGTACAAGTGACCAGCCTAGGCATTGCGGCCACGCCGCAAAAAGGGGGAATCGGCACATGGAACGCGGTCGCCAAGTTCGGATGGTGGGAGCCCTTTGCTTTCTGCTCTTACTGGTGGTCGCCGGCTGTACCTCCGGGGGGCAGCAGGGCGGGGCGTCCGATTCATCCTCATCCCAAGAGATTTCCATCATGGCTGTCTACACCGGCGCTGAGCAGGAGGCTTTCGAGGCCGTGCTGGACAGCTTCATGGAAAGCAACCCCGAGGTCGAGGTGAAGTACACGTCGGCGGGAGACGAGCTTCCCACCGTGCTCGAGACCGCGGTCAGGGGTGACAATCCGCCCGACCTCGCGATGCTGCCTCAGCCGGGCGTCGTGGCCGACTTCGCAGCCCGAGGAGAGCTTCAACCGTTGGACTTCGCGCGCGACGCGGTCTCGAGGAACCTGGGAGAGTACGCCGTCGAGCTAGGCACTGTGGACGGCGAATTCTATGGCTTCCTCGTTTTGACCAACAATGGGTCCCCCGTCTGGTACAGCCTTGACCTCTTCAAACAGGCAGGGGTCGAGCCCCCGACCACCTGGAAAGGGCTCTCCGAGGTCGCAAAAACGCTCAAGGCTTCCGGCGTGCCTGCCTATTCCTTTGGCGGCGCCGACGGCTGGACCCTTTCTGCGATCTTCGAGAATATCTACCTGCGAACCGCGGGTCCCGAGAAATACGACCAGTTGGCTACCCACGAGATCCCTTGGACCGATCCCTCGGTTAAGGAGGCTCTCCGATACATGGCCGATCTGTTTGAAGATCCCGAGAACATCGCGGGCGGTCCGGACGGCGCGCTCGAGACGGATTTCCCGACTTCGGTCACGCAAGTTTTCTCTTCTTCTCCCAAGGCGGCGATGACGATCATTGCGGACTTCGCTTATGGAGTCATTACAGACTCGACGAGCGCAAAACCGGTGACCGACTTCAACGTGTTCGATTTTCCATCGATCGAGGGCTCGCAGCCCGCGGTGGTTGGCGGCGGCGATAGCGTGGTCATGTTCAAGGACAGCCCGGGAGCGCGCGCCCTCGTCGAGTACTTCAATTCCCCGGAGGCTGCACGTCTCATCGTGACGGAGGGCCCTTGGTCAAGCCTACACAAGGATCTCGATCCAAGCGTCTATCCGGATCCCATCAGGCGCGGCACCGGGGCGATGCTGCTTAAGGCGGATACTTTTCGCTTCTACCTCGCCGACCTCCAGCCGCCTGAATTCGGGGCAACTGTTGGCCAGGGACTCTGGAAACTGTTCCAGGACTTCTTGCGCGATCCCTCCGACGTCGACGGAACAGCTGCGAAGATAGAAAAGGCGGCGGCAAAGGCGTTTGAGTGACGACGCGCCGGGCGGCGCGGGTGAAAACCAGATCCCTCCGCAGCGGAATGCCAAGTCGGCGCTCGCACAGGAGCCTCCTACCCGCGTTATTTCTTGCGCCGGCCTCGCTTCTCCTCGCGGTCTGGATCGTTTACCCGATGGTCGTCACGTTCTTCAGAAGCTTCTACGACCGATCGGGCGCGCGCTGGGTCGGCTTGGCCAATTACCAGACGCTATTCTCGACCGATTTCCTGCTTACTGCGTTAAAGAACAACGCGCTATGGGTTGCCGTAGTCCCGGCCGTCGTTACCGCTCTCGGACTCATCTTTGCCGTTCTGACCGAGCGCGTCTCGTGGAGCGTTGCCTTCAGAACCATTGTCTTCATGCCGATGGCCATCTCCCTTTTCGCCGCCGGCATCATCTGGAGGATCGCGTATGAGAAGGAGCCCGATAGGGGCGTTCTCAATGCATCGATTGCCGCCGTTCATGACGTGTTCGACCCTCCCGGCCGGCTCGCGGGGGCCGCGCCCTCGACCAACGACCTACGCCCGCAGTCATCCGGGGCCCTTGCCCACAGAGATGAGCTTTCCTCCGGAGACGTCGCCGTTCTCGGATTGACTCAGATTCTGACGGACGAAGTGCCCAAGTCGGCAGCACCCGCCTCACGCCCAGCGCCAATCGCTACTGGGATCAGAGGAGTTGTCTGGCGGGATTTTCGCCCGGGCGGAGGGACCCCCGGTGCGATCGAGAAGGGGGAGCTGGGACTTCCCGATGTCGTAGTCGAGCTCCGCGATCAACGCGGTGACATCGTTGCCGGGGCGACAACCGCGCGGAACGGTGCCTTTACCTTCGAAGACATCGCGGATGGCGAGTACGTCGTCGCCATAGCGCCCGAGAGCTTCTCGGAGCCGTTCGGGGGGATTTCCTGGCTGGGAGAGGATCTCATAACGCCAGCGATCATGGTCGCCTACACTTGGGTATGGGCGGGCTTCGCGCTCGTCATTATCGCCGCGGGGCTCACCCACCTCCCCCGCGAGCTGCTTGAAGCGGCACGGATTGACGGAGCCAACGAGTGGCAGGTCTTCCGCAACATAACGGTCCCACTGCTTGCTCCAGTATTGACCGTCGTCTTCGTCACAATGCTGATCAATGTCCTCAAGGTCTTTGACATCGTCCTAGCGATCGCCCCTGCCTCTGCCCAGGACGATGCCAACGTGATAGCTCTCGCGATGTGGCGAACCGCGTTCGGGGGGGCGAGGGACTTTGGGTTGGGCTCCGCTATCGCCGTGTTCCTGCTGCTGCTCGTTCTTCCCGCACTCGTGCTGAACGTCCGGCGCTTCAGGCGGGAGACAGGATGAGACTCTCGCCCAAGGCCGCGGCTCGCCCCAAGGTGTCGGCCGCTCACCTCTCGACCGCTCTTATGCAAGTGGTGACTCGAGCACCTGTAAACGTGCTTCTCGTCGTGATTGCCCTACTCTGGCTCGTCCCAACCATCGGGCTTTTCTTCACCTCCCTCCTCTCCCCCACACAGATCGGTGAGGGGGGGTGGTGGCGCATCTTCTTTCGGCCGGCTCTGCTGACCCTCGATAACTACGACCAAATGCTTGAAAACGAACGGATCACTTCAGCTCTGCTCACGACTTTATGGGTAGCCGTGGGTGGCACGGTCTTGACGCTCCTCATCGCTTCCCTGACGGCCTACGCCTTCGTCTGGCTTAGGTTTCGGGGTCGAGACTGGCTCTTTCTCTGCCTCGTGGGATTGCTCGTCGTGCCGGTGCAGATGACCCTCATCCCCCTCTTCTCGCTCTACAACAATGTCGGACTGTTCGACACGGTCCTCGGCCTCATTCTGTTCCACACCGCATTTGGTCTGCCATTCTCGATCTTCTTACTCCGTAACTTCTTCCTCGGTATTCCGGAAGATCTCATTGATGCAGGTCGCATCGACGGAGCATCGGAACTACAGCTGTTCCTGCGAATCGTGCTTCCCCTTGGCCGACCGGCCCTCGCCTCGCTCGCGATCTTCGAGTTCCTTTGGAACTGGAACGATTTCCTTATCGCGCTGACTTTCGGGCGAGAAACTCGAGTCGTGACGGTCGCGATCCTTTCTGAGCTCCGCCAGTTCGGGTCGAATATCGAGCTGATAGCCCCGGCCTCTTTTCTTTCGCTCGCCCTGCCACTAGTTGTGTTTTTCACCTTTCAGCGCTCGTTTACTACGGGCCTACTGGCAGGTGCTGTTGATTAGGCATCGGCACCAAAAATCAACCCCGCCTAACGGATCGGTCAGGTTGGCCGCAACCGAAGAGGCGGTGGCTGTTCTCCCCCAGACAAATGACTTCAGGCCAGGAATCGTCGAGGAGGATGAAGATGCTTAGCAAGAGCAAGATGGAAAGGCCAGTTGTGCTCGGCGGGAAGCGAGGGGCCGAGGTAACTGCGTCGCCTTGGCCCGTGTGGGACGAGCGCGAGCTGGGCAATATACAGAAGGTCCTCCAGAGCGGGCATTGGGCGTACGACGGGCCTGCCGAAGCGGAGTTCCAACGTCGCTTCGCGGCTATGCAAACGGCTCGTTACGGGCTGTGCGTCACCAACGGGACGGTTGCCTTGCAGTTGGCGCTGGAAGCCCTCGATGTAGGCGTCGGCGACGAGGTGATCGTGCCGGGTTTCACCTGGCAGGCGACGGCGGCCGCCGTGCTGGATGTCAACGCCACTCCAGTCCTCGTTGACGCGGACCCGAATACCTACTGTCCAGATCCTACGCTTATCGAGGCCGCGGTAAATCCTCGAACGAAGGGGATCATAGTCGTACACTTGTACACTTGCTTGAGTGACATGGATCGCATTCTCGAAATCGCCAAGCGTCACAACCTTTTCGTGGTTGAGGACTGCGCGCATAGCTCTGGCTCCCAATGGAGGAACCGAGGCGTTGGATCTTTTGGTGACGTGGGCACCTTCAGTTTTCAGTCGAGCAAGACCCTCACCGCCGGGGAGGGTGGATTCATCACGACTAACGACCAAGCTCTCTTCGAGATGCTTTATAGCTTGCGCAACTGCGGTCGCCCAAGAGAGGGTGCGGGCGAGGACAAGTGGCGCCCGATCCAGAGCGGTAATTACCGAACCACCGAGTGGCAGGCTGCAGTCCTCCTTGCGCAATTGGATCGTTTCCCCCAACAGATGGCCCTGCGTGAGAGAAACGCCGATCTGCTCGATGCGGGCCTCAGTCACATTCAGGGCGTGACCGCAATGAGACGGGATACTCGAACTACTCGGCGGAGCCCCTATGCCTACGTCTTTCGCTACGATCGCGAGCATTTCGCCGGACTGTCCTGCCGCGCTTTCCAAGTTGCCCTGTCCGAGGAAACGGGGCTCAAGTTTGGCCCGCCCTATCGCCCTCTCAACATGTCTCCGCTCTACCAGCCTCAAACCAAGCGACGCTACCGCTTAGACGAGCAGTACTGGCGGGATATCGACCCCACGCGCTACACGCTCCCGGTGGCGGAGCACGCCTACCATAACGAAGCCGTTCGGGTCCTGCATGAAGCGCTTCTCGCAGATTCCGACCAGATACGCCTAATACCAGAGGCCGTGCAGCGATTGCAGAAGCATGCCACTGATCTAGTAGATTGGGAGTGCAGTAAGCCGAGCCAACTCGCCGCCGCACCTATGCCGGAATAAGGGATGCGCTGTGTGTTGTGGATCGGGCAGCGCGACGAGGCTAACAGCGAGCTGTTGGGGCCTGTCGGGCCTGCGCTCTGATGAGTGAGGCGCCTTGCCCGCTTCCCGGGGGGCCACGCGGAGGGCTTGCCCGACGCGCTCAAGTCCTGTGAGAAGCGGCAAGGGAGCTTGGACGAAGGTCGATGAAGCGGAGGTGCGAGAGTGAAGCTCGGTGTCTTGACGGTTCTTTATGAGGGGCTCGAACGCGGGGAGGCGTTGGATCGCATAGCGGCTCTAGGTATTGAAGCTGTCGAGCTGGGATGCGGAAATTATCCTGGCAGTGCACACTGCGATCCCGCGGAGTTGCTGGCGAATGAATCGATGGTGAAGCACCTCCGCAAGCAGGTGTCCGACCGGGGACTCATTATCAGCGCACTGAGCCAGCATGGAAACCCTCTTCACCCGGACAGCGATGCCGCCCAGAGAGCGCACGAGACATGGCGGCGCACCGTGCAGCTCGCGGAGATCCTCGAGGTGTCGGTTGTCAACGCATTTTCGGGCTGTCCCGGAGATCATGAAGGCGCGCGCTGGCCGAACTGGGTCACGTGCCCGTGGCCTCCGGATTTCGAACGGGTCCTGGAGTGGCAGTGGAATGAGCGCGTTCTTCCTTATTGGAGTGAAGAGGCTCGCTACGCTCGCGAGCATGGCGTGGAGATAGCCTTTGAGATGCATCCCGGTTTTGTTGTCTACAATCCAGAGACGCTGCTGCGCTTGCGGGAGGCGGTGGGCCCGGAGGTCGGAGCCAACTACGATCCCAGTCATTTGTTTTGGCAGGGGATCGATGCCGTAGATTCCATCCGAGCCCTCGGGAGCGCCGATGCTATCTTTCACGTCCACGCCAAGGACACCTATATCGATCCGGTCAACACACGCGTCAACGGCGTTCTCGACACGAAGTCGTACGAACGTGTCGTCGAGCGCTCTTGGCTCTTCAGAACGGTCGGCTACGGGCAACAGGAAAAGGTCTGGAAGGACATCGTCTCCGCACTGCGCTCAGTGGGTTACGACTACGTGATTAGTATCGAACACGAGGACCCGCTGATGTCGATAGACGAGGGACTTCGTAAAGCCGTCGAGTTTCTAAGCGGCACCGTGATCAAGGAGGCGAGCGGGAGGGGGGCCCCTAAGGGGGCATGACCCACTCCGCCCGGTAAGATGCCCCGATGTCCACTGTGCATCCTCACCAGCTCGTCTCCCATCTCAGCTCCCGTTGGCAAGATGTCGAAAGCCGCTTTCACGAGGCCTACTGGGAATCGCAGGTGCGCGCCTCCCCCGAGTCCGAGCAAGCCCGGACTGATCTCGAGCTAGAGCTGCGAGAGCTCAAGGGAGACCCTGAGTTATTGCGAGCGGTCGAGGAGGCGCTCGCCACCGAGCTACACGAGGCGAACCTGCGGCGCGAGCTCGAGGTCATGCGTCTGTCGCTACTCGGCAACCAGATGAGCCCCGGCCAGCGAAGCGGCATCGTCGAGCTGTCGACTGCGGTCGAGGGCGACTTCGCTTCCTTTCGCCCGGAGATTCAAGGCCGTCTTGTGACAGACAACGACATTCTCGAGATACTCGCAAGTTCGTCGGACGAGGGCTTGCGGCGGCGGGCATGGGAGGCATCCAAGGAAATCGGCGAACGTGTCTCCGATCGGGTGCGAGAGCTTGCACGCACCCGCAACGAAGTAGCCATCGACTTAGGTTTCTCCGATTATTATCGGATGTCCCTGCGCCTGCAGGAACTTGATGAGTCGTGGTTGTTCGAGACCTTGGATCAACTCGAACGGCTTACCTCAGAGCCATTCCAGAAATGGAAGCAGCAACTCGACGCGTTGCTCTTGGAGCGCTTCGGTACCGAGAGAGTCTACCCGTGGCATTATGCGGATCCCTTCTTTCAGGACCTCCCCGCGGCCGGCGGCCTGAGCCTCGACGAGTCGCTTGGTCAAGCCGATGCAGCCGCTCTCTGTCTGAAGACCTTCGGAGCCTGGGACATCGACCTCGGCCCGGTTCTCGAAGGGTCGGATCTCTACCCACGCGCAGACAAATGTCAGCATGCGTTCTGCATCGACATCGATCGCACCGGTGATGTGCGCATCCTAGCCAATGTCGTGCCCGGCGAGCGCTGGGTCGAGACCATGCTGCACGAGTCGGGGCATGCGGCTTACGATATCTCGATCGATCGCAAACTTCCCTATCTCCTGCGCCGCCCAACTCACACCTTCGTGACCGAGGCGATCGCCATCCTGTGCGGGCGTCTCGTTCGAGACGGGCGCTGGCTGACGAAGATGGCTGGGCTCGACGAACGAGAAGTCGAACAGCAGTTGTCGGATCTGTCCCAGGCGGCCGCCGCCGAGAGGATCTTGTTCGCCCGCTGGGGACTCGTGATGACCCATTTCGAACGCGATCTGTACTCCGATCCGGAGGCGGATCTCGATGCGCGCTGGTGGGAGCTCGTCGAGCGTTTTCAGCTCGTGCAGCCGCCGCCAGATCGAAGGGGCCCCGACTGGGCGGCCAAGGTGCACGTTGCGGTGGCCCCCGTCTACTACCACAACTACCTGCTGGGTGAGCTGCTAGCGTCTCAGATCGAAGCCGTCTGCGAGCGGGACGCAGGCGGCCTTCCAGGCTCGGGGCGCGCCGGGGATCTGTTGCGAAGAAAGATCTTCGAGTTCGGCGCATCGTTGCGCTGGGACGAGCTCATCAAAGAGGCCACCGGCCGCCCTTTGACGGCCGACGATTTCGCCGCGTCACTGGCTTCCTAGAGCCCTCCGTAGAGGGACTCGAACGCGCGCAGAGGACACTCGAGTCCAGATTCCGGACTTCTACGCGCGCCGAGCGCGATTGAGTACCTGGATATAGAGGGGGGCGAGCCGCCGCTACAACGCCGCCGTGCGCCGGAAGCGGGCGTAAATGGAATTCGCCTTGGGTGAGATGAACACCACGCTCGCGGCTCCCACGGAGCCGACAGAGACCGGCACCGTGACGTTGCCGACCCGCTTTCTCGACACTTGAGTGGCAAGGACCCCGAGCCGGAACAGGTCTTCCGACGACATGTCGCTGCGAGAGTGGCGCCTGGTGATGTCTATCCAGTCGAATAACGCAGAAGGATCTCGCTCGACCTGTTTGCGCAACTTGGCCAGCAGCCTCAAGAGAAAGCGCGCCTGGTTGGTCGACCGAGCGACATCGCCCGAAGCAAACACCTTTCGAGTTCTCACGTAAGCGAGTGCGGCTCCGGCCCGCAGTACGTGCGTGCCTTTGCGCAGGCGTGCGCCCGAGCCCGTCGGATCGAAGATATTTTGGGCAAGGTGTACCTTGACGCCTCCGAGCATGCGAACCACCCCTCTGAAGCCCTCGAAGCCTGTCATGACCCAGAGGTCGAGCCGGATGCCGGTGAGGTTCTCCACAGTGCGCGCCATGAGCTGGGGCCCGCCTTGATAAAGGGCTTCGTTGATCCTCCCCATGCCGTGACCCGGGATATTGATCCACGAGTCGCGTGGAAAGTTGAGGATGCCGCCCTTCATCGTCTTGGTGTTGAGTCCGATGACATGAAGCGCGTCCGCTCGCGAACGATCGGGGTTCCCGACGCGAGCGTCGTTTCCAATGACCAGCACGAAGACCTTGCCCTTCGTGGGCTGAAAGCTCCTGTGGACCGGTCCGGCGACCACGGGGCCTGCAGCGACTCGAGGAACCGAACGAGGAGGGCCGACCAGTTGAAAACATGTGATCAAGAGGCAGAGCAACAGAAGCAGAGCGCAGGTGCGGCGAATCACGACTTGCCCTTTCCCTGCTTGAGCGGTCGTCTGTTCATGTCGAAGGCAGCGATTTTCCAGCCCTGCTCTTTGCGCTCGAGCCACAAACTGGCTCGGTGCGAGAGCTTGAACTTGCGTTCACCACTGATCCCACTCGCCACCACAGTGACCTGTGCCGAGGCTCGCCGGGCACTGTCGGCCTGAAGCCCGATTCGGGCTCTTCGCCACAGCAGCCGAACGCGCTCTGACTTCTGGGGAAGGGTGGCCCGGGTCTTCTGGAACGCGTGCCGGGCGAGATCGGTGAAGGCGCGAGCAGGCATTTTCTGGTCGAGGAAGATTGCGTCGTAGGCAGTTTTCACGACCTGCTTGACCTTGGGCCGCTGAGCCTCGAGACGTGCCTTGGCCTGTTTGGTGAGCTGCCCGGGGGTGCCGGCTCTGCTCACCCGCAGCTTCCAGGCGGCGTGATCGATCGTCGGCTCGGTTCGCGGCGGTTCCGAGCGACCCCTTCCTCGGCCCCCGAACAACTCGATGGGTGAGCGGCCCTCACCACCCGAGGCGACGACCCAGATCAAGGCGACCGACACAACGGCCATAGCGGCGGCTCCTATCCATATGCGCTTGTCGGCAGGCAGGTTTGCGCTCAAAAGGTCCCCTCGTCCGGCAGGTTGGGCAGGTTATCGCGGGTTGTGCCTGAGTGCTCGAAGCTTGCAATTTCCGGTCCCCGTGGAGCCGAGGGTAGGATTCCGAACTCTCTCACCGCTATGGACAATTCGCTCTAGGAGGACGGCAATGGAACTGGGCATAGAGGTACGACGGCTCAACTCGTTCGCCGTTGTCGACGTGAAGGGCGAGGTCGACGTATACACCGCTCCCAAGCTGCGGGAACAGCTCATCGAGCTCGTTTCTGAGGGTTCTCACGACATCGTCGTCAACCTCGAGGGAGTGGACTTTCTCGACTCCACAGGTCTCGGCGTCCTGGTGGGGGCTCTTAAGCGAGTCAAGGCCCATGACGGGGGCCTGACGCTCGTGTGTACTCAGGACAAGATCCTCAAGATCTTCAAGATCACTGGGCTCACCAAGGTGTTCCCCATCTACAACAGCGTCGAGGACGCCACCTCCTCCGAGCAGGAGTGATCTCGCCCCCTCCGCCGTAGCCCCCTTCTCCGTCTTTCTGCGGGGTTGACTTTTTGAGTGCCCAAAACAATAATTGGGCGACTTGAAAAAAATACTAGCTTCTCTCACCAAACCAGATCGCGAGATGTTGAAGGCCATCTATCGCCTCTCCAAAGGAGGTGGTTTTGCCCACACGGGCGCGCTGGCGGATTCTGTTGGTCTCTCTCCCGGGACCGTCACCACGACGGTCAAGAGGCTCGCCGAGAGAAATCTTCTCGAGCACCAGCCCTATCGGGGGGTGGAGCTGACGACGGCCGGACGCCGCGCCGCGGTGGCCGCCATCCGCCGTCATCGCATCGTCGAGCGTTTCCTCTCCGACATGCTCGGCTACGCCTGGAACGAGGCGGACCGTCTCGCCGGAGCGTTCGAGCACGAGCTTCCTCAAGAGGTGGAGGAGCGCATGTTCGTGGCGATGGACCGCCCTGCGACTTGTCCGCACGGCTTTCCCATCCCCGAGCCGGATGTCTCCCACATCCCCGAGATGCCAACGCTTTACGCGTTGGAGCCGGGGGCCGAGGCGGTCGTAGCGGTGCCGGGCTCAACCGACCCCGAGGTGGTCGCGTTTCTCGACGCCATGGGCCTCCGACCCGGCGTCAGAGTGCTGATCAGAGAGAAGCACCCCTTCGATGGGCCGCTGGTAATGAGGGTTGCCGGCGAAGACCGCACCATCGGGGAGAAGGTGGCGAGTCAGATCTTCGTCAGAGTGGTAACGGATTCCGACGATGGCTCGAATGGCGCAGGAATTCCGAAGGAAGCAGCCGGCGAAGACCAGGCCGGTCTTCCGGTTCATAGAGGGATCGGTCCTAGGACGGATGGATCCAGTAGAGAAGGGAGCAAGGGGTAGATGTCACAGTTTGTATTGGCCGCGGAGGGCGGCTACCAGGAGTTCAGCCTCGGGGCGAGCGAGATGTTCTGGCTTTACTTTTCCGCCCTGACTGCAGTGATCGCCATCGCGACCGGTTTCTTGCTCATGCGAGGGGTCCTGGCCGCGGACCAGGGCACGCCGAAGATGCGCGAGATCGCAGGCGCCATCCAGGAAGGCGCGCTCGCTTATCTGCGGCGGCAGTTCAAGACGATCGCTATCATCACCGTGCCGCTCGCGGCGATCGTTTTTCTCACTTCCACGACCGTGCTGATGCCCGGCGGCGGGACGGCGCTCAACTACTTCGAGTCCGGCCTGTACCGGACGCTCGCTTTTGTGGCCGGTGCCGTCATGTCGGGCCTGACCGGCTTCATCGGGATGAGCCTCGCGGTGCGAGGTAACGTCCGTACCGCCGCGGCGGCCCGCTCCGGCTCCCTTCCGGCAGCGCTCAAAGTTGCCTTCCGCACGGGTGGAGTCGCCGGCATGTTCACGGTCGGTCTCGGGCTCTTGGGAGCCACTGTGATCATCTTGATCTTCCAGAACACCTCGTCCGCCATCCTGATCGGGTTCGGCTTCGGCGGATCTCTGCTTGCCCTATTTCTCCGGGTCGGCGGTGGCATCTTCACGAAAGCGGCCGACGTCGGCGCCGACCTCGTCGGCAAGGTCGAAGCAGGAATCCCCGAGGACGACCCTCGCAACCCCGCCACGATCGCCGACAATGTCGGGGACAACGTCGGGGACTGTGCCGGTATGGCCTCTGACCTCTTCGAGAGCTATGAGGTCACCCTGGTCGCCTCGATCATCCTGGGAGTCGCCGCCTTCAACTCGATCGGCGCCAACCCAGCGCTGGGACTGATCTTTCCGGTCATCGCCCGCGCCATCGGCGTGCTCGCCTCGATCGTGGGTGTCTACATGGTGCGCGCCACCGACAACGACAAGACCGCCATGGCGCCGATCAACAGAGGCTTTCTCTCGGCCGGCATCCTGACCGTGATCGGCACCTTTCTCGTGGCCCAGTTCTACGTCGGAAACGACAACGGAAACGAGGGTTGGAAGGTCTTCTTCGCAGTCGTCTCGGGACTGGTGCTGGCCCAGATCGCCAGCCGGCTGACCGAGTACTTCACGTCCACTGAGACAGCACCGGTGCGAGAGATCGCCGAAGCCGCCCGCACCGGGCCCGCCACCACGATCTTGTCGGGAATCTCCTCGGGTCTGGAGTCCTCCGTGTGGGCGGTGATCGCCATCGCCGGCGCGCTCGGAGTGGCCCTCTTCCTGGGTGGCGGAAACCTCCAGTTCTCCCTCTATCTCGTGGCGCTGACGGGCATGGGTATGCTCGCGACCACAGGAGTCGTCGTTTCCGAGGACACCTTCGGCCCCGTTGCCGACAACGCGGCCGGCATCGCCGAGATGTCGGGCGAATTCGATGGCGACGCCGAGCGCATCATGGTAGGTCTCGACGCGGTCGGCAATACCACCAAGGCCGTCACCAAGGGTTTCGCCATCGGATCGGCTGTGATCGCCGCCGTGGCCCTCTTTGCCTCCTTCATCGAGACGATCGGCTCGGAGTTCAACATCGAAGCCACCGGCTCCGCATTGTTCAACAATCCACTCACTCAGATCAACGTCGCCGACCCGAAGACGTTCATCGGCCTGCTCATCGGCGGCTCGGTACCGTTCTTGTTCAGCTCATTGGCCATCAGAGCCGTTGGCCGCACCGCCTCGATCGTGGTCCAGGAAGTCAGGCGGCAGTTCAAAGAGAAGCCTGGGATCATGGAGGGCACCGAGCGTCCCGAGTACGGGCCCGTCATCGACATCTGCACCGCGGCATCCCTTCGGGAGCTTGCAACTCCGGCGCTGCTGGCGGTGCTGACTCCGGTCATCGTGGGCTTCGGGATCAGCTATCTGGCGCTGGGAGGCTTTCTAGCGGCTGTGATTCTCACCGGTCAGCTCATGGCGAACTTCCTCAGCAATTCAGGCGGCGCCTGGGACAACGCCAAGAAGTACATCGAGGACGGCAACGAGGGAGGCAAGGGGTCCGAAGCTCATAAAGCGGCAGTCATCGGCGACACTGTCGGTGACCCCTTCAAGGACACTGCCGGCCCCGCCTTGAACCCGCTCATCAAGGTAATGAACCTGGTGTCACTGCTGATCCTCCCGGCCGTCATCAACCTGCGAGAGAACGTCACGGCTCGCTACCTCATAGCCGGTGTGGCTCTGGCTGTGCTGCTGGCGTCGATCGCGTTCAGCAAGCGCAAGGCGAAGGCGATGGACGCTCAGCCGGTGCCCTCGTCCCCGGAGCCGGCAGCCGCCACTCGCTGAGAAGTCTGTTGGCGGGTCTCAGTCCTCTATGTGGTAGGGGACTGAGACCGCCACCACACCGCGTTCGAACAGCAGACGGCTCTTGATCACCAGCGCGGTCTGGCCGTGGAGCAGCTGATGCCGGCGTTTGCTGACGGTGAACTCCGGCGCAACGACTGGGACACTTGACATGGCGGTCTCATGCAAAGTCAAGTGCGATTTACGACAACGATGGCCAGGGACGATCTCGCATCGCCAAGGGCGCTGTTCCGCCGCTACCAAGGGAGGCCCGGTTACCGGAACCGAATCCGACTTCTTTGTCTGACATCAAACAGCTGCGGGGAAGCTCGGCGACGCGCCTTCTACCCGCGCTGGACCACGAGAGAACCGGGTCTCGACTGTCGCTGATTGCCGGAAGGCAATCGCGCGCCCTGTAGCCTAGTGGCTCCCTTCGAGATGATAGGGAACCGAGACGACCACGACTCCATTCTCGAAGAGGAGCCTACTCTTCACAATCAGAGCGGTGTGTCCGTGCAGCACCTGGTGTCGCTGCTTCGAGACGATGAACTCCGGTACCAACACCGTCACGACTCGGTTGATGCCATCGGGAGCAAACCGCTTGATGTAACGGATCACCGATTCGCCCAGGTCTCGGTAGGGCGACTCCTCTATCTCCAGTGGATGTGGGACTCGCGCCTCGAGCCACTGGTCGGCCAAGCGCTCGGTTTCTTCCGGGTCGAGACCGAAGGAGACGGCGCGGATGCTGGTGGGCCTCAGCGTCTCGGCGTATTCGATGGCCTCTAGAACCGCGTTATGGACGGCCGAGATCAAGACGACCACGTGGTTGCGAGCCGGCTCGCGGGTCTCGTCCACTCTGGGATCGATGTCGGTGACTCGCAGGGGGATGTCCATCACTTGGACGTCGGGCTCCTTGACGAGCTTCGCTTTTAGCCGGTGGAGACCTGGACGCCGGATGATCTCGTACCAGCCTTCCGAGGTCAACACTTCGGGTGTCATCACGGTAAGGAAGTCATTTCGAGGCAGAGAGGCGCGTCGCTCCCGGAGGTATGTCAAAAAGAAGTCGTGTGTCGGTATCCGCAAGGTCTCAAGCGAGATGTCCGGGGCTAGCCGGCGCCAGGCAGCGTGGTTGGCTGCATCGAATGTGACTGCCGAGATGTCGGCCGATCTCGTGGCGCGCGCAAATCCGACCGCGCGAGCTGCAGCTGCATCAACCCTTCTGACGAGGATGATGAAGTGCGCGTTGCCCGGTCTTCTATCGAGGGGCTTCCTCTCCGGATTGGCCAGCTGATCGCTCACGTACGTGTAGTGTTTGTAGACCGCTCGCATCAAGAACATCACTAGGGGCGTCGCCAGGATGATGATCCAGGCACCAGTCTTGAATTTGGTAAAGATGACGACCACGAGGACGATCCCTGTCACGGTTCCGCCGAAGGCATTGATGGCGGCACTCTTCTGCCATCCAGGCTTCCGTATCCTTCGCCACCTCATCACGGTTCCGGCTTGGGCAAGCGTGAAGGACAAGAACACGCCGACCAGGTAGAGCTGGATCAGCTTGTTGAGGTTTGCGTCGAAGATGACGACGAGCAGCGACGCCGCTACTGCCAGGATCACGATGCCATTCGAGAAGACCAGCCGGTCCCCGCGGCTCCTGAACTGACGCGGCATCAACTTGTCTTTCGCCAGGATCGATGCAAGGACTGGGAACCCGGTGTATGCCGTGTTGGCCGCCAGGATCAAGATCAAGGCGGTCAGAACCTGAATTACATAGAACATGGGTCCCCCGCCGAAGACCGCGTGCGCCACTTGCGAAACCACTGTCCGAGTCGCCTCCTCGGTGTACACCACGTTCGTGTGATCGGTGAGCCATGAGACTCCGATAAACATGGAGATCGACAGGACCCCCAGGATCCCGAGCGTTGCGGCTGCATTCTTCGATTGCGGGAACCGGAAGACCGGGACACCCTCGGCGATCGCTTCGACGCCGGTGAGCGCGGTCGTTCCTGCCGCAAAGGCTTTGAGCAGGACGAAGGCCGTGAGCATCGCTTCGGGTTCGAGGTGCTCGCCTGCGCTTTCCGCCTGCGGACAACCACCAAGACATTTTACGAGTCCGGTGACTATCAAGGCGTAGATGGCGACCACGAATCCATAGGTAGGTACGGCGAAAATTCGGCCTGATTCCTTGGAACCCCGCAGGTTCGCGAGTGTCACGAGCGCGATCAGCGCCAACGTTAGGCCGACCTTGTGCTCCGCCAGACCCGGCATCGCCGAGATGATCGCGTCGCCGCCGGCAGTGATCGAAACCGAAACCGTGAGGATGTAGTCGAGCAGCAAAGCGGCTCCCACGGCCAAGCCCGCGGTGAAGCCGAGGTTCTCGTATGCGACGACGTACGCCCCGCCACCGCCCGGGTACGCCCGCACGATCTGGCGGTAAGAAACGATGACGATCGCCAGCAGGAGGGCCACTGCGATAGCGATGGGCACGACGAGGGAGAGTGCAGCGACCCCCACCAAGGCGAGGACCAACAGGATCTCCTGGGTCGCGTAGGCCATGGATGAGAGCGCATCCGATGCGAACACAGGAAGGGCAATTCCCTTGGGCAGGAGCGTGTGCCCGAGCTCGCCCGAGGATATCGGGTGACCCACGATCAGCCGCTTCAGTGCGGTCGCGGTCCTGGACATCCCCTAGTGCCCCGTCGCGGAAATCATCGTCACATTCGAACGACCCTGCATCACCGATGGCTGCGTTGCTTGTCGCTCACGTACCTCCAGGTACGCTCGACTCCTCGCGCCTTGCCCTCGGCGCGCAGGGTCGCTCTCGATGTTGGCGCTTCTTTCGCGACGGACCACTAGCGACCGTGTTTGGGGGCGGGAAGCAGCTGGGATTCGGGGTTCAGCACCTGCAGCTGTTGGCGCGATCCTTCACCAAGGGTGCTTTCGAAGATGAGGTTCCATCCGAGCCTGATCCCATACAGCTCCTGTCGCCCCAGCCACCTGACGACCATGCGCCCGGTGACATCGTTGACGCTCGCTTCGATGGAGTCACTTCCCTCAATGCGGTCGATATGGATGTTCTGGATGGCGCCTGCAATCTTGCAGTGGGAGCGGCGCTGTGTCTCGATGCTCGGGACCGAGCCCTCGATCGAGTGAGCCCATTCCGGCAGGCGTTCCGCCCGGATGTCATGTGCCGGTCGCGCCGACTTGTCAACCAACTCGCTGAGGAAGGCCACGGAGGGAAGTATGGCAGTATCGCCGGTTTGTTGGGTCTTGGCTAGGAGGGCGTTCTCAAGGCTGAGAGGTTTGATTTCTAGGATCGGCCTCGCGCCGGTTCGAGTCTGGAGATACATCCCGCTCACAGGCCGCTTTCAAACGTCTCCTGGTGGGCCGCCCGACCCCCTTCGGTTTGCCGAGTCGGTGCTCTTCTGCTCATAGTTCCCTAAGACGGGACAACTTCATCAGTATCCAAGCACGGTGATGATCTTTGCTGTGGGATAGGCGACAGTGGTTTGGGGCATCCGCGGCCACGATCTGAACGTGTCTTGTGCGTTCACGGGGGGCCAAGTTCATCAGCCTCGCTCGGGACCGGGGACGAGCTGGTATTCGGGGTTCAAGATGACCTTCTCCTCGTCGAGACCGACCCCCACCATGCCCTCCATCACAAGACCGACTCCGAGGCGAATTCCGGACATGCTCTGCCGCCCCAACCATTTGGCGACGATCTCTCCGGAACCGTCGATCACGGTGGCCTCGATGCAGCCTGAACCCTGACGAGGGTCGATCCGAATGTTCTGGATCACGCCGGCGACCTTGTGTCGGTGCTGTTCGGCGACCTCGGCGATCGGGGTGGCCCCCGAAATCGTCTCGGCCCACCTCCTCAGATGGTCGGAGCGGGTGGCTTCGGGGGGCTTGGTTAGCCTGTCGAGCCAGCCGGGTTTGTTAGGCACGAGGCAGAAGTATGTCAGTATCTCCGCGCCATTCGCGTATCCGAGACGGAGTCGGAATTCCGCCGCCGGATGGAAAGGAGCTCGCCACGTGCATGTAATTATCGCCGGCTGTGGCCGCGTGGGCTCGGACCTCGCCTCAAGCCTCGAATCCGCCGGGCACTCGGTGGCAGTGATCGACAAGAACCCGCGGGCGTTCGAGCGGCTCAGGGAGTCCGTCGAGGGCCGGCGGGTGGTCGGGTTTGCCTTTGACCGCGACGTCCTGGAAGAGGCGGGGATCTCGGAAGCGAACGCCTTCGCGTCCGTCACGAGCGGGGACAACTCCAACATCGTCTCAGCAAGAGTCGCCCGCGAGCACTACCGCATTCCTCAGGTCATCGCCCGCATCTACGACCCTCGTCGCGCCCAGGTCTATCAGCGGCTCGGGATCCACACGGTAGCGACGGTGAGGTGGACAACCGATCAGATGCTGCGCCATCTCGTGCCCGAGGACGTGCCGGTCGAGCACACGGTCGACAACGGCGAGGTCATAATTGCCGCACTTGCAGCCCCTTCCGAAGTGGTCGGTAGGTCGGGGTCGGAACTGGATGTTGCCGGTCATCGTCGAGTGGTCGCAGTGAGCCGTTTCGGAGTTCCCCGAATACCCGATGGTGAGTTGACGATACAGGACGGCGACATCCTTCACGTAGCGGTGGTCAGAGCGGAAGCGGCTTCGCTGCGGGAACAGCTCAAAGAGACGGGCAGACCGGCATGACTAGGAAGTGCATGCGCATCGCAATCGCCGGGGCCGGGAATGTCGGAACGTATGTCGCGGGCGACCTTCACGCCAAAGGACATGAAGTCCTGCTCATCGAACAGAACAAAGAAGTCGTCCAGCATCTCAAGGAGGAGCTCGACATCGCTTGGATCGTGGGCGATGCTTGTGAGCTCTACACACTGGATGCAGCGGTCCTGACTTCGTGCGACGTCGTAGTTGCCGCCACTGGAGACGATGAGGACAATCTCGTGATCTCCCTTCTCGCAAAGCAAGAGTTCGGCGTGCGCCGCGTAGTGGCGCGCATCAATCATCCCGACAACGAATGGTTGTTCACCGAGTCCTGGGGAGTGGACGTGGCAGTCAGCACTCCACACCTGCTGACCGCTTTGGTCGAAGAGGCTGTCTCCACGGGAGACCTCGTCAGGTTGTTGAAACTGGAACAGGGAAAGGTCGCGCTGCTCGAAGTGACTCTGGCCGAGGGCTCGCCCGCCGAGGGCAAGACCGTGGGCGACCTCGAGATGCCACCCGACTGCACTTTGGTTGCCGTCGTGCGGGATCGTCACGTCATTGCCCCGAACTCGGATACGCAATTGAGCGTCGGTGACGAGGTCTTGGCGCTTGCCACGTCGGAGGCCGAGTCGGATCTCAGAGAGATACTCGCGGGGGATGAGGAGTGAACCGAGAAGAAGGCCGCATCCTGGTCGAAAAGTACGCTGAGAAAGAAACGACCATCCGCCATCTCGTCTCGGTTGAGGGTGTCATGCGGGCTCTGGCGAGACACTTCTCAGAGGACGTCGAGCGCTGGGGGCTGGCCGGGATGTTTCACGATCTGGACCAGGATCAGACCCACGACGACATCGCTCGGCACGGCTATCAGTCGGTGGAATGGCTAAGAGCGGAGGGCTACGATGACCCTGAGGTGCTCAATGCGATTCTCGCTCACGGCGAGGAGCGCTACCGGACGGACCTAATGTCCCGCTCCATAGTTCACGCCGACGGCGTTTCGGGGCTACTGGTCGCCTGCGCTTTGGTTCGCCCTCAGCGGGCCGAGGGCATGAAAGTGTCCTCGGTGAAGAAGAAGCTCAAAGAGAAGTCATTTGCCCCCGGTGTCGAGCGAGACAAGATCAGGGGGGTGGAGGAGTCGATCGGAGTTCCGATGGACGAGTTCATCGCGATTTCGATCAGTGGCCTCCAGGAGGTGGCGCCGGAGATCGGCCTCGCCTGATCTTTTGGGTGCCGAAGTGGTGGATAGTGGTTGCATAGCAACCGTTAATGACCACTCGGCGTCTCGGCCCCCAGCTTTCGGCTGCGCCGCCGTCTTAGGTACCACAGTGCCACCCCTACCACCAGGAGTCCGGCGATGACGAAGGTGGGCCCGTTGAAATAGCCGAGCGCTCGCTCCCAGTTGTCCTTGACCACGATGCCGAGATAGGCGAGCCCGAAGGTCCAGGGGACGCAACCAAGGAAGGTATACAGCGTAAACTTGCCGAAAGGCATCCGTGCGATCCCCGCAGGGAGTGAGATGAAGGTCCTGATCACCGGCAGGAGGCGGCTGAAGAACGTCGCCGCTTCCCCGTACTTGTCCCACCACACCTCGGCCCGGTCGACGTCGTGACTGCGAATCAGGATGTACTTGCCGTAGCGGTCGAGCAGCTCCCGGCCGTAGAGGCGACCGGCGGCGTAGGCGACCCAGGAGCCGACCACGTTGCCGAAGACACCGGCGGCGGTTACCCAATACAGGTTGAGGGTGCCTTCCGCCGAGTACCAGCCCCCGACCAGCATCGTCACCTCGGAGGGGAACGGGATGCAGGCCGATTCGGCGAGCATGAGCAAGAAGATGGCCACATAGCCGTACTGGATGACCCAGTCCTTCATGAGCTGAACGATGGCTTCCATCGGCTGATGGTACTTTGCGAGGTTTGTTGGTAAATACTTCGGAGCAATTCTCCGGGCAAACACCCGGAAGGGCTTGCGGAACAATCGCCGCTGTGGCAGCGTTCGCGCCGAACGAGCGATCCGCTGGAGGATCGCGTGGACGAAAACGAGCGATCCGCTGGAGGATCGCGTGAATAAAAGTGCCGGCCGGTCAAGGCGGAGACCGGGCCGGACGATGTGGGGAATGCGGCGGATCAGCCGATGCCCGGCTCGGGCGCCCCTCGAGAGATCAGGAGTGATGTGCCAAAGAACCTGGTGATCGTCGAATCGCCGGCCAAGGCGAAGACGATCGAGAAGTACATGGGCAAGGACTTCACGGTCCTGGCTTCGATGGGCCACGTCCGTGACCTCCCCAAGTCCGATTTCGGGATCGAAATCAACGGCGGCGTCCACCTCCGCTACCAGGCCCTGGGGCAAGCGAACGCCAAGAAGGCCATTGCCGCCATACGCAAGGCGGCCAAGGAGAGCGAGACGGTTTGGCTGGCCCCCGACCCGGACCGCGAGGGCGAGGCCATCGCCTGGCACGTGGCCGAGCTGATCAAGCTCCCCGCCGGCAGGACCCGGCGGGTCTCCTTCAACGAGATAACCGAGCGGGCGGTCGCCGCAGCCTTTGGCAGCCCCCGGTCGATAGACATGGACCTCGTGGATGCGCAGCAGGCCCGCCGGGCGGTGGACCGCATCGTGGGCTACAAGCTCTCTCCGCTGCTGTGGCGGACCGTGGGCCCCAACCTCTCTGCGGGGCGAGTGCAGAGTGCGGCCCTGCAGCTCGTGGTCATCAGAGAACGAGAGATACGTGCCTTCCAGCCGCGCGAATTCTGGGACATCCGCGCCTCACTCGAGACGGCCGAGGGCTCCCGTTTCGTGGCCGTGCACCCCTATTCGGAGAAGGACAAGTTCAATCTAGCTACCGAGGGCCAGGCCTCCGAGGTTGTCGAGCGCACCAGGCCCGGCCCCTGGACGGTGTCGGCGGTTCGCAAGACGGAGCGGACGCGCAAGCCGCCCGCTCCCTTTCGGACCTCGACGCTGCAGCAGGCGGGCTCCAGCAGCCTCGGCTTTCCGACCTGGAAGACGATGAAGCTGGCCCAGTCCCTCTACGAGGCGGGCCACATCACCTACATGAGGACGGACTCCACCAATCTGTCTCAGGACGGCCAGGCCGAGATCTCACAGGTCGTAAGAGAGCGTTTTGGTGCTCGCTATCACCAGGCCCGCAAGTTCGCAGCGAAATCCAAGGGCGCCCAGGAGGCGCACGAGGCAATTCGGCCCGCCTCCGCCGCGCGGGGCCCTGAGGCCCTCGCCTCCGAGCTGGAGCGCGACTCTCTGAGGCTCTACGAGATGATCTGGCAGCGAACGATGGCCTCTCAGATGTCCGATGCCGTTTATGACGCCACCTCGGTGGACGTCCTATCGGGCGGCGTCACCTTCCGTGCCACCGGTCAGATCCTCAAGTTTGATGGGTACCTCAAGGTCTACCTGCACCGGCGCGACGACGAGCCGGAGGAGGCGGAGGGGCTGCTCCCCGACCTCGAGGAAGGCCAGACGCTCACACTCCAGGCAATTGAGCCCGAGCAGCACTTCACACAGCCTCCGCCTCGCTACACCGAGGCGACCCTGGTGAAGGAGATGGAGCGACTTGGCATCGGGCGACCGTCTACTTACGCCCCCACGGTTCAGGTTCTGTCCAACCGCGAGTACGTCCGCTCGGAGAGCCGACGGCTTCATCCCACGGCGCGTGGTGAAGTCGTGGTCGAGCTCCTCGAGGCTCATTTTCCGGAGTTCGTCGATCCCGATTTCACCGCTCGGATGGAGACCGAGCTAGACGACATAGCCGAAGGCGAGAAGGAGATGGTGCCCGTGGTGAGGGCCTTCTTCGAGTCCTTCTCCGCCCTCGTCGAAGAGCAGCAGGACAAGATGAGCCGGCCCGAACGGGCCACGGACAAGGTCTGTCCCGATTGTGGCCGTCCCGTGGTCGAGAAGTTCGGAAAACACGGGATGTGGTTCTTGTCCTGCTCCGGTTTTCCCGAATGCCGATGGTCGCAGCAGCTGGATGAATCCGGCGAGCCGCTCCCCGAACCCGAGGCGACGGGCGAGCGTTGTCCTCGCTGCGAGGCGGAGCTGGTCACCAAGACAGGTCGCTTCGGCCCGTTCGTCGGATGCTCGAACTACCCGGACTGCAAGTACATCAAGAAGGAGCCGCCGAGAGAGACGGGGGAGCCCTGCCCCGATTGCGGGGAGCCCTTGGTAGAGCGGCGAGGTCGCTTCGGCCCCTTCGTGGGTTGCTCTACCTACCCCAAGTGCCGCTACATCAAGAAGGAGAAGCGAGAGGGCTCGGCTAAGGGTGCCAAGGGCAAGACGACCAAGGCCAGGTCCAAGAAGACGACACGCAAATCAACCGCCAAGTCCACCAAGAAGAAAACCACTACCCAGAAGACCTCAAAGAAGTAGGGACGGTCCGGGCGAGGTTTCCGAATCGGGCCTCTCGGCGGTTCCGGGCCTCGGACCGACCCCCTCGGCCTCCGACCCCCTCGGCCCCCGACCCCCTCGGCCCCCGACGGCCCCCGATCCCCTCGGCCCCCGACTAGCGCGCACGTGCGGGGAAAATCCGCGATCCCATAGGCCCCGGGAGTGGTGAATCGCCCAACTTGTGCGTCTCGCCACCAAAACAGTGGTCACAATCACAACTTGTGCAATTGACCACGGCGCGACGCCCGCCGGTTCACCCGGCTCGTCGCCACCTGTCTCTAAGATGAGAAGCCACCAAGCAACAAGCAAGGGAGGGATCATCCAGGAAGCGCCCAAGAGGAGCGGTCTTCAGGTAGTCACCGCCTCCGAGCAGGGGAGTGGTTACGCGTCGCTGTTCCGCAACGGGAACTTCGTCCGCTTCTTCTCGGCGCAGGCGGTCTCGAGCCTCGGCGACTGGATCGGAGTCATCGCCATCGCGGTGTTCGCTCAAACTCGCTTTGGGACGATCGCCGTGGGGGTGGTGATGATGGCCCGCGTTCTGCCCGGCTTCCTCGTGGGGCCGCTCGCCGGGGTCCTGGCGGATCGCTGGGACCGCAAGAAAACAATGGTGGCCGCCGATCTCAGCAGGTCCCTGCTCGTCTTCTCCCTTCCGTTCGTGCCCAATCTTGCTTACTTCATCGTCGTTTCCGCCCTACTCGAGTCGCTGACTCTCTTGTGGGGACCTGCTAAAGACTCTTCGCTTCCGCACTTCGTCGAGCGCTCCCAGCTGACTCACGCCAACTCCCTGTCGCTGATAGCGATATACGGACCGTGGCCGCTCGCCTCCATCCTGTTCGCCTCCCTGACCGGCTTGGGCTCGTTCGTCGGCGATCACGTCGAGGTCATGCGGGGACTATCCGACAGCCCCGAGGCGATGGCGCTGTGGGTAGACGCGGTCACGTTTGCGTTCTCGGCAGCCATGGTCTCGACACTGGCTATTCCGTCCTCCAAAACGGGGGGCGGCCGGTTCGATCTGAAGGCGATAAAGCGGGATCTGATCGAAGGGCTGCAGTTTGTCGGGGCTCACAAGCAGGTGCGTCCGTGGATGCTCGGCATCGCTTTCACGTTCACGGCTGCAGGGGGCGTGTTTTCGCTCGGCCCTGAATTCACCAGTCAGATTCTGAACTCCGGGCCCAGCGCCTACGGGTTCATCATCGGCTCCTTCGGGAGCGGGATGATCGTTGGGTTGCTCGCCTCTGGCCTCGTCGCCAAGCACATCAGCAAGGACGTGCTGTTCTCCTCGAGCGTGATCTTGCTGGGAGTGGGACTCATTCTGCTGGCGAGCATGAGTAGCGTCGCTGCCGTTGTGCCGATCGCGGCGGCGCTGGGTTTTTTCGGAGGCGTCGGTTACTCGGTCGGCTACGCGCTGATGCAGGAGACCAGCGAGGAGGAACTGCGCGGCCGGACGTTCGGAGCCGTCTACACGCTCATTCGTATTGGGACTCTGATCGGACTTGGTGTCTTTCCTCTCATAGCCGGGGCGATTGGCGACAACACGCTGGATCTCGTAGGGGGCGCCACTCTGGCCCTTCCAGGGAGCCGGGTTACGTGGTGGCTGGCCGGCCTCCTCGTGATCGGAGGCGGCATCCTGTCTACAACTGCGATCGGTGCCCGCCGTTCTCCTGGAGCTCTGCAGGCGGTGCGCAACTCCTTCTTCGTGGTCTTCGAAGGCGGAGAGGGGGCGGGAAAGAGTACTCAGATGGCAGCTTTCGTGAGGTGGCTCCAGGCACGTGGGGACGACGTGGTGGTGACCAGGGAGCCGGGTGGAACTCCTCTCGGAAAAAGCCTCAGAGAGGCCTTGCTTGATAGCTCTTCGAGCATCGACGCACGTGCCGAGGCTCTTCTGTTTGCCGCCGACCGCGCTCAGCATGCCGCGGAAGTGATCAAGCCCGCCCTGGCCAAAGGGAAGATCGTGGTCTCCGATCGCTTCCTCGACTCTTCTCTTGCGTATCAGGGACTGGCGCGAGGACTGGGACTCGACGAGATCTATGAGCTGAGCGCATGGGCCACCGGGGGACTGGTGCCCGACCTCGTCGTCTTGCTGACCGTCGACTCCGAGACAAGCAAAGCGCGCCTGTCCGGCGAGCGCGATCGGCTGGAGCGGGAGGGCGACGACTTTCACGAGAAGGTAGCGGCCGCCTATCTCGAGCTCAGCTCCAAATTCTCCGACCGTTACGTAGTGCTCGATGGGGCTCGCCCGGCTTCTGAGGTGCACGAAGACGTCGTGGCCGCGTTCGAGGAACGATCCATCGGACGTGTGGCCGTCCCCGGACGAACTTATCAGGCCGCTCCTGGACCGGTCCCGCGATGACGGTGTGGGACGGGCTTGACTCGGGGCGCGCCGTCGCCGGGATCCGACGTCAACTGGCTCAGGGGGAGCCGTCCCACGCGTGGCTCCTGTCCGGGCCGTCGGGGGCAGGCAAGGGGGCCGTGTCAGACGCCATGGCGGCTGCGCTCAACTGCCTCGACGAGCCGCTTCGTGGCTGTAACAGGTGCTCTGCGTGCCGCCGAGTGCTGAACCGAGCACACCCCGACGTCCACCGAGTTGCTCCAGAAGGGTCTGTCATCGCGGTCGATGCCATTAGAGAGGGAGTGATCCCCGAGGCCACCCGTTCGCCGTTCGAAGGAAGATACAAGGTGTTCGTGCTCGAGCAGGCAGAGCTCATGAACGAAGCGGCGCAAAGCGCGCTGCTGAAGACGCTGGAAGAACCGCAACCCGACACGGTGTTCATCCTCTTGTCCCAGGCCGAGGAGGAGATTCTCGAGACGATCCGCTCCCGCTGCCGGTCGGTGCGTCTCGAGCCCACCGCCGAGCGGCATCTGGTCGAGCTGCTGGAGCGAGAAGGGGCAGCGGCGGAGACCGCCCTCATAGCAGCGAGGCTATCGGAGGGAGACGCCGGCGCAGCCCGGCGCTGGGCCTTCGACTCTCCGGTTGGCGAGCGACGAGCTCTGTGGCTGACTATTCCCCGGCGTTTGCAGACCGCGACCGATGCACTCGACGCTGCCTCCGAGATACTGGATCAGGCGCGCGCAGCGGGGGCCGCGCAGAAACGGACGCACGGCCAAGAGACCAGAGCCCTTGCCGAAGTGATCGGCGAGGGCCGCGGCACCGGCACCGCTCGGAGCGCCATGGCCCTGCGGCATCGTCGAGAGCAGCGTCACGCCGAAGAGGCCGTCCTGGGAGAGGCTCTCGGCACTCTGGCTGGGTTCTACCGCGACGTGGTGGCCGTTCGCAGAGGCTCAACCGAGTCGGTGGCGAACCTCGACCGGCTCGACGAGCTCAAGGAGTGGGCCCGCTCCTCAGTTACCGATGGCGCATTGATGAGTGCGGCCGAACGGCTGATCAATGGGAGGGCCGCGCTCCTCAGCAACGCCAATGTCCTGCTCGCGCTCGAGGCTGCGCTCGCCGAGGTCACCCGGCTCACGCAGCCTCGCGAGCACTCCTTCTAAAGGCTAGCTATAGCCAGGGGCTATTTCCTTTCGCAGCTCTCCTTGAACTCCCCGTCGTTACAGAAGTCGGAGCCGCTGCCGCCCGACAGCGCGTCCTTGTCTATGCCGCCCACTCCACCGTAAAGCCGGTCTTTGCCGTCCCCGCCTGAGATGGCGTCGGCGCCGCTACCTCCCCGAAGGACGTCGCGCCCGGCCTCGCCCGACAGGGAGTCGCCGTCGTCGCCGCTCGACAGAAGGTCCCCACCGTCTCCTCCAAAGAGGTCATCGTGGCCGGTGTTGTCGATGAGGCGGTCTGCGCCCGATCCTCCGAACATGTCATCGCCGCCCTTTTCGCCGGTGAGGCGGTCCTCTCCGCCGCCCCCGAAGAGGTTATCGGCGCCTTGGCCGCCGCAGATTCGGTCGTTGCCCCCGAGCCCGTAGATGGTGTCGTCGCCGTCCTTGGCGACGATGACGTCGGCGCGCTTGGTCCCACGTATCACGTTGTTGCCGTCGGTGCCGACCTTCGTTGCGGACTTGCCGAAACAGGTGGGGCCCTGCTGGGCCGCGGCCACCCCCAGCACCGAGCCCCCTATCAAGGCGGCCGCCACCGCGGCCCTCCCGTACGACTTCATGCTGTTCATCAGCTATTCCTCCTCACGATCGATTACGTTACGGCCTACCCGATGCGGCACAGCTCGCCTCCCGGCCGCATCGGCGTCCAGTTAACGACGAAAAGGTGCACTCCGCTACCGGGCTGGCGCCGATCTGGTAGAGAATACTTAGGCCCGTCTGTTGGATCGACTCCTGTCATGTTCTGTGCAGCCACAACCTCGCTGAGAGGGGTTCAGCCTGAACTAAAGGCATATCAGCATGTCGATAACAGATCTCTGAGCCGAATAGGCTTGGCTCTTCGAGGCCGGGGTAGCTCAGTCGGCAGAGCGGCTCATTCGTAATGAGCAGGTCAGGGGTTCGATTCCCCTCCCCGGCTCCATATAGCCTTCCTCCTCCCTACAGGAGAGCAGTTACTTGCGCAGTGGGCGTGTCAAGTTCAAGATGAGCGGATGGACCCACTGCCCGAAACGGGCCTTACGAGCAAGGTGCTCGAGATTCTTTTGTCGTCGAGAGACTCTCGACCAAGAGCAGCGTTGATACGGATCAGCGCATCAAACGTGCCTCGCTCGGTCAGCCCCCTTCGTCGAGGAGCTCCTGGCCCGAGATCTGCTGATCCGCCCAGTGGTCGTGCATCCAGTCGAGGTGTTCCCAGCGGGCTGCACCTATTCGTTTCGTGTCCCACGCCGGAAAATCGTGCTGCTGGATGTGCTCGGTCATGAGCTCGGGGTTGACCTCGTAGACGTGCTCGAAGCGCATTACTACCTCGCCGTTAATCTGCCGCGCGTCGGGGGCCTTCTGGGCCGCCAGCCTGAAGCCGATCACATCTCACCTCCGTCTTCGTAGGCCTGATCCAGCAGGTACTTGCCGGGGTTCATGATGTTGTTAGGGTCGAGCGCCTTCTTGATCTTCTTCATGACCTCGAAACCACCGCCTAATTCCTCAGGCACCAGATCTACCTCGCCGGCCCGGCAGGATCCATGGCAGGCACTGATAGACCCTCCGTGCTCGAGCGCGACGGCTGCTATATCGCGTTTGCAATTCACCCACGCGGCCCATGATTCATCGTCGAGCTCCTGTTCCCAAATGCCCACGTCTATCTCGGTGAGGTAGTCGCCCCACGGCTTGTAGGCGCCGTTGGTGTAAGCGAACATGCCCCAGTCGTCGAAGATGGGATGGCGTTCGATGAGGTCTGCCACAAGCGCATGCCACTTCTCACGAACCTTGGGGAGCTGGCTCCAGTTGATGGAAGCGTCCTCACAGTGCCAGCTCATCGGCGCAACCTGCCGGTTCGGTAGCCGGCCGTGCAACGGCGTTGCGTAGCGGTCGTGGCGAGAGGCCCAGTCTCCCTGAGAGATCTCATCGCCAAGGTACGAGCCGCCGGAATCTCTGCCGATTCTCATTATTCGCTTGGCGGCCGGCTTGACCTCGTCGGCGACGCCGTACATCGCCACTGCGACGACCGCTCTGACTGAGTCCGGTTGCGGAATGTATGCCTCATCGTCCCGGCGCAGGTAGCGCAGCTTCCACTCGTCGAACAGGACGACTCCGGCGAGCGTTGCCAACCCGGAGCGAGCCAGCGCGCCGGTCGAGCGCCACGCGGTCTCATAGTCTTCATAAGAGAAGAACGCGGCGAACTCCGCCTCCGGGCGAGGAACCAGCTCGAGTGTCGCCTCGGTCACGATCCCGAGCGTTCCTTGATGGCCCATGAATAGATGCTTGAGCTGATAGCCGCTGGATGACTTGCGGACTTTCTTGCCTCCTCCGTCGCCGACGCGAACGATCTCGCCGGTGGGGAGCACCATCTCAAAGCTGATCACGAGGTCACGCGTATGGCCGTAGCGGCCACCGATCAACGACCACCCGCTGGTGCCGATGCGCCCCCCGACCAACGAACACGGGTAAGAGGCCGGATCGTCGGGATAGATCACGTCGTGCTTACGCAGCTCTTCGTTGAGCTTCATCATGTTGATCCCGGGACCGACGGTTACCGTGCGGTCCTCGAGGTCGAGTTCAAAGACCTTGTTCATGAGCTTGACGTCGATGACGATCCCGTGCTTGAGAGGGACGGCGCCGTCGGTCAGCCCGGTGCCGCCGGCGCGAGGCACCACCGGAATTCCGTGGCGGTTGGCGAGCTTGACGACCTCCGACACCTCCTGCGCGCTAGTCGGAAGCACCACGGCGTCGGGGACGTGCTCGGCCCAGCGGTGGACGGGGAAAGGGGCCGGGACCCGGGCCCGGTTGAAGCGAGCGGCAGGATCGGTGAACACGCGGTCGCGGTCGAGGATCGAGATGAGTTCTTCGACCACGGGATCCGACAGCATCACTGAAGTCACTCCGCAACCTCCCCCTCGTCTAGCCCCGCCGACTGCGCCACGAGCTCGAGTAGGTCGAGAACCTCTATCGGTTCGGCACGCTTGCCCCCTTGTTCGGACAGTGGGCGCTCTGACCAGACGCACGCGCTGACGAGAGCATCGACCTCCAACTCGGCGGCGCGCTCCATGCGGCGCCGGCTGATCTCCGCGGTGAGGTCGGGACGCTCGATGCCGAGGCCCGCTCCCGCCCCCGAGCAATAAGACCACTGCGTCACATGGTCAACGTCTTTGAAGGTGAGGCCTGGGATCGCCCGTAGGATCTCTCTAGGGGCTTCGTGGATGCCTTTTCGCTTGTTGAGCCGGCAAGCGTCGTGATAGGTGACGGTCTTATCGATAGGCCGGGACAGTTGGAGCTTGCCGTCCCGCACAAGCTCGGCGACGAGCTCAACCAACAGCACGATCTCGAAGTCGAAGTCGTCCCCGAAGTAGCGTGGGTAATCCTCGGTGAAGGAGATGTAATCGTGAGGATCGAAGACGACTATGCGTTTGGCTCCAACGGACCTCCAGTCGGCAATGTTGTGCTCGGCGAACGACCGTGCTTTCTCGACGTAGCCCATCTCGGCCGCAGGCCCGCCACAGCACCACTGCTCTCGCATCAGCCCGAACTCCACCCCTGCCGCCTTGAGGATCTTGGCCGCAGCGCGTGGCGTCGAGGTGCGAAAGAACGCTCCCTCACAGTCGCAGAACAACAGCGTTTCGCCGCCAGTCGGAAGGTCGAGGCCCTGCGCCCAGTCGGCGACGTGGTCCTGGGAGACCTCCACATCCCCCATAACCGGTTCGCTTCGGTAGCGGTCGGTGAGCTCGACCCAGCGCTTCCACTCTTCCTGCTCGACTCCCGAGTCGACGGCCAAGGCGCGCATGGCCCGTACGACCTCGACGGTGCGGGTCCGAAAACGGTAGAAGTCGCCGGTGAACAGGGTGTTGGGGCAACGCAGCTCGCACGCTCCGCACTGCGTGCAGTGCACGTAGTCGCGCGCCACGTCTTCCACGGAGAGATGCCCCATCTCCATCGCGACGATGTTGGCATGAAAGGCGGTGGGCGTGTGTGCCTCGTCGCGGGTGACCTGCATTACGGGGCACACCTCTCGACAGAACTTATGCCCTGAGCTGTAGCAGTTGTAAGCAGCGTCTCGCCAGCGCTCGACGAACTCCGCTTGGAGCCCGTTGTCCGCAACCGTTTGCCCGTCGCTCCTGTTTTCAGGTTGAGTCACATGCACCTCGTCTCTCTTTTTAGTAGAAGCGTCCACGACCTTGTCGATCCGGTCAAAGCCTGTTAATTGATGGCAGGGATAACCTCGTCGTGGATAAGGCGTAGCTGACCTTGCACGTCGGGAACGTTGTCGATCTCGTGGCCGGAGAAATGCTTGACGAGATAGGGATCGGTAACCGAGCAGATGATGTGGTTCACGCCGGTGGGGAGGATATTGGTCTTGAGCTTCTCGACACATTCCTCGGGCGTGCCTGCGACCGACAGCTTGTCGCCGAGCTCGGGCGTGGTGAGCTCGAGGGCTTTGGCGACGTCTCCTGCGCCAAACGCGTCCGAGATCGGCTTGAGTGTTTCGTAGTCGATACCGTGACGCTCAACCTGACTCTGGGGCATGGCTGGAATGTAGAAAGCGGCCATGATCCGAGCGGCTTCCTTGGCAGCTTTCGAGTCGGGCCCACAAGACCAGATCAGCCAGGCGCCGATGTCGAGCTCGTCCCCGTTACGCCCGGCCTTTGCAGCTCCGGCCCTCACGTGTTCGACGACGTAGTCGTAGTTTTCGCGCGAATAGCCGCAGGCGTGGTGCATCCCGTCGGAGAACTCGCCGGCGAACTCGAACGACTTCGGTCCCCCCATGGCCCCCACCTTGAGCGGCAGATGCTCCTGTACGGGCCGAGCAGCGGTGAACAGGCCCGTGTAATTGAAGAACTCTCCCTCGTGGGTGATGATGCCTTCGTCGAGGAAGGTGCGCATGACCTGAAGACCTTCCTTGACCCGAGAGAGCGGCTTTGAGCCCTGCCAGGCGATGTGGTACTGGGCCAGCATGATGAGGTTGCCGAAGCTGACTACCGCCTCTGCCCGGCCCCCCGTCAGCTCGTCAAGGGTGGCGAGCTGCTGTGCGATCAGCGTCGGTTCTCTCAGTATGACGTGGGTCACGTTGGGGCCGAGGCGTATGTTCTTGGTCTTGTCGGCCGCGGCGGCGAAAAGTAGCCACATGTCCTTGTGGTAGGTCTCGTCGACCGAGTAGCAGGCGTAGAAGTCGAGATCGTCCGCCAGCTTGATCATGTCGATGCAATCGTTCACCGGATAGGCCGGAACCTGCACGTAGCTGAACCTGGTCATGCCACCCCTCCCGCTCGATTCGGTCGCCTCAGGAATACCATCATGAACGGCTCCCAAGCAAGCGAAGCGGGAGAGCCGCGGTACTCACAAGCGCGCAGAGCGCTTCTGGGTCCGGATTTCGTACTCCAGAGCGCATAGCGCGCGATCGGCTACCCCATCCCCGTCCCCGCCCGGTTCGAGACGCCCGACACTCTCCGGGCGGCAAGATACCGAGGGCCGAGGCGGGGTTGCCGTCGTTCGACCGACTTTGACCCCCCGGCCCCCTCGAGCTGATGCTGCAGAGGCAACCCCGCAGCCCGGGGGACCGGGGGAGGCGAACATGGGGTCGGCAGGCCCGGCGCTCTGCCGTGTCCTCCCGAGCTGAGACTGGGGCGGTTGCTCGTGGATGCCACACGAGCGGTTGTCGCCGACGTCGTCGATCTCACGGACAGGAGAGAGAAGCTGGGGGAGGGGCCCGAACGTATCAGGAGAGGCCGATACGGCCGCTCAAGTCTCGGCGTCGTCACGGGCCCTCGGCTCATAACGGCCGAGCCAACGACCGACTATCCGCGACATCCCTCCCCGCTCCAGGCCGAAGCCGAGACTCCGGTAGAAGGCTTCGTGCTCCTCGGTGAACAGGCCGACGTGATGGCCGGGCACGCTCTCCAGGAGCATCTCGACCATCGTTGAACCGATGCCACGCCGCCGATGGCTCGACAGCGTCCATACGTCTATCAGGTAGGCATTGCAAACTCCATCGGAGAGCAGGCGCGCGCTGCCGACCACGCGCTCGCCGCTCCAAGCGAACGCGACGGCTTGACTGTTGGCGAATGAGGTCAAGAGCTCGTCCGGAGTGCGAAGGTTGTCGAAGTCGTCCGCCGCGAGATCGCATTTGAGGGCCGTCCAGTCGACACCCTCGATAGTCACGGCGTAGCGAATCTCTTCAATCATCTAGCCTGAGCGCTTAAGCTTGCCGTGTTGTTTGGCGTAGAGCTCGCCGCGGCGGAACACGGCCAAGCCCAAAGGAATTGATATCGCTCCGATCACCAGCAGCGGCCACAGCTGGCCCCACAGATCACCGACACCCGCCCCCTCGAGAATCGACTCGCGGATCCCTTCGAGTGCGTAGGTTGCCGGCGAGAGCGTGGCGAGCCATTGCATGGGCTCGGGCAGCACGTCGACGCTGTAGTAGACGCCCGACACAACCAGCAGCATGCCCTGAGCTATGAACCCCAGCTGGGTCCCTTTCTCGGGCGAGATGAGCGGCAGAACAGCCGTCATCATCCCGATACCGATGAAGGAGACGGATGCAACTCCCAGAACCACGAGCGCGGCAAGGAAGTTGGCCTGAGGCATCTCCAAATCAAAGAAGAACGCGATCACGCCGAACAACAGCCCGGCTCGCGCCACGCCGTAAGCCACCGCAAAGACGCCCATGCCGAATAGGTGCACCGAGCGCGACAAGGGGGCCATGAACGTGTACTCGATCGTGCCCTCCCATCGTTCCCATGCCACGGTCTCGGTGAGGATTTCGAAGATGATCCCGAGGTATGCCCAGATGACCGCGCCGATCAGCAGAACCGTGTTCAGCCGGTTGACATCCACGCTTCCCCCGGAGGCTTCGACGCCCTCGGCGATGAACACGATGGTGAGCGTGTTGGCCACCGTCCAGACGAAGAACGCCAGCTCCCAGAGAGCGTAGCGCTTCACGAGATAGGCGTTGCGTTCGATTATTCCTGCGAGACCGATTAGCTCGGCCCGCACCGTTGCGGCTGAGCCCGGCATCACTGTCTCCCTTCGTTGTCGTCGTTGTCTTCGAGCTCGAAACTGCGACCTGTCGCCCGAAAGAAGGCTTCTTCCAGATCTGAGGCGCCGTAGCGTTCCATGAGCGCGGCGACCGGTTCCAGAGCCAGGAGCTCGCCTCTATCGAGGATTCCGACGCGGTCGGCGAGCGCTTCTGCCTCGGCGAGATCGTGAGTGCACAGCAGAATGGTTGCGTCGTGCGTGGTCCTCAGCTCGCGGATGAAGTCCTGGACCTCGAGCTTGGAGCGGGGATCGAGCCCGGTGGTCGGCTCGTCCAGCAGGAGCAGTACGGGCGAGGTCAGCAGCGCTCGCGCCAGAGCCACCTTTTGCTGCATGCCGCGCGACAGGTTCTCCATTGACTCGTTGCGTCGTGCCGAGGGAAAGCCGACGCGCTCGAGGATCATCGGTATGCGCGTGCGCGTTTCGGAGGCCGGTATGCCGTAGAAGCGGGCCGCATAGCTGAGGTTCTCGACCGATGACATCTTCTTGAAGAAGGACGCTTCGACGGAGACCCGGTTGATGAGGCGCCGCACCGGCCGCGCTTCTGAGAAGACGTCATAGCCGAACACCCGGACGGTGCCGCCGTCGCCCAGAAGCAACGTGGACAGCAGGCGCACGAGGGTCGATTTGCCCGAGCCGTTCTGGCCGAGGATCGCGACGCACTCACCCCGTTCAATCCGCAGGGAGACGTCTACCAGCGCGGGAACGCGACGTTTGCGCCGCCTGCCGCGGTGACGATCCTTACGCACAAACTCCTTGCGCAGGTTCGAGACATCTACCGCAGGCGCGCCCAGGTTCAATTCGGATACGGACGTGGCGAGTGACGTGGTCGTGGCAATGCGGGACATCTACTGCTCCTTGGGTCGCTAGGAAAGAAGTTGCTAGCGAAGATCGCTAGGAAGAGAAATGCGCGCTTACTAGGCGCGCCGGGAGGGGCGCGGGGCGCAGGGGCGACGTGTCAGCCGAGGAGCAACATCGAAGCAAGCATACTGTATCCGGCGAGAGTCGGCCACTCGGTCGCAACCCGCGAACACAAGGTCCGTGAGGCCTCCGGACCCCTTACTTCTTGGAGGACTCGAAGTAGGGGTTGGTCCCCGACGCGTGATCGGTGACATCGACGACCTCGGTTATCTCCGGGACCGCCTCTTTGATCGCCACCTCGATGCCCTGGCTCAACGTGACCGTTGCCATCCCGCATCCTTGGCAGCCTCCACCGAGACGCAAGTAAGCACGGCTTCCGTCCACGGAAACGAGATCGGCCCGGCCCCCGTGCGCCGCGATCATGGGATTGATCTGCTGCTCGAGCACCTGGTGCACCCGTTGTGCGACCTCGCTCGAGAGATCGCCGACCGGGGCCGTCGCGACTCCCATGGACGGGGACTTTCCGATGCTCAGCAGGGGCTGGGGGTGGTTCGGGTTGTCGACTACCCAACCCTCTCCCTGGGGACCGCTCCCGTAGTCGATGGAGGCGCCGCGTAACTTCTCCACGCTGTCGGCCACGATCACCACCGAGAGGTCGTCGTGACGCTGGACGAGGTCGTCCGCAGTTGCATATTCGAGCGGGTGGAGATAGAGCTCGTAGGTGTAATCGGGTCCGTTGTTTCCGGTGACCTCGACCCACAGGGCGTAGGACTCGGCCCCCTCCTGTCCGGAGCGGGCCCTGATCACCATGTCGCGGGCGATTTGTGAAACGGTCACCACATGCTCTACAACACTCATGACGCGATCATAGACGCATGGCCCGCCTGCTCTTGCTACTTCCCAGCTCCACCTACCGGGCCGCAGACTTCGTTGCCGCGGCCCGCTCATTGGGGGCCGAGATCATGATCGTCTCGGACCATCGCCTTGCCATTGCTCCCGCCCTGGACGCCGACAGCCTGGTCGTCGACTTCTCACGTCCCGAGGGTGCCGCCCAACGCATCGTCGCCCATTGCCGCAAGGAGCCCGTGGACGCAATTGTGCCGGTGGACGACGAAGGCGTTCTCACCGCGGCGCTGGCGGCCACCGCGCTGGGGCTGGCTCAGAATCCGGTTGCGGCGGTGGCCGCCACCAGGGACAAGGCCAAGTTGCGCCGCGCGCTGACCGCCGCCGGCCTTCCTCAGCCCTCGTTTCATCTCGTTGATGGGGGTCAAGACGCCGCGGGTCCGGCCTCCGAGGTCGGCTGGCCTTGCGTGCTCAAGCCACTCTCGATGGCGGCGAGCCGGGGCGTCGTCCGGGCCGACGACGCCGCCGGCACGGCCGCGGCCGCCATCCGGGTGCGGGCGATCATCGAGGAAGCTCGTCCCGATACGCGCGACCCGGGGGAGCCGCTCCTGATCGAGTCCTATGTGCCGGGCGCGGAGCTGGCCCTGGAAGGCCTGTTGCGGGAAGGCCGGCTCGAGGTGCTGGCGCTGTTCGACAAGCCAGATCCCCTCGTGGGCCCCTTCTTCGAAGAGACGATCTATGTGACGCCATCGCGCCTGCCCACCGGGATACAACGACAGATCGCCCGCCGGTGCGCCGAGGCAGCGGCCGCGCTGGGCCTCAGCGAGGGGCCGGTTCACGCCGAGGTCCGTCTCCACGACTCCGAGGTCTGGGTGATCGACATGGCCGCCCGCTCTATCGGCGGACTCTGTTCCCGCTCACTGCATTTTGGGCTCGGCGTCTCCTTGGAGGAGCTCCTGCTCCGACATGCGCTGAGCCTGCCCGTCGAAGATCTCGAGCGAGGCCCCGGCGCTTCGGGAGTCATGATGCTACCGATACGTGAGCTGGGGGCACTGCAAGAGGTGCGGGGAGTGGAGGAGGCCAGGGGGGTGCCGGGAATAGTGGGCCTCGAGATCACCGTAGCGCGCGGACGCCGTTTGCGGCCGCTGCCCGAAGGCGATCGCTACCTAGGGTTTCTCTTCGCCTCCGGAGCCACCCCCGAGGAGGTCGAGCGGGCCCTGCGGCGCGCTCATGCCGAGCTCGAGGTGGTGATCAAGCCGGTGTGATTGGGCCTCGGTCTCAGGCCGAGCCGGAGTCACGCCGCCCGCTCGAGTTGAGCAGGTGTTCCAGGGTCTCGTAACGGGCGTGTCCTCCCGTGATCACCAGCGTGACGCAGATCACGGTGAGGGCAATCAGTACGAGCACCACTGCTAGCATCGCATCTCCCGGCGGTTCGGGGCGCTGTGAAGCTCCCGTGTAGCGCCTTGGTTACGGAGAGGGAGCATACCTCAGGAGTCACGGCCGTGTACAGAGGAAACTTATGCCACCAGAGTGGGTAATCCCGGGAGCGGACGCTGGATCGGGGAGCGGGCGCAAGCGGGTCGGTTAGCCGGTTCGAGAACAGGGGGCGAGAGAATGACGGCATCGCTGACAGAGCGTTTGAACAAGGGTGCGATACTCGGAGACGGCGGCTATCTGCTCGAGCTGGAGCGGCGCGGCTACGTCCAGGCCGGACCGTTCACCCCGGAGGTGAGCCTCACTCACCCCTCCGCCCTGGCGGAGCTACACCGTGAGTTCTTGCTGGCGGGCGCCGAGGTGCTCCAGGCGCTGACCTTCTACGCCAGCCCCCAGAAGCTGGCCACGGTGGGTCTAGGAGACAGGGTATCGGAGCTCAACCGCGCGGCGGTCGAGATCGCACGTGCGGTGGCGTCCGAGGGCGACGCGCTGGTGGCGGGCAACTTGTGCCTGACCTGGGAATACGATCCTTCGGACCCGGCCAACGAAGCGCACGTGCGGTCGGTGTTCGAGCGCCAGCTCGAGGTCCAGCTCGAGGCAGGCATCGATTTCGTTGTAGCCGAGACCTTCACCTACTCGGGCGAGGCCGTGATTGCCACCCGCTGCGCCAAGGACGCGGGGCTCGAGATCGTTACGACGATGTCCTTCGAGAAGGAGCCCCGCTCTTATGAGGGCGACTCGGCGGCCGACTGCGCCCGCAAGCTCACCGACGCCGGCGCAGATGTCGTGGGATTGAACTGCTTGCGCGATCCCGCCCACACGCTGCCCTTCATGAGAGAAATGAGAGAGGCCGTCTCCGGCCCCTTGGCGTGCCAGCCGGTCGCCTTCCGCACTCCGGACGACAATCCCGACTTCACCGCGCTGCCCGAGTTTCCTTTCGGCCTCGACCCCTTCCAACTGACCCGGGCCGAGATGGCGGAGTTTGCGCTCGAGGCGCAGGCCATGGGGATTGAATACATCGGCTCGTGTTGCGGCTCGGTAGCGTCCCACGTCAAGGCGATGGCGGTCGCACTCGGCAAGGCCCCCGCGGAGGTGCGGGAATGGCGCTCCGAAAGTAAGCCGATGTCGGCATTCGAGTACCACCGGCACAATTCGGCATGAGGACCCACTACGAGTACATCGTCGTTGGCCTCGGCGGAATCGGGAGCGCCGCGGTCTACCGTCTTGCGCGCCTGGCCGGGTCAGACGTGCTGGGGTTGGAGCAGTTCGAGCTCGGCCACGACAACGGTGCCTCGCAGGATCACTCCCGCATCGTCCGGCTCTCCTATCACACCCCCGCCTATGTTCGTCTGGCCAAGGGAGCTTTCGCCGCGTGGCACGATCTCGAGGAGGACTGGGGACGCGATCTTCTGATCACCACCGGGGGGCTCGACCTCAGTCCCGCCGCCGGCGGCGAGGACCTCTCCAGCTACTCCTCGAGCCTGAGCGAGGAAGACGTCTCCTTCGAGCTGCTGGATGCCTCAGAGATCATGCGGCGGTGGCCCCAGTTCCGCCTCTCGGAGGACGTCGCGGGCCTCTTTCAAGAGGACGCAGGCATCGCTCCGGCGGCACTCTGCAATGCGGCGCACACGGAGCTGGCGCGCCAGAACGGCGCTACGTTGCTGGAGCGGACGCCGGTCACTTCGATCTCCGTCTCGAATGAAGAGATAGAGGTTGTCGCGAACGGAAGACGCTTCACCGGCCGCAAGCTCGTCGTTACGGCCGACGCCTGGACCAACGAGGTGCTCGCTCCCCTGAACGCCAGCCTTCCCCTGCGAGTGACTCAGGAGCAGGTGACCTACTTCCGGGCACCGGTGGATGAGTTCGGGCCCGAGCGGATGCCGGTCTGGATCTGGCTCGGCGATCCCTGCTTTTACGGTATCCCCGTCTTTGGAGAGGCCGGCATCAAGATCGGTCAGGACGTCGGCGGCGCAGAGGTCACCGCGAGCTCGAGGACCTTCGAGGTGGACGAGAGCGCCCTGGCACGGGTGGCCGCCTTCGCCTCGGAGCATCTCCCCTCGGCTGCGGGTGACATCATCCGTACGAAGTCCTGCCTCTACACGATGCCACCCGATCGGGATTTCGTGATCGACGAGGTTCCGGGAAGCCCCGGCGTCTACGTGGCTCAAGGAGCGGCACACGGCTACAAGTTCGCGGCGGTGTTCGGAAAGATCCTGGCCGAGCTGGCCGTAGACGGCCGCACCGAGCACGACCTGAGCCCCTTTGGCTTCGAACGGGAGTTCGAGCCCGCCCTCTTCTGATCGACCTCTTTTATCGAGTCCGCGTTGGGAGCGCCTCAGAGTGCCGTTTCGGGCACCGTGAGGCCCCCAAAACCGAAAACCTAGGCGACACCCGCGGTGGGGGGCTTGATCAGGTCGCGAGCGGTCTGGCGTGCGGCCCCCGTGGCGGCGCCGACTAGGGCGATCCACAGCGCCTTCTTGAGTGCTCCTACTGCCGCATCCATCTGTGGTGGGTCTTCACGCGTGGCCAAGCGCCATGCGGTCATCGTGACATAGGTGGCGAGCTTGACGGCGAGGACCCCGGCAACGATCGCTCCCAAATTTTGGACCATGGTCGGCTTCTGAGGGATCGATCCATCCGGCTGAGCTACCTTCTTGGGCATCGCGAACCTCCTGGAACGTTGTCGCTGTTTCCTACTATGCCCGATCGATCGCTCGCTAAGCCTCGGCCAGCTCCCGGCGCATCCCGACCAGCTCGTCGAGCTCGTCCGCGCCCTCGGCGGGCCCGATCGCGATGATGCGATCATCGGCATTGAGCCGAAAGGTGGCCTTCGGCCGGTAAGTCCAACGCCGGCCGCGCTGAATGGCGAGCACGAACATTCCCGTCTCCGTCTCAATGCGGAGCTCCTTGATCGACTTCAGGTCGGCGGGAGAAGACGCCTGCACGACGGTCTCGTAGCCGACCTCGTCCGACTCGACCAGGGCGGCCGCGATGACGGGGTGCAGCTCCTCCCCTTTCTCGACCAAGCGAGTCATCTCCCGGGCGGAATCGAAGATCATCTCGGAGGCGTGAGCGAGGCGGATCAGCCCTCGTAGGTCGTCGGGGTTTCTCGCTTCTTGCGCGCTTCTCAGGACCCAGGACTCGAGCTCGTCGTGGATGGCGTCGGAGCGCTCCTCCAGGCTCGAGACCTCGGCCGCCAGGGCGGGGTCGTTGAGCAGCAGGGCCGTGTAGGCGAGGCCGACCGCCACCTCGGCCGAGTTCTTCATCTCCACCAGCAGATCGACCGCCCGATCGAGGTCCGAGAGAACAATCTCGTTCTCGGCTTCCCGTTCTTCGAGGGGCGGGGCGCCCATCTGTTCGCGCGCCAAGGCGACGCCGTCTTCCGGGCCCTTGATGAGGAGGACGTCTCCCGCGGAGACGATGTAGTCGGCACGAGGGTCGAGGTTCCACTCGCCTCCCCGGCGCACCGCGATCACCCACACTCCGATCTCCACTGGAAGCATCAGCTCTCGGAGCGAGCTGCCGACCGCCTCCGCCTGCTCGCGAGCCCTTATTCTCGACACCACCTCGTCGGCGTGCCGGAGGTCCTGGCGCAGATCGTCGACGATCCCCAGACCCGATGACACCACCCGGGCGATGTCCTCGGCCGCGTCGGCAATGCTCTCGACCGCTGCGGCTATCTCGATCACTCCGGCCATGTGCTCAGCGTCCTCGGGACTGCGGGCGGCAAGGATGCTGACCTTGCGGAGTGAGTGCAGGTAGTCGAACATCCGCTCCTCGAGCCGGGAGACTTCCTGCGCTAGCTTGACGTCCGAGAAGAAAACCGCCGCGTAGGCCAGGTCCACCATGAGCTCGGAGTTGTCTTTGATCTCCGCGAGCAGTCCCTTGACGGTTGCAGGGCGGCGAGCTGGATCCATCACACTTAGGTACACCTCCCCATAAATTCGGCCGCATTCGAGCGACCCTGCATCCCCGCTCGCGTCGTTACTCGTCGCTCACGTACCTTCCAGGTACGCTCACTCCTCGCGCCTAGCGACCAGGGCGCAGTGGCGTTCTCGGTGCTGGCCGTATTTCCGGTGCGGAGCACTCAGGCTACTCCGAAGACGACCAGGGCGACAACGAGACATACGACACCGAGCAGGTCCATCCCGCTGGTGACGAGTGGAATCGTGTGATTGTCGGGGTCGAAGCCGAAGCGGTAGGTGAGGATGGCTGCGTAGTAGCCGATCACGGCCGCCACCATCGTCGCCATGAGCCCGCCCACCATCGTTATCCCGATGAACCTCAAGACACCGGGATAGGCGCGTCCGGTGAGCTCGGCGACACCGAGGGAGCTGATCCCGCTGAGCGCATAAACGGTCACGCCCAGGGTGAGGACGATCACCCCGTCGAGCAGCGCAGGGGCCTCCGGTTTGGCGGAGGGCGACACCGCTCCCAGGTGAAGCTTGGAGCCAAGCCGCGCCGCCAGGATCCCGCCCAAGGCCCCGGTGATCTCGAGAAAGCCCGGCAGAATGATCCACAAGGCGGGAAAGGGCAGGAAGACGGCGTCCGTGCGCGTCTGCACGACGGTTCCGGCGAGAACATCGAGCACGATTGCCACCAACAGGATGGGAAAGCTCTCGCGCACGATGCGCCGGGCGATGAGGCTGAGGGTCGTCCATCCCCGATAGAGCGCCGCCACACCGGCAACCGCCGCCAGGCCCCCCAGAGCCGGCGTCACGATCCTGAATCCCACCAGATAGGAGGCCAGGAGGATCGAAGGCAGCGTGATGACATCCCCCATGGCGGTTATCAGAGGTGCCCCCACGGAGTCCAGGTCCCAGCCCCGGCGGAACGAAGTCACCGACAGATAGATCGTGACGGCCAGGACGATCGCCGACGACAGCAACCCTCCCAGCAGAGCTACGACGATCAGGTCCCACAAGGGCACGGTGGGAATGCCGAGCAGGCCCGCGATGCCGCGACCCAGCAGGCCCATTGCCACCGACGTCGCGATGGTCAGAAGGGCCGCAGCCTCTATGTTCTGAGAGAGAAGCCCTCCTCGGGCGCGGCTCACCTCGAAGAGGCCCGAGTGGATCGAGGTCCCGAGTCTCGCCGCCAGCGCTCCGAAGATGTTTCCTCTCATCCCGACCGAGACCGGGATGAGAATCAGCAGGCCGGGGATCTGTTCGATGCGGTGGTCCATGCCGGCCAGGGTGAGCCCGGCCACCAGAGATGTCATGCCTGCGATACACACCGCGATGAAACCCTGACGTACCGTCACCCGCTCAGAGGTAAAGTAGTCACGTACCTGGCGGGCCGGGTCGGCCACCCGCCGGGCCGTGCCCCGCACCGCCCGTGCCGGCGGCCCCAGGACGGCACGCGCCACCAGACCCACCCACCGCAGCGGCGCGGGCAGAGGCTCGCGAGGTGATCCGAGTCGTTTGCTCATGGTTTGGGAAAGAAGGATGCCAGTGATCGCTGAAGGAACGCGAGACTAGGCCTCGCGATCTGCCAGAGGATCGCGAGAATGAGCCCAGCGATCCGCTGGAGGATCGCGAGACTAGGTTAGGCCGTCTTCGGTGAGCCGGCCCTAAGGCAGACCCAAACCGTAGCCCCCCCTTTCTACGAATAGATAGCGAGGGGGCGGAACGAGTCACCTTCTTCATCCGTCTAACGGATGAGGCGGCGTTGGGGGGCCGCCCGGCGAGAGAGGAGTCACCCATGGCTAGGCAGGACGCAATACACGGCACGAGGCCGCAGCCGTTGCCACGTGCCTCACGCAAGTACCCCACGGGAAGGGTCTGCGCTCAGGACGGGTGCGAGACTCGGTTGTCTACCTACAACAAGCGGGAAAAGTGCTGGGCGCACGCCGAGATGAAGGTGCCCCGCCTCAGGGGCCGCAAGCCGGCGGCCGGCTCCGCCTAGTTCAAGTAGTCGATCCCAGCCAAGCTGGGTTTCGAGCACGGGGGCGAAAGAACTCTCGGGTGGCGTCGATATATCCTTAACCGTCATGTCGATCCCCACACGGATTTATCTGGTCCTAGCTCTAGCTGCCGTCTGCGTTCTGAGCCCCGCTGTGGCGTTGGCGCAGGAGGGCTCAGAAGGCGGGACCGTCGAGACCGGCCCGCCCTGGACCTATCAGATGGCGAAGATCACGCTGGTGATGCTCCTCTTTCTGGGCCTGGCCATCGGCGGCATCTACTACCGCTTGGTGGTTCGGCGCCGCAGAGGCGACGCCTGAGCCGGCTCATCGAACCGGCGGTGGCTCGAGCCGTCGCTCGGCGCCTCGCCGGAGATCACGCGTTCAGGGACTCCTATCTGATTGCGGGCCTTCAGCGGGACCTGTCCGTCGCCGTCCCCCGGGCCGAGGAGCTGGTCGCGGAGGTGTCCGGCATTCCCGCCCCTCCTCCCGTGGAGTGGGGCCTGGTGGACCGGGGGGCGTGGGCCGACGCCAACATCGACGGCCTGATGACCCTGCTCGCACCGCTGGCCGAGCGCATCGGTGATCGTCTCGACCAGGCCCCCGTGGGGGTGCGCCTGGCGCAGCGAGGCATCGTTTCGGTCGAGGTGGGCGCTCTGCTCGGCTACGTTTCCCGGCGCGTCCTCGGCCAGTACGACGTTCTCGTCCCCGAGGCGCTGGACTCCGGCGAAAGGCCCGCCCGCGGCGCCCCACTGATGTTCGTCGGTCCCAATCTGGTCGAGACCGAGCGCCGCTTCTCGTTCGTGCCGCAGGACTTCTCTCTCTGGATCGCGGTCCACGAAGTGACCCACCGGTTCCAATTCTCCGGAGTTCCGTGGTTGAAGGACCGCTTCACGTCGCTGATCTCCTCCTACCTCGACGGCGTCGAGCTCGATGCCCGCCATTTCGCCGCGCGTGTGCGGCGGGCGGCGCTGCGGCTTCGTAATGGATCGGTGCCCCCCGAGGAGCGCAATCCCGTCTACTTGCTCGCCTCCGATGAGGAGCGTTCCCGGCTCGACGAGCTGCAGGCGCTGATGGCGGTGGTGGAGGGTCACGGCAACTACGTCATGGACACAGTCGGGGCCGACGCCATCCCGACCTTCGCCCGGATGCGCCGCACCTTCGAGCACCGGCGGCGGCACCAGACAAGCTTGCAACGGGCGATCCACCACGTGATCGGCCTCGAAATGAAACTGAGACAGTACGAGCTGGGGCAGAGCTTCTGCGATGGTGTGGTGGCCTTGGAGGGCCACGAAGCCCTGCAGGCGATGTGGGCGCGTCCGGCCAATCTCCCCTCCTTGAGTGAGCTGAAGGCACCACCGCGCTGGCTGCAACGAGTGGCGTGAGCTCGCCGAGCCTGGCCGGGCCGGGCTACGAGCTCGTGGTTAAGGTCCGCTCGGCGATCGAGCGTTGGAGAATGCTTGGGGGCGGCGAGACGGTGGTCGTGGCGGTTTCGGGCGGCCCCGACTCCACTTGTCTCTTGGATGTGCTGATGCGCTTGTCCGGGCCTCTCAGCCTCCATCTCGAGGTTGCCCATGTCGACCACGGCCTGCAGGAGGGATCCGCAGACATCGCTGCGCGGGTGGGTGCCCGGGTGGCCGAGGCGGGCCTCGACGCCCACGTCGTCCGGCTCTCGGGCCTCGAGGGGGGAAATGTGCAAGCGCGGGCGCGCACACTTCGCTATGCGTTCTTCGAGACGCTTGCGCAACAGCTGGACGCTCAGCGCATCGCCACCGGGCACACGCTCGACGACAGGGTCGAGACCACCCTCGGCCGTCTTATCCACGGTGCGGCCCCCGAGGTCCTCGCCGGAATCCCTCCGCGGGACGGCCTCCGGATCCGCCCTCTCATCGGGATTCGCCGCAGCGACGCCCGAGCCTATTGCGAGGAGCGCGGGCTGAGCTGGCATGACGACCCGGCCAACGACGACGATCGCTTCGAACGGGTGGCGGTCCGCACCCAGGTCGTGCCGGTGATCGAGCGCCGCTGGGGGCCGGGAGCCGTAAGAGCCATGGCCACCTCCTGTGAGCGCTTGTGGGAGGACGCACAAGCCCTGGAGAATCTGGCGGAGCGCATCTACGCCGGGATCGCAGAGTCCTCTGAGGGCGGGGTGAGCTTCGAGCGCAGCGCCCTGGGCCCGCTCGATCGGGCGCTGCGCCGGCGTCTGTTGCAGCTTGCGGTGGGCCGCGTCAGGGATCGTTCAGGAGGAATCGAGGCTGCACTCGACGCGCTCGACGGACAGGAAGAGGCTACCGGCCCGGCCCGCGACTTTGCCGTGACGGGTAAGGGCGTGATCACGGTTTCCGGGGCCGAGGTGAGAGTCGCCCGCATACCTCCGGCACCCAGCACCTAGACTGTGGACCACATGAACGAAGTTCACCCCGACATCGCCGAGGTCCTGATCTCAGCCGAGGAGATCGAGGACAAGGTTGCGGAGCTGGCCAAGACGCTTACCGAGGCGTACCGGGGGCGCGATCTGCTGCTGGTCGGGGTCCTCAAAGGCGCCTTCATGTTCATGGCCGACCTCGCCCGCAGCATCCAGTTGCCCACCGAGTTCGATTTCATGGCGGTGTCCTCATATGGGTCTTCGACCAAGTCCTCGGGGGTGGTGAGAATCCTCAAGGACCTCGACTACGAGATCACCGGCAAGCACGTTCTGCTGGTCGAGGACATCATCGATTCCGGCCTGACGATCTCCTATCTGCTGCGCTACCTCGAGGCGCGCGAGCCTGCCTCGCTGGAGATCTGTTCGCTTTTCTGGAAGAAGGGACAGCAAGCGGTCCCGCTGAACGTCCGCTATCCCGGTTTCGAGATTCCTCCGGTATTCGTGGTCGGCTACGGCCTGGACTATGCCGAGCGCTACCGCAACCTCCCCTACATCGGGGTACTCAAGCCTGCGGCCTATAGCGCCGATCCTCCCTGAGACCGGTTTCAGCGGCCGCTCGAGGTCACGCGACACCCCCGGCACCGGTGAACAAGCAGGAAGGTTGGACGGCGGCTCCTGCCCTTTTGGGGCGTCATATTGTTCCGGCAGACTGCTACCCTTCAATCTCTATGAAGAAGGGTTTCGATGAACGAGGGAATTTCGATGAACCAGGGATTTCGATGAACCAGGGACGTCGATGAACAAAGTCTTCCGCTCCGCCATCTTCTATCTCGTCCTGCTTGTCGCCGTGATCTGGGTATTCCAGTTCTACCGCAACGCGGCCGAGGCGCCTCAGAAGCTGAGCTCGCTCAACGAGTTCGTGCAGATGGTGGAATCAGGCGAGATCGAGTCGGCAGAGTTCCTGACGCGCTCGGAAAAGGTCGTCGGCGAGACCTCAACGAACAACACCTACGAGCTCTTCTTGCCACACGGGACGATAGACAACTTCGCTAAACTGGCCCGCGACAACAACGTCCAGGTCACTGCCGACCCCGAGCAGGGATCGGTGCTGGTGTCGTTCTTGTTCCAATTTCTGCCAATCCTCCTCATCGTCGGTTTCTTCTTCTTCCTCATGCAGCAGATGCAGGGGGGCGGAAACCGCGTGATGTCGTTCGGCAAGGCCAAGGCCCGCGTGGTCACCAAGGATCAGCCGAAGATCACGTTCTCGGACGTCGCGGGGCTCGATGAGGCCGTCGAGGAGCTCCAGGAGATCAAGGAGTACCTGGAGGGGCCCCAGAAGTTCCAGGCGATGGGGGCCAAGATCCCCAAGGGAGTGCTGTTGTTCGGACCCCCGGGCACCGGCAAGACCTTGCTCGCCCGGGCTGTGGCCGGCGAGGCCGGAGTGCCCTTCTTCTCGATTTCGGGTTCCGATTTCGTCGAGATGTTCGTCGGCGTCGGAGCCAGCCGTGTGCGAGATCTGTTCGAGCAGGCCAAGGCGAACTCCCCCTCGATCGTGTTCATGGACGAGATCGATGCGGTCGGGCGCCACCGTGGCGCCGGGCTCGGCGGAGGCCACGACGAGCGAGAGCAGACCCTCAACCAGCTGTTGGTGGAAATGGACGGTTTCGATATCAAGGGCGGCGTGATCCTCATCGCCGCCACCAACCGGCCCGACATCCTCGACCCGGCGCTGCTCCGGCCCGGGCGCTTCGACCGTCAGATCGTCGTCGATCGTCCCGACTTGCTCGGGCGCACGGGCATTCTCAAGGTCCACACCCGAGGCAAGCCCCTGTCAAAGGACGTGGACGTCGAGGTCCTCGCCCGGCGCACCCCCGGCTTTACCGGGGCGGACCTCGCCAACGTCGTCAACGAGGCCGCGCTCCTGGCGGCTCGCTTCAACCGTTCCGAGATCGGCATGCTCGAGTTCGAGGAGGCCATCGACCGGGTGCTGGCCGGCCCTCAGCGCCGCAGCCGAGTCATCTCCGAGCGCGAGAAGAAGGTCATCGCCTATCACGAGGCCGGACACGCGCTGGTCTCCCACGCGCTGCCGAACGCCGATCCGGTGCACAAGGTCTCGATCGTGTCGCGCGGGCGGGCGCTCGGTTACACACTGACGCTTCCGACCGAGGACCGCTTCCTCGTGACCCGCTCCGAGCTCATTGACGAGCTCGCCATGCTGCTCGGGGGCCGTGTGGCCGAAGAGATTGTGTTCGACGAGCCGACCACCGGAGCGCAGGACGACATCCAGCGCTGCACCCGGATAGCGAAGCAGATGGTCACTCAGTTCGGCATGTCCGAGCTCGGCCCCCTGGCTCTCGGGGAGAACGAGTCCCAGCCGTTCCTGGGCCGTGACTTCGGTCACGTCAAGGACTACTCGGATCACGTCGCGGCCCGCATCGACTCTGAGGTTCACCGCCTGGTCGAGGAGGCGCATGACGAGGCGCGGGAGATTCTGACCAAGTACCGCGACAAGCTCGATCTCATGGTCGAGAGGCTCATCGAGAAGGAATCTCTGGAGAAGTCCGAAGTCCAGGAGATCCTTGCCGAGGTCGCCAAGCAGTCCCCCTCCAACCCGCTCGAACGAACTCGTCTGCGGCGCGAGCAGCGGGGCGAGGAGCGGGAACCCGACTGGGAGGCCCCTGAGGCCCCCCGGCGGCATCGCCTGCCCCGGCCTGCGCCGAAGCCCCGCCTCGGAGAGATCTAGCCCACTTTTCCCTCGCCGAGTGGTGGTGAGGTGAGCAAATAGAGCATCTGGCCACCACTCGGCAAAAAACCTTCGTAAATCAGGCCATCCGATAGCCTCGGGGGAGCCGAATGGGGCCCGACAGGGTCCAGAGTCCGAGTCGAAGGAAAGGATTTGCCGATGCGCAGAGTCATGGTTTCTCTGCTTGCGACGCTCCTCGTCGCGGGCATGCTCGTGTCGATGGTGCTGGTGGGGACCGCGGGGGCTGTCACGCCTCGCAATGCCACCTTGAGCGGTGCCGCCGAGGTCCCGGGACCGGGCGATCCCAACGGGTCCGGTCGTGCCCGGCTGAAGCTTTACCCGGCCAAGGGCAAGATCTGTTACCGGGTGGCGTGGAGCCGTATCCAGAACCCCGCCGCAGGCCACATCCACAAGGGCACCGCAGATGTAGCGGGCCCGGTCAAGGTGACCCTGTTCGACCGGGTCATCAGGAACAACGACTACTACAGGGCCTGCGCGAAGGGTCTTGCCAAGAGGCTCGTGCGGAAAATCAAACAGCACCCCAAGAGGTGGTACGTCAACCTTCACAACGAGACCTACCCAGAAGGTGCGATCCGCGGGCAGCTTCACCGCCCCCGCTAAATCACCCGGCAGTCCACACGTCGTCAAACGCGCGTAACGCGCTCTCGAGTACCGATTCGGTGCCCAGGAGTGCGTTACGCGCGTCGGATGCTGGATGCAGCTGCATCGACCAGAGCGCTGGTCGAGCGGCCTTAACCTCTGGGAGATGGACGACAGGAAGAAAGGTGGATTCGACCACGCCCGCATCGCCGAGTGCGTTCGGGCGCTGCTCGAAGCCATCGGGGAGGACCCGGAGCGCCAGGGGCTCGCCCGCACACCTGAGCGAGTGGCCGACATGTACGCCGAGATCTTCGCCGGGCTGGGCACCGACCCCCGGGAGGAGCTCGGCGTCGTTTTCGACGCCGGCCACGACGAGATGATCATGGTGCGCGACATCGCTTTTTCATCGATGTGCGAGCATCACCTCGTTCCCTTCCTCGGCCGCGCCCACATCGCCTACATCCCCAACAAAGAAGGACAGATCACCGGGCTCTCGAAGCTCGCGCGCCTGGTCGACGTCCTCGCAAAGAGGCCACAGTTGCAGGAGCGTCTGACCACCGAGATCGCCGATTCGCTGGAAGGCGCCCTGACTCCGCGCGGCGTGCTGGTCGTCCTGGAGGCCGAGCACCTGTGCATGAGCATGCGAGGGGTGAGAAAGCCCGGCGCCCAGACCGTGACGTCCGCCGTGAGGGGCATCTTTCGCTCCAACAGTGCTACTCGGGCCGAGGCCATGGGCCTCATCTCCCGCAACTGACGCTGGTGCACCTTTGCCTAGGTCCCGAGCGTAGTGGCGCCCTTGATGCCGACGTCACGTCCGCGCAGGAGCACTGGTGAAGCTGCGCTGCCGCGGGCGCGTGCTCGATCTCGAGCGGGCTGTGGTCATGGGTGTGCTCAATGTGACTCCCGACTCATTCTCAGACGGGGGACGCTTCACCGATCCGGCGGCTGCCGTCGCTCACGCACTGAGCATGGTCGCCGCGGGGGCGGCGATCGTGGATGTCGGTGGCGAGTCGACCAGGCCGGGGGCCGGGCCGGTCTCCGCGGAGGAGGAGTTGGCCCGGGTGTTGGGAGTGATCACAGAGCTGAGCGAGCGCAGCGACGTCCTTATTTCCATAGACACACGCAAACCGGAGGTCGCGCGCCTGGCCGTGCAGGCGGGGGCGGTGATCGTTAACGACACCGCCGGCGAGGCCTCGCACCCGGCCATGGATCAGGTTGCTGCGGAGACCGGTGCGGCGATCGTCGTGATGCACTCGCGCGGTACGCCCGAAACGATGAGCTCGCTGACGCATTACGGCGACGTGGTCCAAGAGGTCGCCTCCTATCTTCACGGCCGCGCCCAGAGACTCGAACGCCTGGGGCTGGAGCGTGATGCGATCCTCCTCGACCCCGGATTTGGCTTCGCAAAGGACGGCGCCCAGAGCCTCTCGCTCCTTCGCCGCCTAGCGGAGCTGGTTGCGCTCGGCTTTCCATTGCTGGTGGGGACCTCCCGCAAATCGTTCATCGGCAGCGTGCTCGATGCTGCTCTCGAGGAGCGTCTGGAGGGCACTTTGGTGACATTCGCATGGGCAGTCGCCGAGGGGGCCCGCGTTGTCCGCGGGCACGACGTCGCCCCCATCCTGAGGGCGGTTCGGATGACCGAAGCGATCATGCACAGCCGATGAGTGACCGGATAATCGTGCGGGGGTTGCGGGTCTCGGCGCATGTGGGAGTGAGCGCTGAGGAACGTAGCCGGTCTCAGGTCTTGCTGGTGAGCGTAGAGGCGTGGCGGAGCCTAAGCCGGGCGGCGCAAAGCGATGAGCTTGCGGACACCATCGACTACGGTGTCTTGGTGCAAGATCTCAGTCGGCTAGTCGTCGCTACCGAGGCCCGGCTCCTGGAACGGATTGCGGGGATAGTCGGTGATCACCTCCTGAGCCTTCCCGAGGTGTCCAGGGTGGTCGTGGAGATCGCCAAGGAGTCGCCGCCCGTGAAAGAGCATATCGACAACGTGGCCGTCCGGATCGAAAGGCCCTAATTGCGGGGCGTTTGTCTGGTGGAGAGTTAGTGATGACCGTCTGCTACGTGGGTGTGGGGTCGAACGTGGGGGATCGGAAGGACTTCTGCCGCCGCGCGGTGGGCTTGCTGGCGGAGACCCCCGAGGTGAGACTCATGCGGGCCTCGTCTTTGTACGAGACATCCCCGGTGGGAGGGCCGCCGCAGCGCTCCTTCGTAAATCTGGTGGCGGAGCTCGAAACCACGCTCGACCCCGGCGATCTGCTCACGGCATGCAAAGCGATTGAAAGGCGGTTGGGGCGGGAGCCGGGTGAAGTCAAGTGGGGGCCGCGCGTCGCCGACCTCGACGTCCTGCTCTTCGGGGACGAGAAGATTTCCGAGGACAAACTCGAGATCCCCCATCCGCGTATGACGCAGCGGGCCTTCGTGCTGGTGCCGCTGCTCGAGCTGGCGCCCGGCATCACAGATCCCTGGGGGGACCGCCTGGACGGCTGGCTCGATGAGGCCGAGGGCTCGGTCGAGGTGATGGAACCCTTCTGAGGTCGTTCCCAGAGCCTTTCCGCTTGGCTAGGATGCCGAATCTGGACAAAAAGCCCATCCCTTGGATCCGCATAGGAGGCCCTCGTGCTCAGAACCGCAGCAGCAGCACTTCTCCTGGCCCTGACACCGTCCATGATCTCCCTGGCGCAGCCGGACTCGTCGGCAACTGCCGAGGGCGTCGTGGCCGGCGACGCACCGAACATGGCCAAGCCCGACCTTTCGGCGCCGCGTGGTTCGTGGGTTCCGGGAGAGGTTCTCGTACGCATGCCGGAGCGACTCGCTCGGCGTTCCCCTTCGATGAGGACCGCCGCCCTGGGCCTGCCCGGTGCCCGCCTTGCCGCGTCGGTTCCTGCCTTCGGGGTGCAGGTGGTGAAGCTCGCAGACGGGATGCGGGTGGAGACTGCTCTGGGAAGGCTGTCGGCGAGAGGGGTCCGTGCCGAGCCCAACAAGCTGATCTTCGCCGACCAGGTGGTTCCGGCCGACGATCGGTTTGGAGACCTGTGGGGTCTGCACAACACCGGGCAATCCCACCCCGTCGCCGATCCTCCTCCCTCCACGGCAAGAGGGGCGCGTGATTCGGATATCGACGCGCTGGAGGCGTGGGAGAAGGGTACGGGTTCCCCCAAGACGGTGGTAGCGGTGCTCGACTCCGGCGTCGATGTGTCTCATCCGGACCTGACCGAGAGCCTGTGGGTGAACAACGACCCGCCGGGGGGCGGGGACGACGACAACAACGGCTACCAGGACGACGTCAATGGGTGGAACTTCCCGGGAAACAACGGAACGCTCGTCTCCGACGATACGGGGATCATCGGCTACGACCACGGTACTCACGTCGCCGGCACGATTGCGGCAAAGCTCAACAGCGCCCCCGGCCCGGGGGACGTCGTCGGGGTGTGCCCCGGCTGCTCCGTAATGGTGTTGCGCTTTATGAAAGCGCTCGACTCCGACGGCGACGGCAGCCCGGACGTGATGGCCGGGAACCTCAAGAATCTGCTGAAAGCCCTCGCCTACGCCCGCTCCGAGGGAGCAGACATCGTCAACGCCAGCTTCGGGAGCGCTCAGTACTCGCCCCTCGAACGGGCCGCGTTCAAGAACCTGGGCCGTCGCGGCATCCTTGCCGTCGTAGCCGCAGGCAACGACAGCCTCGACAACGACCTCTTCATGGCGGCGTCTCCCGCCTATCCGGCCAGCTACACACTGCCCAATGTCGTCTCGGTGGCAGCTTCCAACCACCGCGATCACCTCGCCTACTACACGGGATGTGCCACCGAGCTGCCGCGCTACCAATGTGCGTTCACGAACTGGGGGCGCACTTCGGTAGATCTCGCCGCACCTGGGGTCGATGTTCTCAGTTCCACCCCCACGGCCGGCCAGGACTACAAGACCTTCGACGGGACCTCGATGGCGGCGCCACACGTCGCGGGCGTTGCCGGTCTGGTCAAGTCCTCCCACCCATCGTGGGGAGCGCGTGCCATCAAGAACGCGCTGCTGAACTCGGCCGACCGTCCTCCCGACGGGCGCCTGCGCAAGCTGTGGGCGCTGCCGGGCGGACGAACGGGAAGCTTCACCCTCACCAACGGCCGGGTCAACGCAGCTGCGGCCCGTTCCGGCTCCACCAAGGGCGCCAGTCCCAAACACGACGGGGGCATCGAGGGGGCCAAAGCCATTCGCCGGCGCGCGACCGGACGAGTCAAGTGGCCTTCAGACGTCAACGACGTCTACAAGAAGCGGCTGGTAAAAGGACGTCGCTACGCCGTGTCCCTCAACGGACCGCGCGGCACGGACTTCGACTTGTGGGTGTGGAGACCCAAGACCAAGGAGATCTGGCAGCTCGAGACGGGCTGTTTCCGTCGGCGCGGTTTCTGCAGCCTCCTGCGCGCTGCTGCCGAGCCAGACAAATCCGATGCGACGGTGCTCTTTCACGCCAAGAAGCGCGCGGTCCACTACTTCCACGTCAGCGCATGGGTGACGAACAGAGGTCGCTACACGCTGACGGTCAAGCGGGGGTGAGCCCCGCGCCTCGGCGACCGGGATTGCCTGCCCGCCTCGCCGGCTTCGGGACCAAGCGCGGGCCGTAGGCGCGCTTTGTCCCGAGCCTCGTCTCGAGCTCGCCTCCGAGTGACGTTGATCGGTGCGGGCTCGGTCGGAACCGCGGTCGCATCGCTTCTCGTTCGCCGCGGGCATGACATCTCAGGGGTTGCGTCTCGGACCGAATCCTCGGCCGGCGCCGCGGCGGCCAGGCTCGGCTCAGGCGTCTTCGACCATGCCCTCCAGCTGCCGCGCTCGGACGTCGTGCTGATCGGGACCGTTGATGATGCCATCGTCGAGGTGGCCGAGGTGGTCGCCGAGCGTGTGAACCCCGGGACTGCCGTTTGCCATTTCGCCGGCTCGCTGGGCCTCGCCCCCCTGCGAGCTGTGCTCGCCAAGGGGGCCTACGCCTGTGCGCTTCATCCCGTCCAGGCCCTGCCCGATGTCGACGCCGCTCTGGCGAGGCTGCCCGGCTCGGCCTGGGGCGTGACCACGTCCGAGGGAGCTCGTGCGTGGGCGTCGTCGCTGGTTTCGGACGAGCTCGAAGGTCACCCGGTGTGGGTTTCAGAAGAGCACCGGCCGCTGTGGCACGCGGCGGCGGTCATGACCTCGGCCGGGCTCCGAACCCTGCTGTCGAGTGCCACCGCCATGCTCGACTCGATCGGGGTCGAGAGCCGGGCCGCCGTGCTGGCGCCCCTCGTGTCCGGCACTCTGGCAAACTTCTTGGAGGCCCAAGAGGAGGCCCCAGATGGGGCCCAGGGGCAGGAGGGCCAGGAGGTCACCCTGACCGGGCCTTTCGTCCGCGGGGAGGCGGCCACGGTGGCCCGCCACCTTGCCTCCTTCGATGCCCTCGCCCCCGGGCTGAAGGGTGACTACGTTCGCATCGCCACCTTGATCCTTGATGGAGTGGCCCGCCTTGGCCGGGTGCCCGAGGACGAGCAGAGCTCGATCCGGGCGCTGCTGGAGTCGGCGTGAAGGTCGTGAGGACCGTGGATGAATGCAGGGCGGAGCTGGCTCCGCGGCGCGCTGCCGGCACTATCGGCCTGGTTCCGACCATGGGGGCGCTTCACGACGGCCACCGCTCACTGCTGAGGGCCGCTCGGCAGTCCGTCGACGCGGTTGCCGTCAGCCTCTTCGTCAACCCCCTCCAGTTCGGGCCTCACGAAGACTTTTCCGCCTACCCGCGCGGCGAGAGCGCGGATCTGACCACCTGTGAGCAGGAAGGCGCCGACGTCGTGTTCGCACCCAGCGCGGCGGAGATGGCGATGGAGTCCGGGGCGACGACGGTGACGGTGGCAGGCCTGGCCGAGCTGGTCGAGGGGGCGGCGCGTCCCCATCACTTTCAGGGCGTGTGCACGGTCGTGGCCAAGCTGCTCAACATCGTGCGTCCCAACACACTTTTTCTGGGCCAGAAGGACGCGCAGCAGAACGCCGTCATCGCCCGCCTGGTCGCAGACTTGTCTTTCGGCGTATCGATCACCGTGTGCCCGACGGTGAGGGAGCCCGACGGGCTCGCCCTCTCAAGCCGCAACGCCTACCTCTCGAGCTCGCAGCGCGACGCTGCCACCGTTCTCTACCGGGCTCTGGTGGCCGGGCGCCAGCGTATCGAAGAGGGGGCCGCGGCGGAGGAGGCAGCGAGAGCCATGAGAGAGGTCCTTGCCGCGCAAGATGAGGTGGAGCCGGATTACGCTCGCGCCGTGGATCCTCACTCGTTCCAGACACCCAGGGGGGAAGGCCCCGTCTTGCTGGTGGTGGCGGCCCGAGTAGGCGGGACTCGCCTCATCGACAATCTGAGCGTTCACCCGGGGCGAAGCTGACGTGCTGCTCGCGGTCGACGTGGGCAACAGCCAGACCCACTTGGGAGTCTTCCGTCGCGACGAGCTCGCTCACGAGTGGCGCATATCGACGCTTCAGGCCCGTACCGCCGACGAGCTGGCGCTGATCTTTGGGGACTTCCTGGCCCTGGCGGGGTTATCGTTCGACAACGAGATCACAGGTGTAGCGATCTCCTCCGTGGTCCCGCGCGCCACTCAGGAGTTGAGGTCGATGACCCTGCGCTACTTCGGCTTTGCCGCCGTCGTGGTCGAGCCGGGCACCAAGACCGGCGTGGCGGTGGCGACCGACAACCCGCGTGAGGTGGGGGCGGATCGCATCGTCAACGCGGTGGCGGCGAGCGCGCTCTATCCGGGCGAGCCGGTGGTCATCGTCGACTTCGGCACCGCCATCACAGTAGACGCGCTCTCCGCTCGCGGCGAGTATCTGGGCGGGGCGATCGCACCCGGCATTGAGACTGCAGCGACGGCCCTGTTCCAGTCGACGGCGCAGATACGCCGAGTCGAGCTCGTGGCGCCGGCCCAGGTGATCGGCAAGAACACGGTTACGGCGGTACAGTCCGGAATCGTCTTCGGCACGGCGGCCCTGGTCGACGGTCTCGTCGAGCAGGTCACCAAGGAGCTCGGGGGGAGTGCCCGGGTGATAGCCACCGGCGGGCACGCAGGAGCCGTCATCCAGCACGCGAACCGCATCGAGCAGGTCGAGCCACACCTCACCCTTCAGGGCCTCAAGCTCATCTTCGAGCTCAACGCAGTGCGAAGCTCACAGTGACCGAGGGTTCGGACGCTTATCCTTACCGGTTCGAGCGCACGTCAAGCGTGGGCCGGCTGAGGGAGCGCTTTTCTGATCTGGCGGCGGGGGCGGGGTCCGGTGCCACAGCCTCGATCGCCGGTCGCCTACGGACCCTTCGCACACACGGCCAGCTGGCGTTCGCCGATCTGGAGGATGCCTCGGGCCGCATCCAACTGTTCGCTTCGAGAGACGTCCTCGGCGAGGATGCAATGGACGATTTTGGCCGCCTGAGCGTGGGCGACGTGGTGGGGGCCGAGGGTGAGGTGGTGACCACTCGCCGGGGGGAGCTGTCGCTCAAGGTGGCGAGGGTCACCGTTTTGGCCCCCTGTCTACGCTCGATGCCTGAGAAGTGGCACGGAATGACCGAGGTCGAGAGCCGTTACCGCCAGCGCTATCTCGACCTTCTCGTCAATCCCGCCGCCCGGGAGGTCGTGACGGGCCGGGCGGCGGCCAACACCGCGGCGCGCCGCCTGCTCGAAGAACGTGGATTTGTCGAGGTCGAGACCCCGATACTGCACCCCCTGGCAGGGGGGGCCGTGGCGCGGCCCTTTCAGACGCACCACAACGCCCTGGACATAGACCTCTTCCTCCGGATCGCACCCGAGCTCTACCTCAAGCGGCTGCTGATCGGGGGCTTGGAGCGCGTCTACGAGCTCAACCGCAGCTTTCGCAACGAGGGGGTCTCCTCTCGCCACAACCCCGAGTACACGATGCTCGAGGCATACGAGGCCTACGCCGACTATCACGACACGATGTCATTGGTCGAGGATTTGGTCCGGGCCATCGCAGTCGCCGTGAACGGTTCTCTTGAGCTCACCACTCCGGCCGCGTCGATCGACCTCGAAGGAGCCTTTCGGCGGATCACCATGTTCGAGGCGATCGAAGAGGGGGCGGGGATCGATCTGCGCCCGGCTTGGGACGACCATGCCGACGACCGGCTCCAGGCCGCTGTGGCCGAGCTCGGAGTCGCCCAGCACCCTTCCTGGGGCCGCGGCAAGGTGGTGGCCGAGATCTTCGAGTCGTGCGCCGAGAAGGCGCTGCTCCAGCCCACCTTCGTCGCCGGTTTTCCCGTGGAGGTGTCCCCTCTGGCCAAGGGCCACCGCTCGATCGAAGGCTTCACCGAGCATGCCGATCTGATCATTGGGGGCGTCGAGATGTGCCCCTGCTACTCGGAGCTCAACGATCCCGCCGAGCAGAGGCGGCGCTTCGAGCAGCAGGCCCAGGCGCGGACTCAGGGAGACGAGGAGGCGACCTTGCCGGACGAGGACTTCCTCGAGGCGATGTCCTACGGTATGCCGCCGGCGGGCGGTTTCGGGCTGGGGGTCGATCGGCTCCTGACCCTTCTGCTCGGGGCCTCCTCGATCCGTGAGGTGATCCTCTTCCCGACGCTTCGCCCTCCCCAGACGCCGAGTGGTGGTTAAAGGTTGCTCTGCAACCACTGAGGACGACTCGGCGAGCTTTTCGTACGTCGAAGGACCATGAGAAGATGCCCTATGGCTGGGTTCCGTCCGCTGGTCTTCCTCGCGGCGGCCGCGATCGCCGTGTCGGCGTGCGAGCCGACGCCACCCTCCGTGGCGCCGCGTCGTCCCCAGAGCACTCCTACCAGCCCCGACACCCGCATCATCGGGCTGGTGGGGACGTTGTCTGGTTCCGACTCGTGGCGGGGCGAAGACGCCTTCGAGGGCGCCGACGTCGGCATCAATACCATCAACAGGGGGCTTGACCGGGGGCAGCCCAGTTTCGAGTTGGTGACCCTCGATGATCGGGGGCAGCCGGAGCGAGCGGCCCGGCTGATCGACCGCCTGGCGTCCGAGGAGCGCACGGTGGGGATCGTGTACGCGGGTCCCGTGGACGGCTTGGAGGGGGCCGAGCAGGTGCTTGCCGAGGCGGGGATCCCGCTGCTGTCGAGCTTCTCCGACCTCGCCTCGCCGGGCGCCCTCACCAAACACGTATTCCAGATCGCCACCCCCCTGAGCTGGCAGGCACGTCGAATCGGGCGCTATCTGATGAGGGATCGCCGCTACCTCACGATCGGGGCCCTCATCGACGAGACTCCCGAGGGTGAGACCTCGGCGACCGCTCTGCGAGCGGCCCTGGACCGAGAGATCGACTTCGAGCGGTATGAGCCGGAGACGGAGGATCTCAGGGCGCCCCTCGAACGTCTGCGAGAGCAGGCCGTCGAAGCCATCGTGGTCCACGGTTCACCGGCCGATTTCGCACGATCGCTGAGGACGCTCGAGGCGATGGGCGCCGGGTACCGCACCACGAGCGCTGCCCGCATCGCCTCCGCCCCTTCGAGGCGGCGCTCCGGCCCTCGCACCCCGTGGCAGCCGCAGGTCGTGGGTTTCGACAACGCCATCTTTCCCTCGGGCTCGTACCGGCCCCCGCCGGGTACCGTCGCGGCCTCCTCCTACGAGCGGGGGGCCCACTATCTCCCCATCGGCAGCTTTAAAGAGTTCCGAGAAGCGTATGAGAGGTGGTGGGACAACGCTCCGTTGGGTCGCGAGCAGAGGGCCTTCGAAGCCGTGCGAATCCTGGGATGGGCAGTCACTACCGGGGCCTTGGATCTCGCCGTGGCGCTCGAGCGAATCCCCCCGGTTCGATTCGGAGGCGCCGACATCACCCTGTCCCAGACTGATCACGTCATCGGCGCCCCGCGCGACGTCGGCCTCTGGGTGGTCCCCCGGAGGGGGATTCCGGTTCAGGAGCGCAGCAAGCTCCCACGCCCGCTTCCCTGGGTGCCGTTGGCACGCGCGTTCGCTTCCGGGGAGCGCACCCGGCTGGTGAGGCAGGACTGGACTTCCCTCTTTGCCCTCATCCCGCCCCGAAGCCTGGCTCCCCGGTTCCAGAACATGCGTTTCGGAGTAACCACTCCCCCGTCCGACCCGGTCCATTGAAGGCCCCCCGCCCCGGGTCGGCTTCGCCGAATTGCGCTCCCCGAAGCTGTGAGTGGTCGCACAACCGAGCTCGGTACCAACGACCCATTCAGGGGGCGGCCCAAGCGGCCGATGAATGATGAGAGAGAGTTGAAAGAGAGTGAAAAGTCTCGTTCGTGGGAAGCTTTGGCCGTGCCGGACGGTTGAAGCATCCGTGGGGGAGGCGTCAGAGTCTTATGGTTGCCGCCTCCGTATAATGACCGCAAGGGGAGCCCGGGCCATGGCCCGGGTTGTTTTTCCCGGGATCCTCCGTGGCAGCAATGGCATCAACACCACGGAGCTAGAGGCAAAGGAGGCGTGGCCCAGTGTTCGAGCGATTCACTGATCGGGCCCGCAGGGTCGTCGTGCTGGCGCAAGAAGAAGCCCGGCTTCTCAATCACAACTACATTGGGACCGAGCACATATTGCTAGGGCTGATCCACGAGGGCGAAGGCGTCGCGGCAAAGGCGCTCGAATCGCTGGGGATCTCGCTCGAGAAGGTTCGCCAGCAGGTCGAGGAGATCATTGGGGCGGGCCAGTCGCCGCCCTCGGGACACATCCCCTTTACCCCGCGCGCGAAGAAGGTGCTGGAGCTCTCCCTTCGGGAGGCCCTCCAGCTGGGACACAACTACATAGGCACCGAGCACATCCTGCTGGGGCTCATTCGCGAGGGCGAGGGCGTGGCGGCTCAGGTGCTGGTCAAGCTGGGCGCCGATCTCGGGCGGGTACGCCAGCAGGTCATCCAGCTTCTGTCGGGATACAGCGGCTCGAAGGACCCGGCGACCACCGGTGGCGGCACCGAGACTCCCCAGGGGTCTTTGGTCCTCGACCAGTTCGGCCGCAACCTCACCCAACTGGCCCGAGAGAACAAGCTCGACCCCGTGGTTGGGCGCGAGAACGAGATCGAGCGCGTCATGCAGGTCCTCTCTCGTCGCACCAAGAACAATCCGGTCTTGATTGGTGAGCCGGGTGTGGGCAAGACCGCGGTCGTCGAGGGACTGTCACAGAAGATCGTGCGCGGCGAAGTGCCCGAGACGCTCACCGGCCGCCAGCTGTACACGTTGGATCTCGGAGCCCTGGTGGCCGGCTCTCGCTACCGAGGCGACTTCGAGGAACGGCTGAAAAAGGTCCTCAAGGAGATCAAGACCCGCGGGGACATCATTCTGTTCATCGACGAGCTCCACACGCTCGTGGGCGCCGGCGCCGCAGAGGGCGCCATCGATGCGGCCAGCATCCTCAAGCCGATGCTGGCACGGGGCGAGCTCCAGACGATCGGGGCTACGACACTCGACGAGTACCGCAAGCACCTCGAGAAGGACGCGGCACTCGAGCGGCGCTTCCAACCGATCAAGGTGCCCGAGCCGACCGTGGCGCACACCATCGACATCCTCAAGGGCCTGAGGGACCGCTACGAAGCGCATCACCGGGTGCACATCACCGATCGCGCCCTCGTGGCGGCCGCCAACCTGGCCGACCGTTACATCTCCGACCGCTTTCTCCCCGACAAGGCGATCGACCTGATCGACGAGGCCGGCTCGCGCCTCAGGATTCGCAGAATGAGTGCTCCGCCCGACTACCGCGAGCTCGAAGAGAAGATCGCCTCGGTTCGCAGCCAGAAAGAGCAGGCCATAGAGGAGCAGGACTTCGAGCGTGCCGCACGATCCCGCGATGAGGAGAAGACGCTCATGGAAGAGCGTTCCCAGCGCGAGACGGAATGGCGCTCCGAAGAAGGCCAAGCCCTCGCGGAGGTTGACGAGGAGGAGATCGCCGAGGTGCTCTCCTCGTGGACGGGAATCCCCGTGACCTCCTTGACCGAAGAGGAGACGGCCAAGCTTCTGCGCATGGAGGAGGAGCTCCACAAGCGCATCGTCGGCCAGCACGATGCCATCCAGGCGGTGTCGCGCTCGATCAGGCGCACACGGGCCGGGCTCAAGGACCCGAAGCGCCCGGCCGGGTCGTTCATCTTCCTCGGACCCTCGGGTGTGGGCAAGACCGAGAGCGCAAAGGCCCTGGCCGAGTTCATGTTCGGGGACGAGTCCGCGCTCATCCAGCTCGACATGTCTGAGTACATGGAGAAGCACACCGTCAGCCGGCTGGTGGGCTCGCCCCCGGGATACGTCGGCTACGAGGAGGGAGGCCAGCTCACCGAAGCGGTGCGTCGCCGCCCCTACTCGGTTGTCCTGCTCGACGAGATCGAGAAGGCGCATCCGGATGTCTTCAACACTCTGTTGCAGATCCTCGAAGACGGGCGTCTCACCGATGCCCAGGGCAAGACGGTGGACTTCAAGAACACGGTCATCATCATGACCTCGAACCTCGGTACCCAGAACCTGCGTAAGCCTGTGCTCGGCTTTGGGCAGGGCTCCGAGGACCTCACTTACGACAAGATGAGGCAGAGGGTCGAGGAGGAGCTAAAGCGCAACTTCCGCCCCGAGTTCTTGAACCGTATCGACGAGGTGATCGTCTTCCACGAGCTCTCTCGTGCCGAGGTCAAGTCGATAGTCGACCTCTTGATCGTGCGCATCGAGAACCAGCTCCGCAGCCAGGACGTCGACATCGAGCTGTCCGAGGCGGCCAAGGACTACCTGGCTCGGACGGGCTACGACCCGACGCTCGGCGCCCGGCCCTTGCGACGAGCGATCCAGCGTCACATCGAGGACCCGATCTCGGAGAAGATCCTGTGGAAGGAGTACGAGGCCGGGGAGACCATCATCGTGGACCTCGAGCGCGACGACGACGGCGAGCGGATCACCTTCAAGAAGGGCGAGCGCTCTCCCGACCATCCCCCCGTCGAGCTGGCGGGGGCCGTGACCGACGGCGACGGCGAGGCACTGACCGGACAGTAAGCCACACACAAAAGGCGACAGGGCCCGGCTTGAGCCGGGCCCTTGTGCGTTCGGCTCCGGCTCTGGACTACCCCCCACGTACCAAAACGCGCGGAACGCGCTCCTGAGTTCCGATTCCGTACCCGAGAGCGCGTAGCGCGCGATCGACTACCTCGGTCTGGTCGGATAGGAGAGTCGTTCATGCGAGGCTCTTGAATCGAGCCGCCGTCTCGGCGGCTTTCTTACGCCGTTGAAAGGTGATATGAGGCGAAAGCGTTCGACCACGCCGGACCCAGCACCGCGGGGCGCCGGAGGCGATGGCGTCATCCTCGTCGCTGCCGGCGTCCGCAAGCTCTACAGGACCGGCGCGGAGACCGTCGAGGCCCTGCGCGACCTCGACCTCTCGATCCGGCGTGGCGAGTTCCTCGCGGTCATGGGGCCCTCCGGCTCGGGCAAGACCACCCTGCTCAACTGCCTCTCCGGGCTAGACGACATCGACGCGGGGTCCGTGGTGGTGGAGGGCAAGGACATCCACAAGCTGTCCGACGCCCGGCGGACCCGCGACCGGGCCGAGCGGATGGGCTTCATCTTCCAGGCCTTCAACCTCATCCCCGTGTTCACCGCGGCGGAGAACGTGGAGCTACCCCTTCTTCTCGCCGGGGTGGGCGTGTCCGACGCGCGGCGGCGAGCCGAGGAGACACTGGAGCGAGTCGGCCTCGGGCACCGCAAAGGTCATCGCCCCAACGAGCTCTCCGGCGGTGAGCAGCAGCGCGTGACGATCGCACGGGCGCTGGCCGGGCGGCCGGCGCTCGTGTGGGCGGACGAGCCCACCGGCAACCTCGACACTGAGACCGCCTCCTCGGTGCTGGATCTCTTGTCCGAGCTCAACCGCGACGGCTTGACGCTGGTGCTCGTCACTCACGACGCCGCGATGGGCGAGCGCGCCGAGAGGCTCGTGCGGATGCGCGACGGCGCCATCCAATCCGAGACCGCGGCCCCCGCTCGGTAGTAGCCGTGGAGAGCGCCCTTCTGCTCGTTCCCGTGCTCCTTGTGTCCGCCGCCCTGTGGTGGGTGGTGCACCGGCGAGTGGCGCGCCGCCTGGCGCTGCGCAACGCCCGGCGACGGCCGGCCGAGAGTGCTCTGGTGGTCGCCGGAAGTCTCTTGGGGGCGGCCCTCATCACGGGCAGCCTCATCGTCGGCGACACACTCGACTCCTCGATCCGGGTGAGCGCCGCCACCCAGCTCGGGCCGGTGGACGAGACCATCACGGTGCCCCAGGCAGCGGCGGCACGCGCGCTGCAGGGCCGTATCGAGGCGCTCGAGGCCCCGATCGACGGAGTGATCTCCTTTCTGCAGGTCCCGGCGGCCGTGGCCGACGGGACCGGCCCAGAGGCCCGGGCAGAGCCCGATGCTCGCCTCCTCGAGCTCGATTTCGACAGCGGGCGCAAGTTCGGCTCAGACGTTGCCGCCACGGGGCTCTCAGGGGAGACTCCGGCCCCCGGCGAGGTCGCCGTCACCGAGGACCTCGCCACCACTCTGGGCGCCACCGTGGGCGACGAGGTCGAGGTCTACCTCTACGGCAGCGAGCGTTCGCTCGAGGTCGTAAGCATCTTGCCTCGCCTCGGACTGGCCGGCTTCTGGAACGGTTTCGAGAGCACCAGCAGCAACGCTTTCGTGGCGCCGGGGACCGTTGAGGATGCGCTCGGCCCGGACCTGCCGAAGGGGGCGGTTCCACCCACGACCACGGTCGCGGTGTCCAACCGAGGCGATGTCGAGGGCGGCGCTCTCTTCACCAACAGAGTCACGGAGGCCATCGAGAGGGAGCTGGGCGGCGATGCGCTCCGGGTAGAGCCTCTCAAGCAGGACCTTCTCGAGCGAGCCGAGGAGCAGGGGCAGCAATTCTCGGAGCTGTTCTTGAGCATCGGCTCGTTCGCGGTGCTCGCAGGGATCCTGCTGCTCGTCAATATTTTCGTCATGCTGGCAGAGGAGCGTAAGAGCCAGCTCGGAATGCTGCGAGCGGTGGGGATGACGCGGGCCGACCTCGTGCGGTCGTTCATCCTCGAAGGCACCCTTTACGCGCTGGTGGCAAGTGTGCTGGGGGCGGGGGCCGGGATCGGTGTCGGATGGGCGATCGTCAAGCTGGCGGCACCCATTTTCTCAGGCGGTGGAGACCTCTCCTTGGACCTCGCCTTCTCGTTGAGCCGCGACAGCCTCTTATCCGGCTTTCTGATCGGATTTCTGATCTCCACTCTGACCGTGATCGGCACCAGCGTCCGGATCGCGCGCATCAACATCATCCGGGCCATCCGGGACCTGCCCGACCCCAGCCGCGCGGCGCCCCGGCTGTGGGCGCTCGCAGGCGGTGCGGTACTGGCTCTGGCCGCAGGGGGGTTGTTCGTCTCGCTGCTCGGCGAGCAAGAAGCGTGGGCGATAGCGATCATGGGCCCCCCGTTGGTTGCCTTTGGCCTTTTACCGATCGGCTCGCGGCTCATAGGCCGTCGCACTGCGGTCCTCATCGCCGCCGTCGTTGCGCTGACGTGGGGCATCTTCGGAAACTCGATCACCGGAGGACAGTTCTTCGACTCCGGAGAGATCGTCGCGTTCGTCTTCCAGGGAGTGTTGCTGACCTTCTCTGCCGTCATTCTGCTCTCGCAGAGCCAGGAGTCCTTCGAGGGTGGGATCCGGCTTGTAGCCGCGCGGAGCTTGCCGCTGCGGCTGGGCCTCGCCTATCCCTTGGCACGGCGCTTTCGCACGGGACTCACACTAGGCATGTATGCGCTCGTGATTTTCACGATGACGTTCATCGCCGTGCTCACGAACGTTTTCACCGGACAGATCGATCGCGCCACGAAAGAAGAGGCCGGAGGCTTCGAGCTGCTCGTCAGCGCCTCCGAGGCGAACCCTCCCTCCGCCCGCACCCTGGAAGGCGCCGACGGAATCGCAAGGGTGTCGGCGCAGGTACACGGCACTGCGCTGTGGCGGCCTCAGTCTCTGAGCGAACCTGCGCCCTGGCCGGTCACTGGTGTCGAGAAAAGCTTCGTGAAGATCGGGCCCCCGGCCATCGAGGAGCGAGCCCCCAGGTTCTCAGACGACAAGGCGGTGTGGCGCCGTCTGGTAGCGGATCCCACCACGGTGATCGTCGATGTCTTCTTTCTCCAAACAGGAGGAGGGCCGCCCGCAAGCCCAGTCGAACCGGGCGAGACCATCGAGGTCATCGACCCGGTGACCGGTGCCGGCGTCGAGCGAAAGGTCATCGGGATCACCGACTCGGGTCAGTCCTTCTCGGGCGCATTCATGGCGAGGCGCTCGGTCTCGGAGGTGTTCTCGGGCCGGGTGGCCGCCAACCGCTTCTACGTCGTGGCCGAGCCCTCGGCCGCCGATCTCGATGCCGTCGCCGCCGGCTTGCAGGGTCGTTTCGTGGACAACGGAGTCGAGGCCCGCTCCTTCCGCTCGATCATCGAAGAGAGCCAGCGGCTCAACCTGCAGTTTCTGCAGCTCATGCAGGGCTATCTTGCGCTCGGCCTGTTGGTCGGCATTGCCGGGCTCGGCGTGGTCATGGTGCGAGCGGTCAGAGAACGTCGGCACGAGATCGGGGTCCTGCGGGCGCTGGGTTTCCTGGCGCCCATGGTGCGGCGCTCGTTCGTGCTCGAATCCGGGTTCACGGCGCTGGAGGGCATCCTCGTGGGCTCGGCCCTCGCCCTCGTCACCGCTGCTCAGCTCGTCGCCAACGGAGACTTCGGAGAGGGTCTCGAGTTCGTCATCCCGTGGCCGGGAGTGGGTCTGTTGTGCGCTATCTCGCTGGTGGCCTCCGTGCTGGCCACGTTGTGGCCGGCACAGCAGGCCTCGAGGATCCCACCGGCCGTGGCGTTGAGGGTGGCCGAGTAGGCGCCGGCCCTACCGGGACTTTCGCCTGGTCCTAGAACGCGCGTAGCGCGCGCCTGCGTACCAAATCGGGGCGGACTCAAGCGGTCGACGCAACAAACTCACAGAGCTTCTCCGCCGGCGTCCTCCAATGAAGGGTCTCTCGCGGTCGACCATTAAGACCGTCGGCCGCAGCCTCTATGTCTTCGGTGCT
>JALZJN010000198.1 GCA_030859735.1 Actinomycetota bacterium
ATTCGAGCCCGAAGGCACAGGCTCGGCGCCTGGAGGAAAACCCATGGTTGAGCCGACTACTCGAGCGTGGGGACCTCGAGGTACTGCTGCAGGAACTTCTGCTCTAGCTTTTCGAGCGTCCCGTCGGACTTCATCTCCTCGAGCGCTCCGTTGACACACTCGACCAAGGGGTTGTCCTCCTCGAACACCATGCCGAACTGCTCGGTCTTGGGGTACTGCCCGAGCACCACCGATTTCTTGACGACGAAGTCCCGCAAGTAAACGGTGGTCACCACGTCGGTCACCAGAGCATCGATCCCGCCATTCTGCAGCGCCGACACAGCATCGTTCGTCGTGTCGAAGACCATTGCCTCTGTCGACGGCTGAATGGTCGAGTTAATGAAGGCAAGACTGGTGGTTCCTACCTGAGCCCCGAATTGATAGTCCTTGAGGTCGGAGATGCTCTTCGCCTCGGCCACCGGAGTGCCCTCGAGCGCAAGCACTCCCTGATTATTCTCGAAGTAGCCGTCGGAGAAGTCGATCGCGCGCTCCCGCTCTTCGGTGATCGTGATCTGGTTGATGTCGAAGTCCCAGTCCTTGGGGCCGGGGGCGAAGGACTTGTTGAATGGCTCCACCACCCACTTGATCGGCAGCTTCAGGCGCTTTGCGACCTCAGTGGCGACCTCTCCCTCGTAGCCCGAGTACGCCTTCGGCGAGCCCTTGAACCAGGGCTCGAAGGCAGGCCGATCGGTACCAACCGTGAGCTTTCCTTTGGCGACTGTGGAAAGGCTCTTGGTGGCGCAAGGGTCCTGGCCGCCTCCTCCACCCGAGGAGGAGGGCTGATCGGAGGGTTCCTCGGCGCAGGCGGCCAACACCACCAGCGATGCGATAACAACGAGCAGCTTGCGCATGAACTTCCCCCATGCAATTGAGTGCTGGCGAGCGGATAAGGGCAAGGTATCACCGGCCCCGGCCGGATCAGTGCAACGTCGACTGGACTCACTTCGTCGCCGGCGACCGACCGGAATAACTTAGTTGTGGGGCTTGCTTACGCTTACAGAAACGATCGAGAGAGGTGAGCATGGCCACCAAAGTGACCAAGACCGAGCAGGAATGGAAAGAGCAGCTCAGCCCCGAGGCCTACCAGGTGCTGCGGCGCAAGGGCACCGAGCCCCCCTTTACCGGTGCCTACGTACATTCCAAGGAGGACGGGATCTACCGCTGCGGCGCCTGCGGCGCCGAGCTGTTCTCGTCCCAGGACAAGTTCGACTCCGGGACGGGCTGGCCCAGCTTCACCGAGCCCTCCCAGAACGCCAACATCGAGCTCAAGTCGGACCGGAGCCTGTTCATGAAGCGCACTGAGGTCCTGTGCGGCACCTGCGGCTCGCACCTGGGACACGTCTTCAACGACGGCCCGGCCCCCACCGGTCAGCGCTACTGCATCAACTCCTGCTCCCTGGACCTGGACACCAAGACCGAGGCCTGAGCTTTCGGGCCCAGGAGCGCGGTGGCGAAACGCTCCTGAACGCGCGCCTGGCCACCAAACCGGTACTCGCAGGCGTGTTTACGCGCGCTCGGCTACCCCTGTGGAGTCTCGGACCGGGCCGGCTTCCGAGCCTTAACGATCGCCGAGAACATGCCCTCGGCGACCTCGTGGGTGGGCTCCACCGAGACCGCCTCGAAACCGGCGCCCTTCAGCCCGTCCGCGTACTCGGCAAAAGACAGCGCCCCGGCGATGCATCCGACGTGGCTGCCGCGCTCGGCCCGTTCGGCGGAATCGAGCTCGTCGGAGGCGACCACGTCCGAGATCCCGATCCGGCCTCCCGGCCTCAGCACACGGAAGATGTCCGCCAGCACGGCTTGCTTGTCGGCCGAGAGATTGAGCACGCAGTTGGAGATGACCACGTCGACGACCGACGGGGGCAGGGGGATCGACTCGATGAAGCCCTTCAGGAACTCGACGTTCTGAGCACCCGCGGCCTCGGCGTTGGCGCGGGCCGCCGCCAGCATCTCATCGGTCATGTCGAGGCCGTAGACCTTTCCAGTCGGCCCCACCCGGCGAGCCGATAGCAGCACGTCGATGCCGCCCCCCGAGCCCAGATCCAGAACGGTCTCCCCCACGCCGAGATCGGCGACCGCAGTCGGGTTGCCGCAGCCGAGACTTCCGAGCGCGGCCGCTTCGGGCAGCTGGGCCCTGTCGACTTCCGAGTAGAGCGTGTGCCCGAACGTTCCGCCACAGCACTCGTCGTCACAACAGGACGAGGTCGCCTGGGCCAGTTCCGCATAACGTTCTCGAACCAGCTCCCGGTGCTCTGTCACGAGACCTCCTTTCTGAGGTGCATGGCGTCGGCCACGCGCTCGAGTGCGTCATCGTCGACCGAGTAATAGGCCCACGTACCGCGCCGCTGGCGCCGGAGCAAGCCGGCGGCAACGAGCTTCTTGAGGTGGAAGCTGACCGTGGGTTGGGCGAGCCCGACGGCATCCGTGATCTCGCACACGCACACGGGCTCGGGGCTGGTGGCCAGGAGGTTGACCATGCGTAGCCGGTGCGGGTCGCCGAGCGCCTTCAGCACGGCCGCGGTCGCTTGGGCCTCCTCGAGAGTGAGACTCGCCGCGCCCAGGGACGAGCAGCACTCCATCACGTTCATCGCCCGGGGCCTCCTCAATATCGACGGTTATCGATTCAAGGTAACTCTCGCGCATATATAGACATATGTCAATTTACTGAGGTTGCCGGGGAGACCGACCTCGGAACACCTCTAGCAGAACACGAGCGATCAGGCGGCCGGGACTCGCAGTTCGATCCTGGTGCCCCCGTCGACCTCCACCTCGAAGCTCCCACCCAGCTCGGCGACCAGCGTACGTACGATGTTCAAACCGAGGCGGGACCCGGCGGGTGTCTCCTCGGGCATCCCCACTCCATCATCCCGCACGACCACCACAGCCTCGGATTTCTCCCGGGCCAGCTCGACGACTACGGTCCCCGCTGCAACGTTCGGGAACGCGTGCTCGATCGAATTCTGCAGCAACTCGGTCACCGCCACCGACAGGGGCGTGGCGATGTCCGCCGCCAGCGCGCCCGTCGAACCCGTGACTTTAATTTCGACCTGGCGGTCGGGAAGGAGCAATCCTTCAGAGACCATGCGCGCAATGCGCCTGGCGACATCCCCGAACTCGACGATGTCGGAAAGCTCCTCTGCGAGTGTCTCGTGGACAAGGGCGATGGAGCCCACGCGCAAGACGCTCTCGGTAAGCGCAGCGCGGCCCTCCGAGGAGTCGAGCCGGCGGGCCTGCAAGCGCAACAGGCTGGCGATGGTCTGGAGGTTGTTCTTGACCCGGTGGTGGATCTCCCGAATCGTGGCGTCCTTGACCGAGATGACCCGGTCCTTCTGACGCAGCTCGGTCACGTCGCGGGCCAGAACCAGGCCCCCGGTGACTTGCGCCCCTTCCAGCAAAGGCATGACCCTCAGGAAGACATGGGTGCCGCCGTGGACGAGCTCGCCGTCGAGGAGGCGCCGCCGGGCGAGCGCCTCGCCGACCGGAGTGGGCCCCGGGCCGATGTCGTCCAGCCACGAGCCGACCGCGTTCTGCCTCACGTCGAGGCGGCTCAACGCCGAGAGCGCATTGGGCGACGCCCACGTGATTCTTCCGGAGCGATCGAGGAGGAAGAGACCGTCGCCCACCCGCGGCCACTCTCCATGGGGCACTTCGCGCCACGGGAAAAGTCCCTCCGAGACCATCTTGGACACCTTGTCGGCGGCCTCCATGTAGACGCCCTCGAGAAGCCCCGGACGCCTGGAGGTGTATGGGCTCCCCTCCTTGGTCAGCACCGCGACCACCTTCGAGCGATGGCACACAGGGACCGCGTCCATGCGGATGGGAACGCCGTCCACGAGGACGGGGTCGTCCTGCCCCCAGATCAACCCCTCCCGATAGGCGCGCTCAACGATGGGCTGCTCCGGCTGGGTGACCTCGGTGCCCACCATGTCCTCCGGATAGAGGGTCTGTGAGGTGAACGGCCGCACCTGAGCGCAGATCTGGAAGACCTCCGTGTCCGCAACCTTGACGTAGAGCAGGAGGTCGGAGAAAGACAGGTCGGCCAGCACCTGCCACGAGGACACGAGCCGCCTGAGGTGCTCGGCCTGGCTTGCGGAAAGCCCCGAGATCCGGCGGATACGACCCGGCAGGGTGGTCACGAGCTCGGGCTTGAATCGGGAGCAGGAAGCTTCATCTCAGGTCCGAGCCTAGGGGGCCGGAAGCAACTTTGCAGCTCTGCACACATCTGGTGTGGGCACAGCGCCAAAGTACGTGCCGGCGGCACTAGGCCTCCAGGATGTCCTCCGCCACCGCCCGCAGGGGCCGGCGCTCGTCCATGGCCCGCTTCTGCAGGAAGCGGAAGGCGTCGGCCTCGTTCATCCCGTCGCGGTCCATGAGCTTCCCTTTGGCGCGATCCACCAGCTTGCGTACGGCGAGCTGCTCGGACACCGAGGCGGTCTCCCTTTTCAGGGCCGAAAGTTGCGAGTAACGAGCGAGCGCGATCTCAATGGCGGGCATGAGATCCGACTTCTGGAACGGTTTCACGACATAGCCCATGGCGCCGGCCTCGGCCGCTCTTTGCACCAGCTCACGCTGAGAGAACGCCGTCAGGATCAGCACCGCGGCGAGCTCCTGATCGGTGATTCGCTCGGCCGCTTGGAGGCCGTCGAGCCCCGGCATCTTGATGTCCATGATCACGAGGTGGGGCCGCTGCTCCTGGGCAAGGCGCACGGCCGCGTCGCCGTCGGCGGCCTCGCCGACGACCTCGAACCCCTCCTCTTCGAGCATCTCCTTGAGATCGAGCCGGATGATGGCCTCGTCCTCGGCCACCACGACCTTCGACCTGCTCTGATCGGCCACGCTCGACGCCCCCGAGTGAGTTGGAAGAACCGGAGCGAGCATACGGTTTCGGCACGGCCCCCCGGCCCCCTTGAACTCCCCGCCTGAAGCCGCTACATTCCTCGGACGAGCAAGGGCGCTCCGCTGATCCGGCGGAGCGCTTTTTCTGTCTTAGGAGGGAGACGGGTGAGCGCTCTCTACCGCCAGGGCCGAGACGAGAGAGACGCCTGTGGCATCGGCTTCGTCGCCGACGCGGCCGGCCGCTCGTCGCGCGCGCTCGTGGACGCTGCCCTAGAGGCACTGTGCCGCATGGAGCACCGAGGAGCGGTGGCGGCCGACGCCCTTTCGGGGGACGGCGCCGGGATCCTGCTCCCGATACCGAAGGCGATCGCCCCGGAGGGCGGGCTCGCCATGGTCTTCGCGCGCGGCGCCTCTCATCGACCTCTAGTGGAAGCCGCCTGCGCGAGCGAAGGCATCGACGTGGCGTCGTGGCGACAGGTCCCGATCGACGAAGCCGCGCTGGGAGAGCTCGCCAGAAAGACCCTGCCGGTCATCGAGCAAGCAGTGCTGAAAGTAGAGGGCGGCGAGTCGGATGAGAGCGAGCGCAGAGCGTTCCGGGCGCGTCGGCGCGTGGAAGCGGCGGTCCGTGAGGTGAAGGCCGACATCTACGTCGCCTCGATGTCGTTTCGTACCGTCACCTACAAGGCTTTGTGCGCCGCCCGCCAGCTGCAGGCCTTCTATGGCGACCTCTCGAACCCCGAGGTCGAGGCGTGGTGCGCAGTGTTTCACCAGCGCTACTCGACCAACACCGCCCCCACCTGGGAACGAGCGCAGCCCTTCCGCATGCTGGGCCACAACGGCGAGATCAACACGATCAGAGGCAACGTCGCGCTCATGCGCGGGCGCGAGGGCAACCTTGGCGCCGAAGCCAACCTCTGCCCCGAGGACCTGCTGCGCCCCGTGATCGACGGGCAAGGGTCAGACTCGCAGGTCCTGGACGAGGCACTGGAGTTGCTCGTGAGGGGTGGTCGCTCGCTCCAGCATGCAAGCAGGATGCTCGTTCCCCCCGCCTGGGAGCACCAGGACGGACACGAGCAAAGCCGTGGCTTCTTCGAATACCACTCCTGTCTGATGGAGCCGTGGGACGGCCCCGCCGGGCTCGTCTTCGCCGACGGCACCACGGTAGGGGCGGCCCTCGATCGCAACGGCCTGCGCCCCTTGCGAATCGCCACCTGCGAGGACGGCTTCGTCGCCTGCACGTCTGAGGCGGGGGCCGTGCCGCTCGAAGGTCACGGGCTCGTCCGGCGCTTCCGGCTCGGCCCGGGCCAGAGCTTCAGCGTGGCCCAGAAAAAAGGAGTGCAGGAAGACCGGGCCATCGTGGCCGAGCTTGCGGCCGGTCGCAATTACGCACGCATCGTGTCGGCGGAGACGATGCCCTGCTCGCAAGGCGACCCTACGGAAGCGGTCGGGGCCGACCTCACTGCTCGCCAAGTCGCCGCCGGTTACACCAAGGAGGAGCTCACCGTCGTCATGCGCCCGATGGCCACTCAGGGTCAGGAGCCCACCTCCTCGATGGGCGATGACACCGCCCAACCCCCTCTCGCACAAACGCCGCGCCCGGTGTGGAGCTTTCTCAAGCAGCGCTTCGCTCAGGTGACCAACCCGCCGATCGACCATCTCAGAGAGCGGCACGTGATGTCGTTGACGACGCGGCTGGGTCCCCGAGCGCCACTGTTGTCCGAGCTCGATGCCGCGGCCGCGCTACACATCTATCGTTCGTTCGCGCTGTTCCCCCCGGCCGTCGAGGAGCTCGTCGCAGCCGGAGGGAGGGTTCTGGACGCCAGCTTCGATGTCGCCGAAGGGCCCGAGGGTCTCGCGCAAGCCTGCCGCAGGCTGGCGGACGACGCCGAACGGGCCGGGGGACCCTGGGTGATCTGCTCCCACCGCGAGGTGTCGACCGAGAGGGCGCCGGTGCCCTCGGCGCTGGCCGCGGGGGCGGTTCACCATCGACTGCTGGAGGCGGGGCTGCGCCCGCAGGTCTCAGTGGTGGTCGAGGCGGACGATGCCTTTGACTCCCACCACGCCGCCTGCCTGCTTACCAATGGAGCCGACCTCATCTGCCCCCGGCTGGCACTCGAGACGATCGCGGAGTTGGCCCATCGGGGCCGGCTCGGAGGAGGAGTGAGCGCAGGAGAGGGACAGCGGAGCTTCATGAGGGCGCTCGAGGACGGAGTCCTCAAGGTCATGTCCAAGATGGGCATCTCAACACTGGACTCCTATCGCGGCGCACAGATCGTCGAGGCGGTCGGCCTCGCCGAGGAAGTGATGGCGCTGTGCTTTCCGGGAATCCGCTCGCCGTTGGGGGGGCTCGACTTCGTGGAGCTGGGGGCCGACGTGCTGCTCCGGCACGACGCCGGCTTCTCTGCTGCCGCGCGGCTCCCGAACTACGGCCTCATCAAGCACCGCAAGGGCGGCGACTACCACGCCACGAACCCCGACATCGTGGACGCTCTGCATCGGGCCGTTGGTCTCACCGAGGAGTCCGAGATGCAGTCGGCCCACGAGCTCCGCCGGGCGACATCGAGTGGAGACCCGGCCGCCTACGAGCGCTTCGCCCAGCTCGTCAACGAACGGCCGGCGACCGAGCCGCGCGACCTCCTGGAGCCGGTCGCAGCGGGCAGCCCCGTCGCGGTGGAGGAGGTCGAACCAGCCTCCTCTATCGCCACACGGTTCTCGACCGGGGCGATGTCTCACGGAGCGCTGAGCTCGGAGGCACACGAGACCCTGGCGCTGGCGCTCGAGCTGATCGGGGGCAGGGCGAACACCGGCGAGGGCGGCGAGGCGCCGGAGCGCTATGGCGACGCTCGCAACTCCGCCATCAAACAGGTTGCGTCGGGCCGTTTCGGAGTCACTCCCGAATACTTGGCTTCGGCCCAGGAGCTGCAGATCAAGATGGCTCAGGGCTCCAAGCCGGGAGAGGGGGGCCAGCTCCCCGGTCTCAAGGTCTCGGTGGAGATCGCCCGCCTTCGCCACACGGTGCCGGGAGTCGCTCTCATCTCACCCCCGCCGCACCACGACATCTACTCGATCGAAGACCTCGCTCAGCTCATCTATGACCTCAAGCAGGCCAACCCGGAGGCGGCCGTGTCGGTCAAGCTCGTCGCCTCGGAGGGAGTCGGGGTGATCGCGGCGGGAGTGGTCAAGGGCCTCGCCGACGTCGTGCACGTCTCGGGAGCGGACGGCGGCACGGGAGCGTCGCCGCTGAGCTCGATCAAGAACGCGGGGCTGCCGTGGGAGATCGGCTTGGCCGAGACCCAACAGGCCCTTGTCGCCAACGACCTGCGGGGGCGGGCCCGCATCCGAGTCGACGGCGGGATCAAGACGGGCCGCGACGTGATCCTGGCCGCGCTCTTGGGGGCGGACGAGGTCTCCTTCGGGACCGCGGCGCTGCTGGCCGAGGGTTGCATCCTGGTACGCACCTGCCACCGAAACACCTGCCCGGTGGGCATCGCCACTCAGGACCCCAAGCTGCGGGCGAAGTTTCGCGGCACTCCGGAGATGGTGGCGCGCTACCTCATGTTCGTGGCCGAGGAGGCTCGCCATCTCTTGGCGGCACTCGGCTTGCGCTCGTTCGAAGAAGCGGTGGGCCGCACCGACCTGCTGCGCCCCAAGACGATCACCGGGGCGCGGGCGCGCTCCCTAGATTTGTCGGCCCTGCTCGAACAAGAAGGCGAGGGGGCCGGGCGCTTCGTGGCCGGTGTGCCGCAGCAAAGGCCCCGATCGGCCCTCGGCGACCGGCTCGCCGCGGACGCTCTCGGTGCCCTCGAGCGGGGCGAGAGAGTCGAGCTCGCCTACGACATCACCACCGCCGACCGGTCGGTGGGGGCCCGGCTCGGCTGCGCGCTGGCCACGTCCACCTCTTCCTCCCTGGTAACCGCCGTCTTCCAGGGCTCGGCGGGGCAGTCCTTCGGCAGCTTTCTGTCCGAGGGGACCGAGCTGATCCTCGTCGGCGAGGCCAACGACTACCTCGGCAAGGGCATGGCCGGAGGCCGCATCTTCATCCGTTCCCCCAGGGGCGACGCCGGCGATGCTTGCCTGGCGGGCAACACCGCTCTCTACGGCGCCACCGGGGGCCAGCTCTACATCGCCGGACGCGCCGGTGAGCGCTTCGCGGTAAGAAACTCGGGGGCCGTGGCGGTGGTCGAGGGGACGGGCGACCACGCCTGCGAGTACATGACCGCAGGCGCCGTGGTCGTGCTGGGACCCACCGGGATCAATTTCGGCGCGGGCATGAGCGGCGGCGAGGCTTACGTCTACGATCCCGACGACCTCATCGGGGGCCGGCTCAACCCTCAGCTCGTAGCCGCCTACGACCCCACCGCCGCCCAGCTCACCTCACTGCAGCGGGTGCTCGTCCGCCACCTCGACCACACCGGCTCGCCTCTGGCGGGCGAGATATTGGGGGCTTGGGAACAGACCGCCGCGGCCTTCCGCCGGATCGCGCCGGTGGCCGAGGTGGCGAGGCTGGAGGCCCTGTTCGAGGGCCCCGCGGCGGCCTAGATCCTTCTGTGCAGCCTGAGCCCCGCTCAGCGGGGCTGCGCCTGATCTAAAGCTCGGCGCGCGCATAGCATCGACCCATGCAGGTCGAGGCCATCTTCATCACCGGGCCCGGCGGCGAGGCCATCGTCACCCGCGGAGTGGACCTCCACGCTCTGGGCCGCAAGAGGTTCCATGTGGGCGAGGCGCTGCTCGCCTTCGACCGGCCCCGGCCCCCGTGCCGCTACATCCAGTCGGTCTCCGAGCGCGGCATGACCAAGGCCCTGGGCCGAACTCGAGGCGGCATCTGCGCGCGCGTGATCGAGGGGGGCATGATCCGCGAGGGCGACGTCGTCGAGGTGCCCTCGGAGGAGAGCGAAAACCTCCTCAGCCGCCTCTTCCGCTAAGCGGATGGCTCGAGCTCACGGTGGTGGCGAGCGGCCCGGCGCTCTGCAGAATGAGAACCCTCAGATGCCTCAACTATGTACATCTGCGCGCCGATGTAGCGGGCATGAACGACATGGCTTACTCGCGGTGAGTCGCAAGCGAGCGCGGCTGGGCGAGGTGCTCGTAGCGGCCGAGGTCATCACTCAAGAGCAGCTCGACACTGCACTCAAGCTGCAAGAGAACGCCGAGGGACGAAAGCCCCGGCTCGGCACCGTCATCGTAGAGCTCGGCTGGGCGGGGGAAGAGGAGATCGCTCGCGCCCTAGCACAACAGCTCAACATTGCCTATGTGGACCTCGCCGCAGTCGTGCCCGACATCTCGGCCATAAACCTCGTCCCGAGAACGCTTGCCCGCCGCCACCAGCTTGTTCCGATCTCGACCACCGACGAAGGCATCGTGATCGCGATGGCCGATCCCACAAACGTAGTGGCCAGAGACGACATCAGGGCCAACCTCGAGGGTCGCCGGGTGAGCGTCGTGGTTGCGACGCCGGTGGCCATCAAGGAGTCGGAAGACCGCTTCTACTCGGCCGCCTTAGGAGGATCCGACCTGCTGGGACGTCTGGGGACCGCGGCAGACGCCGAGGTCATTCCCACCTCCGAGCAGGAGATCGATCTCGGTAGCTCCGATCTCGAGGCCCTCGAGCAATCGGCCCATAGCGCGCCCATCGTGGGGCTCGTCAACGCGATCCTCGCCGACGCCATCGCGGCGCGCGCCACCGACATCCACATCGAGCCTCAACAGACCGAAGTCAAGGTCCGGTACCGAGTGGACGGACTTCTCCGAGAGATGATATCGCTGCCCAAGCAGGTCCAGGCGCTGGTGATCTCTCGCCTCAAGATCATCTCCGGCATGGATATCGCCGAGAGGCGCAAACCACAGGACGGACGCAGCAAGGTGCTGGTCAACGACCAAGAGACCGACACTCGTGTCTCGAGCGTGCCGACGTTCGCCGGCGAGAAGATCGTCATCCGGCTGCTACCCACGGGAAAGGGCGCACAGTCGCCTCACGAGCTCGGCTTCGAAGACTTCCAGAAGGAGATGGTGCTTCAGAACCTCTTGGCGCCCCAGGGCCTCATCATCTTCACGGGGCCCACCGGTGCGGGCAAGACCTCGACGATGTATTCCGGCCTCGATTACATCCGTTCCCCGGAGCGAAACATCGTCACGCTCGAAGACCCCATCGAGTATCAGTTGCACGGCATCAACCAAATCCCGATCGACGACAAGACGGGCCTCTCCTTCGCACGAGGCCTCCGCAGCGTCCTGCGCCAGGATCCTGACGTGATCATGGTCGGCGAGGTGCGCGATCTCGAGACGGCTTCGATCGTCATGCAGTCGGCGATGACCGGTCACCTCGTTCTCACGAGCCTTCACACCAACGACGCGGTCTCGGCCGTGACTCGGCTGGCCGACCTCGGAGTCGAGCCCTATCTCATCGCCGCAGCGCTCAACATGGTGGTTGCTCAGCGACTTCTCAGGGTCATCTGCAACAAGTGCAAGGAACCCGCTGAGGTCTCCGGGCACATTCTCTCCCTGCTCGGCCTCACGACGGCCGACCTCGAGGGAGCCACTCCGATGAAGGGGGCAGGCTGCGACCGGTGCTCGTTCAGCGGCTACCGAGGACGCACCGGAATCTACGAGGTCCTGACCGTTACACCACAGCTTCGGGAGCAGATCACGGCGCAGGTTTCGGACATCTCCCTGGCCTACTCCGCTCGCACTGCGGGGATGTGGAGCCTGCGGCGGAGCGGGCTCGCCAAGGTCAAGGCGGGGATCACGACGCTCGAGGAGATGCTGCGCGTCACCCACGTGGAGCGCGAGGAGATATCGCGCTGTCCCGCCTGCCGTCAAGAGGTAGACAAGGCTTTCCTCGTATGTCCTTATTGCCAGGAGGATCTCTCCGAGGATCTCTGCGCCGCCTGCGGCCGGGAGGTCGATTCGAGCTGGAGCGCCTGCCCCTACTGCCGGGCCGAGATCACACACAAGGCCCACGAAACCTCGGAAAAACCCCGCATCCTGGTCGTCGACGACGACCCCAAGCTGGTGACCCTGGTCGAAGCGATGTACGGAGGCGAGTTCGAGATCGCCCACGCCGGTACCGGCGAAGAGGGCATCCGGAAGGCCACTCTCGAGCGGCCCGACCTCATCCTGCTGGACCTGTGGCTGCCCGACGTCCTGGGGGTGGAGATCGCCGAGCGCCTGCGAGCCTCGGCCGCCACCAGCCTCATCCCCGTAATCATGCTGACCGGGGATGATTCCAGCGAGGTTGCGAGCCTGAGGGCGGGGGTCGACGACTACGTGACCAAGCCCTTCGACGAGGACACGCTGCGAGCCCGCATGGAAACCGCCCTGCGCAAAGCGGGCCGGGCCCGGTCCGGCCGACAGGAGACGGCGGCCACTTCCGAACTTTGAGCTGCCGACCACATGTGGCGTGGTTGCGGGCTCGATGTTCCCTCGATGTCATAAGGGTAAGAAGGGCTCATGGCCGACCACGTCGATGTTCGTGAGCTGATTCCCGCCACACCCAATCTTGCTGAGCTTCAAGAGATATCACGAGCTTGCACCGGCTGCGACCTCTATCGCAACGCGACTCAGACCGTGTTCGGCGAGGGCTCTCGAGCGGCTGAGGTCATGTTCGTTGGGGAGCAACCGGGCGACCAAGAGGACAAGCAAGGGCACCCTTTCGTGGGACCGGCGGGGGCCGTCCTCGACGCCGCTCTCGAAGAGGCAGGCATAGATCGCGGCGTCGTGTACATCACAAACGTCGTCAAGCACTTCAAGTGGGAGGAGCGGGGAAAGAGGCGGATCCACAAGAAGCCAAACCTCTCAGAGATAACCGCGTGCCGCCCATGGCTCGACGCCGAGATCAAGGTTGCGCGCCCGCGAGCGCTGGTGTGCCTGGGGGCGACTGCGGCCCAAGCTCTCTTGGGCAAGGACTTCAGGGTCACTCGCAGCCGCGGCCGGTCGGTCGAATCAGACCTCGCGCAGCTGGTCATGGCCACAGTGCATCCTTCCTCCATTCTGCGTACGCCCGCGGAGGAACGCCCGGAGGCTCAGCGTGCGTTCGTTTCAGACCTCACCATCGTCGCACGCGCCCTGTCGGGTGGGGCTGCCGGATGAAGGTAGTGGTTCTGGGAGCGACCGGAAACGTCGGCACCAGCCTCCTCCAAGCTTTGCAAGAGTCGAGCTCGGTCGATTCCATCGTCGGCATCGCTCGTCGGGCGCCACTCGCTCGCTTTGCCAAGACCGAGTGGCGGCAGGCCGATGTCTCAACCGACGACCTGATCTCGCACTTCCGGGGGGCCGACGTGGTCGTCGACCTCGCGTGGGCGATCCAGCCTTCGCGCGACGAGCGTCTCCTCTATGCAACGAATGTCCAGGGCACCAGCCGGGTCCTTGATGCCGTCGCGCGCGCGGAGGTGCCGGCGCTGGTCTTCGGATCGTCGGTAGGCGCCTACTCGCGAGGGCCGAAGGACCGGCGAGTAGACGAATCGTGGCCCGTCGGTGGCACGCCGACCTCCTTCTACGGCCGTCACAAGGCAATCTGCGAGCAGCTTTTGGATCGTTTCGAGCAGCAGCACCCAGAGGTTCGCGTCGTCAGGCTGCGCCCCGGCTTGGTCTTCAAGGCAGAGGCCGCCACCGGGATCCGGCGGCTCTTCCTCGGCCCCCTCGCTCCCACCTTCTTTCTCCAGCCGGGCCGGCTGCCGGTGCTTCCGCTGGCGCCGAGACTGCGGTTCCAGGCTGTCCACTCCCTCGACGTGGGACGCGCCTATCGCGCCGCCATCGAGAAGGACGTGCGCGGCGCCTTCAACATCGCGGCCGAGCCCACGCTGGGACCGGAGAACCTGGGCCACCTGCTGCAAACCAAGGTGGTGGAGGTTCCTGAGCAAGTACTGCGTGCGGGAGCGGCTGCCAGTTGGCGTCTGCGCCTGCAGCCCACCCCCGAGGGCTGGGTCGATCTGGCGCTCAACGTGCCGCTCATGGACACGAGCCGAGCGCACGACGAACTCGCCTGGGAACCACTCAGAGGAGCCGACTCGGCCCTGCTCGAGCTGCTCGAAGGAATGCGCCGTGGCGAGGGACTCGGCACCCCACCCCTGGCTTCCGGTGCCGGCTTCATGCGCTCATAGCTCCTCCCGGGAGTGGGTAAGCACGTGCCGGTGTTAGGGGCCGTGTCGATAGAGGAGGAGCGAAACGCGCGCAACGCGCTCTGAGGTACCGAATCGGGGCGGACTCAAGCGGTCGACGCAACAAACTCACAGAGCTTCTCCGCCGGCGTCCTCCAATGAAGGGTCTCTCGCGGTCGACCATTAAGACCGTCGGCCGCAGCCTCTATGTCTTCGGTGCT